>JAIQFU010000161.1 GCA_020073115.1 Terriglobia bacterium
GGGGGGCCGGCGGCCGGGGGCCGGGGAAAAAACAGCCCCGCCGCCGGGCCGGGCGTGCCCCGCCCCTACATGGGGGCTGCGTTTTGTACGGGTAAGGCATGCTTCGCCCGGAGCGGTTGGGGGTTTTTCGCGCCCTCTCACGGTTGCGGCTCGCCCGGTCCCCGGCCGCCGGGCCGGTATGACCCTGGTGGAGCTGATCGTGGCCTTTTCGATCCTGTTCCTGCTGACCGCCATGGCCGTGCCGCTGGCGCGCTCGAAGGTGAGAGCCGAGCGCGAGCGGGACCTGGTCAACGCTCTCCGTGAAATGCGCGACGCCATCGACAAGTATCACGATATGGCCGTGGCGGGGTATTTCGGCCAGGTTAAGGAAGGCACCAACTACTACCCCGAGAACCTGGAAACCCTGGTCGAGGGCGTCAAACTGAATAATGCCCAGGGGACGAAGATGCGCTTTCTCCGCCAGATTCCCAAAGACCCGGTGACCGGCAAGGCGGAGTGGGGTCTGCGCAGCGATCAGGACGATTATAAGGCCATGACGTGGGGCGGCCAGAACGTGTTCGACGTATACAGCAAAAGTTCGGACCGGGCCTCGGACGGGAAGCAGTATTCGGAGTGGTAGCCGTGAAACAAAAACTCCGCCGCATGCGCGGCTTCACTTTTATCGAGCTTATGGTGGTGCTCGCCATCATCGTGATCCTGATAACCATGGCGATCCCCATCTACAACCGGACGATCATCCGTTCCAGGGAAGCGGTGCTGAAGCAGAACCTCTTCACGCTGCGCACCGTGATCGACAACTACACCTACGACAAAATGAAAGCGCCGCAGTCCTTGCAGGACCTCGTGTCGGAGGGGTACCTCCGAGACGTTCCCATGGATCCCATGACGAACTCCAACCAGAGCTGGAAGACCATCATGGAAGACGCCAGCCAGAGCGTGGACCAGTCGCAGCCGGGCATTTTCGACGTGAAGAGCGGGTCGGACAAGACGGGGCTGGACGGGACCGCTTACTCCGACTGGTAGCGGCCGATGCCAATTGACCCAGGGGCTGTGTCGCTTCGCGCCAGCGGGCGTAAACGCAATCTCCTAAAGCGCCTGAAGATCCGATAGCGGCGGGACCGGTTTTTTTGGCGCCTCCGGTGCTCTAAGGATCGTCACGCGAGGTTGTCCCCACCGCGTCCGGACACCCAGCGCCAGGAGTGTCTTTTGAATAAACCCCAGGCCTTTTTCAGCCGGCAGGTAACCCTGCCAGTTCTCGTCATCCTGAGTTTCAGCGGAGCGTACGCCCAGACGCCGCCCGCTTCCGGGCAGTGCGCCACTTCCAGCGTGCCGACCCTGGCGCGCGCCGAAGGGCTCACCGAACGGATGGGTGACATCATCCTGCAATGTTCCGGCGCTAACGCCGGGTCGGTGTTTTCCGGCAACCTGACCGTGTTCCTCCCGGTCACGATCGCCAACCGGGTCAATTCCAGCAACCTCACGCAGGATGCGACCCTCTCGGTGGATTACGGCGGGGGGCCGGTATCCACGGGGATTCCGGGCCTTATCAATAACCGCGGCATTTCATTCAACGGATTCAGCGCCACCGCTCCGGACAGCGGGAACGTGACGTTCCGGATTTCGGGGATCCGCGCGGATCTCCACCAACTCGGCGCGGGGCCGATGCTGCAGCCGATCGTGGCGTCTTTGTCCGTGCCGTTTCCGGTGAACCAGACGCAACTCATCGTGGCCTACCCGCAGACCGGTCTCTACATTAACTCCAATAACACCTCGGTAACCTGCACGGGATCCACGCTGCCTTCCTCCATCGGGGTTGCGAGCCTCTTTGCGCGGACGCCGTTCGCCTCCACGCGCATGACGGAAGGCTTTCCCGGCGCATTCGCCGACGCGGGGACGCGCTTTCTGATCGCTTATTCGGGTTTCCCGGCCGATGCGCGCCTCTTCGTCCCGGACCTGGTGGCGGGATCGGATGCGGCAGTCCCCACGGCGGGGGGCGACCTGGGCGGGGCGCAATCCGGCGGGCGATACCTTCCGGGGAGTAGGACGCTGTTGCTGGCGCGCGTCCCGGATGCGGACGCCACGGGCGCCGATGGCGCCCCGGTGGCAATTCCCACGGGTTCCACCGCGGTCGCGCTGGACGCGGCGTCGGAAGTGGCCCTCAGCAGCGGCGCGGGGTACGCCGTTTACGAAGTTGTGGATTCCAACCCCGCGGTAACGGAAACGGCGCAATTCCCGACCTTCTTCGGCATACCGGCGAACAGCGCCGTGGTCCAGACCTCCCTGAGCGTGAGGTACGCGCCGGTTTCGGATGTGGGCAGCGCCAGCGCCACCGCGCCCGTGCCCCGGTTCGCCCCCGTGACGCCCGCGTCCGATTGCAGCGTGATGGGCGACTGCGGGGCCAGCTACTTTCCGAAACTCGCGACCGACGCCGCCCCGATCCTGTTCACCGCGGTGGCGGGCGGCAAGCCCACCAGCGCGGCGACGGTCAAGGTCTGGAACGAGGGCGGGGGCGTGATGAGTTGGGCCTCCAGCATCGCTTACCAGAACGGATCGGGCTGGCTGTACCTGCAGGAGACGAGGATCTCGATCGCTTCCAATGTGCGGGTGATGTACAAGCCGGACGGCCTGGCGCCGGGGACCTACAAGGCCGGCGTGATCGTCGATGCCGGGCCGTACGCCGGCAGCGTGACGGTTCCGGTGACCCTGACCGTGGAGCCGGCGCCGGCGGCTCCCGCCACTCCCGCCCCCGCCCCCACGGCTCAGCCGGCGGTGGCGATCACCAAGGTAGTGAACGCCGCGACCTTTGAAGGGACGCCGCTGGTAGCGGGTTCGCTGGGAACGCTGTTCGGGACGGGCCTGGCGGGAAAAGACGTTTCGGTGACGTTCGGCGGCGCGCCGGCGATAGTGCTTTATGCCGGCGCCGGGCAGATCAACTTCCAGGTTCCTCCGGGGATCGGTTCGACGGGTTCGGCGAACATCGCCGTGACGGTGGATGGCTCGGCCAGCGCGCCGGTCGCGGTGACCCTGGCGCCGGCGGGGCCCTCCGTCTTCGCCCATGGCGTGCTGAACCAGGACAATACGCCCAACGGGCCGCAAGCGGGGGCCGGGGCCGGAAGCGTCCTGCAAATCTTCGCTACGGGCATCCCCGCGGGGGCTCCGGTCTCGGTGCAGATCGCCGATCGCAAGGACCTGGTTCCGGCCTACGCCGGCGACGCGCCCGGGCTCACCGGCATCCAGCAGGTGAACGTGGCGGTTCCGGAGGGATTGGCCGCGGGATCGGTTCCGCTGGTCCTGTGCGCCACGGCCGGGCAGCAGCAGTATTGCTCGGCGGGGTACGCGCTGCTCGTGAAGTAGAGATTGGCGGGGCAGGTTGGCATTGGGTTGGCAGCCTGCCCCACAACGTTACACTAGTCTCTTCATGCAGCGTTTTCTTCCGCCGGTCTTCGCGGCCGTGCTGTTGGCGGGGTGCGGGTACATCGGCGACGTGCAGCCGCCGCTGGCGAACGTGCCGGCGGCCATCGAAGGCTTGACCGCTACCCAGCGCGGCGCGCGCCTCGTCGTGCAGTTTGCCCTCCCGGCGCGGACCACCGAAAACAGACCCATCCAGCCGCCCCTGGCGCTCGACCTGCGGATTGGGCCGGCCGGAGAGCCGTTCAACGCGGAGGAATGGGCCGCGGGCGCCCGGCTGATTCCGGATGGCAAAGTGGCGAACGGAATTGCCCGGTACGAAGTCCCATTGGCGGAATGGACCGGCAGGGAGGTGGTCGCCGCGGCCCGCACGGCGGGGGCGAATGGCAAGCCGTCGGTCTGGTCGAACTACGCCATCGTCGAGGTTGTCCCGCCGCCCGAGAAGCCGCGGGACGTAGCCGCCACGGCGACCCCGCAGGGCGTACATCTCACGTGGCGCGCGCGGGGCGGCGCGTTCCGCGTGTTCCGCCGGGAGGGCGGCCCAACGGATTTCGCCCCGGTCGCCACCGTGCCGCAGCCGGAGTGGACCGACGCCACGGCCGAGTTCGGAAAACGCTACGCCTACCGGGTGGAGAGCATCGTCAAGCTTGCCCGGGAGCAGGAAGCGGAGAGCGATCCCTCGGACGCGGTGGAGATCACGCCGCAGGACGTGTTTCCGCCATCGCCGCCCCAGGGGCTGCGGGCAGCCGCGGCGCCGAACTCCATAGAACTGGTCTGGGACGCGAACCAGGAGCCGTTCGTGGCGGGGTACCGCGTGTATCGCGCGGCGCCGGGCGCGCAGTTCGAGAAGATCGGCGATGCCGGGTTGATCCCCAGTTACTCCGACCGGGGCGTGGAGCGCGGAAAGACGTACCGGTACCAGGTGGCGGCGGTGAGCAAAGCCGGGGTGGAGAGTCCGGCTTCGGGCGTGGCCGAGGCGTCGCTGCCGTGAAGATGCAAATGATATCCTGAAAGTCGGCCCTGCCGGTTTTGAATCCCATGAAAAAGCTTCTTGTTTGCAGCCTCCTGCTCGCGGGCGCTTTCGCGGCGCGATCCGCCGAGTTCACCATCCCGATCGAACAATACCAACTGAAGAACGGCCTGCGCGTCATCCTGTCGAAGGACAACGCGGTTCCCGTGGTCACGGTCTACATCATCTACGATGTGGGCGCGCGATCGGAAGAGAAGGGCCGCACCGGGTTTGCCCACCTGTTCGAGCACATGATGTTCGAAGGGTCGGCCAACGCGCCCAAAGGAACCCATTTCGCCGCCGTGGAATCCAACGGGGGCACGCTCAACGGCTCGACGCATCCGGATTTCACGGATTACTTCGAGGAACTGCCTTCCAACAAACTGGCGACGGCGCTGTGGCTGGAATCGGACCGCATGCGCAGCCTCTCGATCAACGATGAGAACCTGAAAAACCAGAAGGAAGCCGTCAAACAGGAGCGGCGGTTGAGCTTCGATAACCAGCCGTACGCCACGGCCATCGTGGATGCCTGGCCCGGCCTGATGTACCGCAACTGGCAGAGCTCGCATTCGCTGATCGGCTCCTTCGAGGACCTGAACGCCGCCAGCGTGGCGGACGTGACGAAGTTCTTCCGGACCTACTACGCGCCCAACAACGCGGCCCTGGTGATTGTGGGCGATATCCAGATTCCGGAGACCAGAAAGCTGGTCGAGACCTATTTCGGCGATATCCCCTCTCAGGCGGCGGCCAAACGCCCCGACCTCACGGAGCCGGCGGGTTTCGAGGCGCGCCAGCAGGCCTACAAGGACCCCCTGGCCCGCGTGCCCGGGGTGGTGGTCGGGTATCCCGGACCGAAGCGGCGGTCGCCCGACTACTACGCTCTCAACATGATCGACGCCATCCTGACGGCGGGCGACAGCGCCCGGCTCCGTCTCGACCTGGTGAAGGGGAAGCAGTCGGTGATCCAGTACGAAGCCAACCTGGGATGGCCGTTCGCCAGCGCGCTGGACTACCGCGATCCGGAACCGTACGCGATCTTCCTGCTGTATAACCCCAGATTCACGGCGGCCCAGATGGTTTCGCAGGTGCAAGACGAGATCGCCAAGCTGCAGAACGAGCCGGTGGATGCGAAGGAACTGGAGCGGGTAAAGACCACCATGCGCGCCGGGCGCATCAAGGAATTGCAGAGCACCATGAACCGCGCGCGGGCGCTGGGCCAATATGCGGTTACCGACGGCGATCCCGGGCTGATCAACACCGAACTGGACGCGATGACCGCCGTGACCGCCGCGCAGGTGCAGGCCGCGGCGAAGAAATACCTCACGCCGGACCGGCGCGCCGTGCTGGAGATACAGCCCGCGCCGGCGCAGGCGCCCCCCGGCGCCGCAAAGGAGGGCAAGTAGATGAATCGCTTTTTTGCCGCAATGTTTCTGTCGGCGCTCGCCTTGGTTGCGCAGCCGGTGGACCGGACCAAGGCTCCGCCGACGCCGCCCATTCCCGAGTACAAGCTGCCGCCGGTTTATGAGACCAAGTTGCCGAATGGCCTGAGCGTGGTTGTGGTGGAAGACGCCCGTTTCCCGCTGGTGAGCGCGCGTCTGGCGTTTCAGGCGGGTTCGAAGTTCGACCCGCAGGACCGCCCGGGGCTGGCCGAGGCGGTCGCCTCGGTACTGACGGAAGGCACGAAGTCCCGCACCTCCCGGCAAATCTCCGAAGAAACCGATAGCATGGGCGGTTCGCTCTCGGCGGGCGCCGGGGCCGACGGGCTGACGCTGTCGGGCAGCGCCCTGTCGGACAACCTGCCGCGCCTGCTGACCCTGATGGCGGACGTGGCGATGAACGCGAATTTCCCGCAGGACGAGGTGGCTCTGTACCAGCAGAATCGGATCCAAAGCCTGCGCGCGGAACGCTCCCAGCCGGCCTACCTGGCGCAGGAGAAAATCGCCGCCGTGGTGTATGGATCGTCGCCGTATGCGCACATCGGTCCCACGGAGGCCGCCGTCAAAAGCCTCGACCCGAAAACCCTGGCCGCGTTCAAGGACGCGCGTCTGGTTCCGAATAACGCCACGCTGCTGCTGATCGGGAAACTGCCGGCGCGCGCGGCGTTGCTGAAGAACATCGAGCAGCAGTACGGGGCATGGCAGCAGAAGGCCTTGCCTGCGGCGCCGAAATACGACTTTCCGGCGCCCAAACGCCAGATCGTGCTGGTGGACCGCCCCGGGTCCGTGCAGGCGGATATCCACGTGGGCCGGCTGGCGCCCACGCGCGCCAGCGCCGACTTCTTCCCGCTCATGGTGGGGATCAATGTTCTGGGCGGCGGCGCCAACTCCCGCATGTTCAAGGATATCCGCGAGAAGCAGGGCTTCGCCTACGACGCGCACAGCGAATATGACACGCACCGCGAATCCGGCGACCTGCAGGCCATCACGCAGGTACGCAACGAGGTGTTCGAGCCCGCCCTCAAGGCGGTGCTGGCGGAGATGGACCAGATGGCCGCCGACCCGGTCCCGGCGGACGAGTTGAGCGGCGTGAAGAACTTCATGGCCGGCATGTACCTGCTGCGGCTGGAAACGCAGGAAGGCGTGGTCAGCCAGCTAAGCAACATGAAGATTCTCGGGCTGCCGAACAGCTTCCTGGAAACCTACACCGCGCGCGTGCGGGCGGTGGAGCCCGCCCAGATGCTTGGCGTGGCGAAGAAATACGTCGCCTCCGGGGATGCGGCGATCGTGGTCGTGGGCGACGCCTCAAAGATCGGGGAGACGCTCAAGAAGTTCGGCGAGGTCACGATAGCGAAGGCGGAGTGACCGTGGGGCGGGGCTTCGGCCCCACCCCACAGTCCGTCATTTGCCGAAGAGGCTGCCTAACTGCTGCAGGTTCAGGTTGATGCCGTAGTAGGTCCGTACATCGTCCGAACCGCGGCCCAGATCCGAATCCACGGTCATTTCGAAAAAGGGGCAGATGGAGACCTTGCCCGCGGCCGGCTTCGTGCACCACTGGACGTAGCCATCGACTTTGAACCGCCGGCCGCGGTGCAGGGCGAACAGATCCGAGCGGCCCCACCCCGCTTCGAGGTAGCTGCCGCGGAAATCGCCGTTGGTCATGATGGTCCCGACTGCGAGCTTGGTGTGGGAGTCGACGATGTCTTCGCCGTTGTTCTGGACCGTCACAAACCCGAGTTGCGATTTGACGTAGAGGTTGGCCGAATGCTCGCCGCCCGGGTTGAACTTGAGAAACTCCAGCCGCAGCCCGCTGTACGCCTCCAGGCTGGATGAGTTCCGCAGGACCGCCAGGAACGCGTCCGGCGCGGTCGTCGCGCTATAGCCCTGGCAGACCGGGGGCGCCTCGGATGCCTGCCCGCCCTGCGCCTGCTGGCAGTTGACCTCCGTGCTGCGCTGCCCGTGGATGGTCTCTCCGAAGACCCATAGCTGCACGGGCCAGCGCGATTCCGGATTGCGCTTGAAGAACCGGAATCCAAAATCGATTCCAGCCGCGTATCCCGTTTTCGTGCCGGAATCGGCGGCGGTGTACCCGATGTAGTTTTTGGCCTGGTTAGCCGCGAACGAATCGATGCTAACGCCCACGAAGAAGTTGCCTTCGAAATCCTTGCGCTCGTCGGAGGCCGGCTCCGAAGCAGCCGGCTGCGGTTCCGCTTTGGACGAGGTCCCGCCGTTATCGGCGGCGGCGCACAGCGGCGCGGCGAGGGCAACCACCAGCAGGGCTGAAGATATCTGGTTCCGCGGCACTAGGGATTCCCCCTGGAATCGTGAAAATTATTACATAATGCGCCGCCCGACTCAATAGAGGCTGCTGCTGTGCCGTTGCCGGGGGGGTGAATGCGGTCAGGAAAAGACCCTATTATACTAAATGGGTCATGTACTTCCGTCCTATTAGCCTTCGCGTGGCGCTGCTCGCTCCGCTCGCGAGCTTGGCGGCCCTTTCAGCCGCGGCCCCCGACCCGGTCTACACGGCGCTCCGGCAATCCACCATCGCGGACTCGATCCTGGTCGAAAATATCGTCCTGAAGCGCGACGCGGGCGTGATTACGCTGAAGAGCGGGAGCATCGGTTTCACCGCGCCGGCGCTAGGCCGGGACGTTACCGCGGTTTTCGTGGGCGACGGCGAGTTCGTCTTCACCCCGCCGCAGGCCGTGGAGAAGAACTATCTCAAGAGCATCACCGATCAGGAGGCTGTGCGGGAATCGTTCGACCGGGCGCTGTTTTGCTTCACCGACGCCACGGGTAAGGAGCTCCGCGGAGAGGGGAAGGCGCAGGCCCCGGCGCCACGGCTGGGCGAAGCGCTCCGCGATTTTCGCAAGCAGCTTCGCTACCGCTCCGAGGCGCCCCGGTCCGGATTGGAGGCCATGCTCACGTCCGAGGACATCGCCAACATAGAGGCGGACATCCTGGCGGACCTTTACAATCCAGGGCAGCCGGGTTTTTTCACGGCCTACCTGCACGGGCGCAAGCACGGCGACCTCCGTTTCCTGGTAAAGCCGCGCGGGGCCATGCCGACGCTGCCGGCCCCCGAGGAGGTGGCCCTCATCAACTTCGACCCCCAGGGAAGCGAGGAGGGCATCTGGTATCTCGGCCACCTGGAGAGCGAGATCGCGGCCGGAAACGCCGGCTCGGAAGAGGACAAGCGGGTGGTGGAGGCCGTGAGCTACAAAATCGAGACGGCGATTGCGGGCGACCATCTTTCGGGTTCCGCCGATTTCCGCTTCCGCGCCGTGACGGCGGGCGACCGCGTGATCAAATTCGGGCTGTTGCCCAACCTGAGGGTCAGCCGCGTGGCGACGGGAAGCGAGGAAACGCCATTCATCCAGGAAGACCGGAAAGAGGACGGCAGTCTCTACGTGATCCTGTCCAAGCCGCTCGAGCGGGTCGCGGAACAGGCGCTCAAAATCGAGTACGCCGGCGACAAGGTGGTCAGGAACGAGGGCGGCGGCAATTTCTCGGTGGAGGCGCGCACGAGCTGGTATCCGAGCGTCAATTCCTTTCAGGACCGCGCCGCCTACGACCTCGTTTTCAAAGTTCCCAAACGGTATGTTCTGGTGAGCGTGGGGAAACTCAAGGAGGAATGGAAGGAAAAGGATTCCGCGTGCAGCGAGTGGATCTCCGAGGCGCCGATGGCGGTGGCGGGATTCAACTACGGCGAATACAAGAAGAAAGCGGTCACCGATCCCAAGACGGGGGTGACAATTGAAGGATACGCGGTGTCGGTAGTCCCGGATTACCTGAAGGGAGCGCAAGGAGGATCGGACCTCTCGCCCACCTCGATGAATGCCCAGGCGATGGCGCAAGCCCAGGCCGCGATGGAGATCTACGGAGCGTACTTCGGGAAGGCGCAGTTCAGCCGCATCGCCATCACGGAGCAGCCGGAAATGAACTTCGGGCAGTCCTGGCCCACGCTCGTGTACCTGCCGGTGATCGCGTATCTCGACTCGACGGAGCGGTGGCGCCTGCTGGGCTTGAACAACAAGGTCACAGCGTTCGTGGACGAGGTG
>JAIQFU010000663.1:0-2173 GCA_020073115.1 Terriglobia bacterium
GCCCGCGTGGCGCGTCGATACGCCGGTCCACGCGGGCCAGGGTCAGAAGCGCGACTCGCGCCGCCCCCGCCCGTTTCAGGGCGAGGGCGCACGCCGCCGCGGTCGAACCCGTTGTCATTACGTCGTCGATCAAAAGAATTCGCTTGCCTTCCAGCCGATGGGACTCCCCGCCGCGGGCGCGGAACGCCGCGGCCACGTTTCGCCGGCGGGCGGTGTTGCTAAGGCCGGCTTGCGCGGCGGTGGGGTTCACGCGCCGCAGGGCGCGGAGCACCGGAAACGAGCAGCGCCGGGACACGTCCCGCGCGAGCAGGTCCGATTGGTTGAACCCGCGTTGCCATTGCCGCCGCCAGTGCAGCGGTACCGGCGTGACGGCGTCGAAGCGCTCGTCCCGCGGCAGCGCCGCCGCCAGGAAATCTCCCAGCGGACGCGCCAGGGTCTTGACGCCGCCGTACTTGAAAAGATGGATCAGCTCCCGCAGTACGCCTTCGTACGACCCGAAACAATAAGCCGCGTCAAAACCGCGAAGGCCGCTGCGGCACAGAGCGCAGCGGCCTTCTAAGTCCAGGGGAAAGGCGTTCAGGAAAGGTGTCCGGCAACTCACGCAGAAGAACTCGGCGTCCAGCGGTTCGGGCGCGCTCAGGCAACTGCGGCACACCGGCGCGCGGGAAACGTCACGCAGGGGCTGGCCGCAAATGCGGCAATCGTCGGGGAAAAGGAGGGAAAAAAGGGCGTGGTACGCTGACCGGACTGCTGAGGAACCACACTTCGCGATTGCGGTTCGTCTGCTACTCGAGAAGACCCACCTCCGCTAAAACCCAATTGTACACGAAATACCTCCGCGGCGGCCACGCTCGCGTGCCAGGGGCGGGTGCGCCGTCCCAACTCGCAGTACAATTACGCGAAGAGGGGCGAATGGGATCGCGGCGAGGGCGGATATCGGTGTTGTTTTCGTTGGCGCTGGCCGCAACGACGGCCAAGGCGCAGCCTGCCATCATCCCCCGTGCTCGCCCGGATGCGCCCGCCAAGCCACTGGAAAGGGCCAGCGTGCGCGTCGACGCCAACCTGGTGCTCGTGCCGGTGACGGTGTGCGATGCCATGAACCGGCCCGTTACCGGGCTGGACAGGAACGATTTCCGCGTCTTCGACGACAACATAGAACAGACCGTTACGGCGTTCTCGGCCGAGGACGAGCCTGTGGCCGTCGGGCTCGTATTCGACGTCAGCGGGAGCATGGGCCCCAAGATACGGCTCTCGCGCATGGCTGCCGCCGCGTTTTTCGGAACCGCCAATCCCGAAGACGAGTTTTTCCTGGTCGAGTTTAACGAGAAGCCGAAGCTGACCGTTCCCCTGACCCGGGACACGCAGGAAATTCTGAGCCGCCTCGCCTTTTCGCAGCCCAAGGGACGGACGGCGCTGCTCGACGCGATCATGCTGGCGCTGCACGAGCTCAAGAGGTCCAGCAAGGGCCGCAAGGCGCTGCTTATCATCTCCGACGGCGGCGATAACAGCAGCCGCTATACCCAGCGGGAGTTGAAAGAGGCAGTACGCGAGAGCGATGTCCTGGTCTACGCCATCGGGGTTTACGGCGGCGCCGTCTCCGCCGAGGAGGTGGCCGGGCCCGGACTGCTGACCTCCATCGCCGAAGAATCCGGCGGACGCCACGTCCCGGGGGACGCGTCCGAAATGCCGGACATTGCGGCCAAGATCGGGGTGGAGATGCGCAATCGTTACTTGCTCGGCTACTCGCCCACCGACCCGCAGCGCGACGGCCGCTACCATCCGGTACAGGTCAAGGTCGTGCCGCCCACCGGCCTCCCCCCGTTGCACGCCTCCTGGCGCCACGGCTACTACGCGCCCGCGGATTGAGCGCGGGTTCGGTGGAGCCGCCGCGTCATTGTCTCCCTGTATACGGAGATACTTGACCTCTCGCCCGGGAACCGATAGCTTATGACCCAAGGAGGGAGCTTTTGGCCAACGAAACCGTGAAACCCGGAGATGTCAACCAGCGCGTCGGCGTGGAAACGATTCGCGCGCGCGGCGTGGACGTCGAGAAGCTGATCAAGATGCTGGTGGCGAACGCCGCCGCCGAGTTCGCCAGCACCTATTACTACTACACCATCCTGCGCATGCACCTGGCCGGCCACGAGGACTACAAGGAGATCTGCGAGGACGC
>JAIQFU010000663.1:2234-3676 GCA_020073115.1 Terriglobia bacterium
TGCGTGGCCGCGCGTCTGCCGGACCCGCCGACCGCCGTGAATATCCTCACCGTGCTGCTGGAATCCGAGCGGTGCGCCATTCGAAGCTGGAGCGCCGTGTGCGATATGACCTTTGGAAAGGACCCGCGCACCTACGATATGGCCGCCCGCATTCTGAACGAAGAAGTGGAGCACGAAGCCTGGTTCATCGAGCTGTTGGCCCACGAGCGCGACGGAAAATCGATTCCCTCCGGCCATTTCCGCCGCGGCGAGCCGGGAGAAGCGCCCTACAGCAAGAACCGGCGCTTCTACACGCCGTAATGCCGCGGTGGCGCACGTTTCAGCGTGCTGCCGCGGCCTTCGGGCTGCGGCCAGCGTTGATGGCGCGCTGAAGCGTGCGCCACCTTTCGATGCAGACTTTCCTCGTCACCCTGGAGACTCCCGACGGGCCTCATTCCATCGAGTGCCGCGACGGCGAGTTCGTGTGGAATGCGGCCGCCCGGGCTGGCATTCAGCTTCCGGCCATCTGTCACCAGGGGCGATGCCTTACCTGCGCCTGCCAAATTCTGGAGGGCGAGCTGGACCAGTCCGCCTCGGCATCCTATTTTCCCGAAGACCTTGAGGCGGGATACGCGCTCATCTGCACCGGCCGCCCGCGCAGCAATCTGGTGTTGCGGACGCACCAACAGTGGGCCATGCGTGCGTATCGGAAAACACGCCGCCTCCCGGCGCCGTATTCCTGAAACTTGATTTCACGGATAGACTGGACACACGAAGGCCCGTATGCCGGCTAAGCAGCGGTCGCGGGGGGGGAACCCGGTTCATGCGGACTTGGCTGAGGCCGTGCTCGACAGCGGCTTCGCCCTGCTCCGGCTGGCCGAATCGGAAACCCGGTGCGGCGCGCGGCGCGAGGCCCGGAGGGCGATCCAGGAAGCGGAGGCCGCCTGCTCGGAGGGACGCTGCCGCCTGTCCGGCGTCGAAACCGGGGATGCCCGCCGCCTCGCATCCGGTTTCGAGGAACTGAGCGCCGCCGTCGCCGTCACAAAGGCCCGGTTGCGCTCCGCGGCCCCGCCCGGCAATGGGCGCATCCTGCAAATACCGCCCCGGAAATAGCCTGCCCACCCGGCGTTAGCCCCGTCGTATCATCGGAAGCGGTATAAGGCAGGCCGATGAAGCGCGGATCGCTCCTCACCTCGATCGCCTGTCTGGCCCTGGCGCCGTCTGCCGCCTGGACTCAGACGAACCTCCTGGACGGCATCGGAACGGCGCCCGGCGTTGCGCAGCGGATCGAGTGGCTCCATCGGAACGCGCTCGTCGTGCGCTCCATCAACCCCGACGACCTGGACTTCTCCTCATTGCCTATCACTCCTCAAAATTGGGGCTAAATCTTCTACGCATAACGTCGCCATGAATCAATCATCCACAGCACCTTCTCCCACGGCACGCCGGCGTAGACGCCGGGG
>JAIQFU010000162.1 GCA_020073115.1 Terriglobia bacterium
GGCGCCGTGCCCGAGAGCTCCTCCGCCCCGGTGTAGACCACCGCCCGGTCCGGCAGGCGCAGCCGCGCCGACAGGCCGTTCAGCATCATCGTGCGCCCCAGCGGGTTGGGCAGCGCCGCGATCAGCAGGCCATGGTAACGCCGGGTGATGGCGGCGGCGAACGGCTCGCGCGGGACGGCAATCCGGGTCACCTCCCGCTTTGCCGCAAGGTCGATAACGCCGATGCTGTTGTTGAATCGGTTGCAAACGTAAAGCGTTTTCCCGTCCGGACCGGGCACCGGTGCCATTGGCGTGTGGCCGGCGGGAATCGTTTCGACGACCGCCGGGTTTGCGAGGAAAAGTTCGAAATCGGGGCGTCGGAAGACTTGCCTTCGTTGCGCCTGGTGATCCACGGCGCCTCGGCTGCGTTCACCTTCGACCGCAAGGAGACCGGCTCCATCCCCTACAGAACGGAGCGCAGCCGCGGGTACGAGTGGCAGGGCTCATTGTGGAGCCCGGGCTATTTCCGGTCGGACCTGGGGGAGGGGGACAGCACGACGCTCGTGGCGTCCACGGAAACGTGGGAAACGGTGCAGGCGCTCTTGCCGGAGGAGGCGTTTCGCGCCGAATTGCACCGGCGCGAGCTGCTACTGGCCGCCGCGCCGCCGGCGGCGCAAACCGGGCGGGCCGCCGAACTGATCCTGGCGGCGGATCAATTCCTCATCACTCCCGTAGGCCGCGTGGAAGACGCGACGCGGGCGCACGCCGCCGGCGACGAGATCCGCACCGTGATCGCCGGCTATCACTGGTTCACGGATTGGGGGCGCGACACCATGATCAGCCTGGAGGGCCTCACCCTCACCACCGGGCGGAAGAACGAGGCGGGCTGGATCCTGCGCACCTTCGCCTTCTACGTGCGCGACGGGCTGATCCCCAACCTGTTTCCGGAAGGCCAGAAGGAAGGGCTGTATCACACCGCCGACGCCACCCTGTGGTTCTTCCATGCCATTTACCGGTATGTGCAGCTCACGGGCGATCGCACCACGCTGAAGCTGATCCTGCCGAAGCTGGTCGAGATCATAGACAAACACATCGAGGGCACGCGTTTCGGAATCCAGATGGACCCCGCGGACGCGCTGCTCCGGCAGGGCCAGGAAGGCTACCAGCTCACGTGGATGGATGCCAAGGTGGGCGACTGGGTGGTGACTCCCCGGCGCGGGAAGGCGGTGGAGATCAATGCCCTGTGGCACAACGCTCTGTGCCTGCTGGCGGGGTGGCTGGGAGAGGAGGGGCAGGCGCAACGGGCCGCGCGGATCGCAACCCTCGCCGGCCGGACGCGGGAATCCTTCAACCGCCGCTTCTGGTTCGAGAAAGGCGGGTACCTGTATGACGTGGTGGACGCCGAAGGCGGTGGCGACGACAGCGCCTGCCGGCCCAACCAGGTGATGGCCATTTCGCTCGACCATCCGGTGCTGGAGGAATCGCGTTGGGCCCCGGTGATGGACGTCGTGACGGCCCAGCTGCTCACCCCGGTGGGGCTGCGCTCGCTGGCCCCCGGCCACCCCGATTTCAAGCCCAAGTATTATGGCGACCTGCGCGCGCGCGACGCGGCCTACCACGAGGGGACGGTCTGGGCATGGCTCATCGGGCCGTACATCGACGCCTGGCTGAAACTGCACCCGGGGGACGCCTCGCAGGCGCGCCAGTTCCTCATGGGGTTCGTGCCGCACCTCGACGAAGCCTGCATCGGTTCCATCAGCGAAGTGTTCGACGCCGAGCCGCCCTATACGCCCCGCGGCTGCGTAGCGCAGGCGTGGAGCGTGGCGGAAGCGCTGCGCTGCTGGGTGAAGACGGCGTAAGAGGCTTTCCAGGCCGGAGTCAATTTTCGGGGACCTCGGGAGAGCGCAGCCGGTAATCGAAGTACTCGATGTTCAGGTGCGCCTCGCCCAGGAACCGCACGTTGGCGCTGTTTTGACTGGAGGACACGAGCCAGTACGGGCCGATTCTCGCGTAGCACTGGACCATGTGGGCGGTACGTACCCAGAAGGAACCGGTGGCGACCTCGCCGTCGATGCGGGTCACGGCGGCATCCGCCTTATCGACCCAGATCTTACCGTCCACCAGGAACCACTGTTTGCGCTTGGGTATGAGGCGGAGCACGTAAGCGGGCCGGCTGTCGAGGTTATCGGCGCCCACCACGGCGAAATCGTAGTTGCGGGGTGTGATCCGCGCGCTGTCGCGAATCTCGTCACGCGTCGCCGCGAGTTCCGCGTCCATGACTCGACGGAAAATGCGTTCTTGCACAACGCCGGAATTCTTCTGCGAGACGACATGGAAGGTTTTGCGGCCCGGGTAAGCATATTCGACACTCACGAGCATTTCGGCGGGATTTCTCGAACCGCCGTAGCTCAACGTGTAGAGGCGCATCCCCGAGTAGCCCCGCAGGGTATCGGTGCGCCATTTGTCCATCTCGACCATACGGTCGCAGACTGCCTGGGCCTCAGGCGGTTTTCTCGCTTCCGAGCGCATGATGGCGGGCGGCAGCGCGATTCCGCCCAGCGCCATGGTGATGATCTGCCGTCTGGAAAATTCGCCCGGCGAACGCATATCTGCGTGATCGCTCGCACGCATCCTGCCATGGTTCACTATCGGACAAACCGGGCGAGCCTCTCATTTCCGCGGCTACACCAGACCCCGGGGCTTTCTAGCAGTCTGCGGCGCAAATACCACGCAGTACGATCCGTGAGAGGGCAAACCGGGGACAGGCACGAAGTTTCGCAAAGGCGGCGAAATTCGAGCCAGTCCCCGCTTTGCGGCCTGTGCCGATACACGACGGAAGTTTCGCCGCATTCGTGAAAAACCAGTCGTTAGGCGTTAGCGTTAGTCGCTGGTGGCCTGCGGCGCGAATATTACGCGGGACGATCGGTGAAAGGGCAAACCGGGGACAGGCACGAAGTTTCGCAAAGGCGGCGAAATTCGAGCCAGTCCCCGGATTGCAGGGTGTGCCCGTCCAGCATCATCGCCCTTCAATCGTCCTCCCCTTCCTCCCCCTTGACTCCGCGCTCTTCCAGGCGTCAAATAGAATCGCTGAAACACATCCTGTACCCAGGAGGGCAGTTTCAACATGATACGAGCCGATAGCGCCTCCATCCGTTGGACAGACGCCAAGAAGCAGTGGACCATCGCTATCCACGTGGGCGCGGAGGTCATCAAGCGCGCGCCAGGCAAACGGATACCGCGCGACGCCGCGGACGACGCGCTGCGCGCAGCCGCGCTGGAGACCGCCAAGGACGACGGCTATGACGTCCCGGCGGACCGTGTGGACATCGGGCGGTAGCAGTTTTCCGGGTTTATTACCGCCCGCACTTGAAACCGGGATAGCAGAGTCCTATATTACGATTGGAACCTCCGGCGAGAGAGTCCAAGCGGACCGGGCTGAAAACCGGCAGCCTGGAAGTCGCATTTTTGACGGGCGCCTGGAACGGCGGGGTCCACAGCCAGCGCCTCGCCAGTCCGGCAGCATAAGGAGAAAAGATGAGAATCCGACTGCTTTTAGCCAGCGTGCTGGTTCTGGTCGTGGCGGCCACATCCTGTTCGAACCAGCCGGCGCCCCCCAAGCCCGGCACGGCCGCATTTTACTGGTCGGCCGCCAGAACCACCTACCATAGCGGCGATTTCGTGAAGGCCAGCGAGAATCTGGTGCAGCTCATTACGACCGAAAATGAGTTCACCGGGCGGGCGCGCCCCTGGGGGCTCGTAGTCTCCGCCGGGCTGGCGCGGGGCTATTCGGACCTGGCCGACATCTACGACGCCGGGGCCAAGGCCAACCGCCAGAATCCCACGCCGTTCTTCAAAGAAGCCTCGGCGCTGCGGAGCGCCGCCAGCGCGGCCGCCCTGGAGTTCACCGAAGGCGCGCACCAGTTCCTGGGCAAGAACAAAGACCCCAACGTCACCCTCGCTTTTGAGTTCCCGACGGGCAGCGCGGCGGAGCCTCCCGCCCTGAAACGGATCTCCGGCGGTATCCTGATCCAGGACTCGGAGCGGGACCTGCTGCTAAAGGCCATGCTGCAGCGCGGCGTGGTGCTCAGCGCGTGCGAGGCCCTGGGCAGCGCGGACGACACCGCCCAGGCGCTGGAGAAGTTGAAGACCGGCGAGGCGCAGATGCCCCGGAACGTGTTCCTCGTCGCCCTGGCCAAGACCCTGCAAGCGCAATCCGAACTCTACGGCCCCAAGAAACTGGACAAGCCTGACCGGGCCCAGACGCTGTTGCAGGTGGCGCAGGAATCGCTTAAGGAGGTCCCCGAGACAAAGCAGAGCAAGGAATTAAACGGCAAGGTAATGGCGGCGCTGAAAAAAATCAAGAAGGGGTGAGCGCCCCCCGGGTCCAGCCGTTATCCTGGGATCATGGACAAGGGACGACACCCGAAGGTCGTTCGCACCTGGGTAACCGGGCGCGTCCGGAAGCCGCCGGTGAAGCAAGCGCCAGGACCGGCGCACAAACCGGAGCCGCACAATAAGACCTGACCACTGGGGCGAAGCACGGCGGCAGTGTGGGGGCCGGACATTCCGGCCCTGCGGCGCCGCTATTCCTTCACAGCGGGAGGCGATTCGCCGCCCTATCCTATGGGGACCCTCCGCCCGTTAACCTTCGAGAGTCTTGATCCTTGCGGGAGGCGTGCAGACAATCACAGTACGCGCAGGACGTTTGTGTTGCGCATTCGGAGCGCGGGGCGCTGCCCGCGGTTCCCAGGAGGTCATCGCTGTGATGGATGCCATGCTGAACCTGCTGTTCGGTTGCCGACACCGGCGGATCACGCGACCCATCACGGATGTCCATAAGCCGGGGACCCCATCCGGCGGGACCTACGTCACTTGCCTCGAGTGTGGCAGGCGGTTTCCGTATGACGTGACGAACATGTGCCTGGCCACGACCCTGAATTCTGGTTGGTCTCAGGAGCCGTCGTTCACCGCCACTCGCAAAGCAGGTTGACCGCGCCCGAACGGTGGCGCGAGGGTTCCGGGCCTGGTCACGCCGCGAACAGCCGTTGTGACCGAGCCGCAAGCTTCTGAATACAATACCCTACCAGCGAGCTGGAAACTCGCGAAGACAGACCCAGCAGCGATAATGTCCGTTCACGGGGCGGGAAATAGCCCGGTGCATGAGTCGGCAGCGCGCAACTCCTAGAACCGCAAGAAGTTCACGAAGATAATGGAGTGGCCGCTCCCGGTCGAGCCAGGGACGGGCGATGGTTATCGAAGACATGAAACACCTCCGTTTTTGGCGAATACAATCTGAAAACCCGCTCAGCGGATTATGCAGCAGCGCATCGCCTTTTGGGAGTCCTCGGTGTACCAGGAACGGTACTGAAGATGACTTTTGGTCGAAACGGGGTAGGGATTCCCGACCGCGACGGCCTCCGCTCCACGGGGATGTCCTGAGAACCGTCTCAACGAAAGGTAAACCCCTGATCGCCGATGTACGTACGCGCGAAGAAGAGGAGCGCGGCCAGCCCAGGAATCTATTGTGGCATTGGCGGCGTCGATTCGACGGTTTGGAGCGGTTGAACGCAGCCGGCCGATATAATCGGTTGCGGAGCTTGTGTGATCTGGCATGACTTGAGGGACCCGAACGATGGGGAGTTGGATATCCTGGCGGAGCGGCATCATCTCCACTCCCTTCATATCGAAGACTGCCGGCACGGGAACCAGCGGGCGAAGGTGGAGGAAGGCGCGGACTACATTTTCGCCGTCGTGAAGCCCGTTCACGTCACCGATTCGGGTGAGTTGCTGATCACGGATTTGGATCTGTTCCTGGGCCGCGATTACGTGATTACCGTTCAAGAGGGGGACTGCCCGGCCGTTCGGATGTCCCTGGACCAGCTTCATACGACGGCCGAACATCTGCGGCCGGATCAACTCTTTTACAAAGTGGCTGACGGCGTTGTGGATGCGTACGCGCCGGCTCTCGACTGGTTCAACGAGACGATCGACCGGCTTGAGGACGCGGTTCTGGAAAAGCCCTCTCCTTCGACGCTGCAGACGATCTTCGAGACCAAGCGGGGATTGATAGAACTCCGGCGCGCATTGGGCAACATGCGCGACGTTGCGGGCCACCTGCAGCGGCTCGACACCGACCTGATACAGCGCGACCTGTGGCCGTTCCTGCGGGATGTCTACGATCACCTGGCCCGCAATATGGATATGGTAGAAATGCAGCGCGATCTGCTGACGGGGGCGATGGACATTTACCTTTCGAGCGTCGCCAACCGGACGAACCAGGTCATGAAAGTGCTGACCGTATTAGGAACGGTTGCGCTTCCGGCGATTGTGATCTCCGGCCTTTACGGAATGAACACCAAAGGGCTCCCGTGGGTGGATCTGCCGTATGGCAGCGAAATAGCGCTTGGCTTGATGGCTGCGGCCACTGTGATCCTGCTCATCGCGCTCAAGAAACTGGATTGGCTGTAGCCATCCGAGCCGGCGGATCCGCGGAAGCGCGACGTTGCGGGGGGCAACGCTTGACGCAGCCCGGGCGGGCTATCGCCTGGTCCGGGTGGCCTTCTCCATCGGGCCGACCATGTCGATTACGCGGTACAACTCGGTGCGGACGATCTCCCGCGTCTCCGAGACTTTCTCGGAGATCGCATCCATGCCGGCGTTCGGCATGGCTTTTTTGAAGGCTTCCGCGTATCCTCCGCCAGGATTGCCCACGGCCTTCCAGTCCGGCATGATATTGACGGTGGCGCCGGTATAGGGGAGGCTGGTTCCGGAAGGGTACGCCAGCGTCGCCACAGTCCAGCCGCGCAGAAATCCCTGCTCCGTGCGGGCCTGGTGCAAAGGTTTGAAGCTTTCGCGCTCCATCTTGAGCCACTCCTCGGCTTGTCCTGGACGGGGCTTCATGAAATCCACCCGAATGTAGTCGCCTTTCTCGGCACGGCCGAAGCCATCTTGCGCCACCAGCACGGCATCCAGCTTCATGGCGCTGTCCGGATCCGGCGGAAAGCCGTTGTAGATGGTCACTACCACAAAATCGCAAGGGGCTTCCGTTCCGCCGAGCACGGACCTGAGGAACAGCGCGGACGCGAACTCTCCGGCGTTGGCCCGGGCCATTGCCCCTTTGTGGCCCGCATCCAGCGCGAATTGCTCCAAGTCGGCCATTTTGCCGGGCTCCGCCTTGATGCATTGGGTGCGGTGATAAGCCGGCTGAGGCCGGTCCTGCGCGAGCGCTGGCACGGTCATGGACAGCGCCGCGGTGAGCAGCGCGGCGGTAAGCAGCGCGGCGGAAATTCTCGACTGCAGCATGTGTCACCCCTCCTGAGGGAATTGGGAAATTATATGCCGGGGCCGCGCAGAGTGTCTATCCCGCGGGGGCGGAAAGCGTCGCTGCAATCCGGGCCGAACGTCGTTTCCCGCACCGCTGTCGGAGGCACATGCCGACCCGCGCGCCGAAAAAGTTGACCGTTTCCCCCGACTCGGGAGACCACATCTGGCCACACGCTTCCACGCGCTTCCACGCGCAACCCAACCCGGCAGCGGAACCAGTGGTTGACCAAGGGTCCCTGGGCGCAAAAAGACGTCGGCGTTCCGCCACGTGTGACAATCGGATTGATGAAGAAGCTCGACTTCATCTTTTTCGACGCCGGGGGCGGCCATCGCGCGGCGGCCAATGCGCTTCGCCAGGTGGTTGAGGCGCAAGGCCGGCCGTGGGACGTACGGATGGTGAACCTGCAGGAACTGCTGGATTCGCTCGACATTTTTCGCCGGTACACAGGGCTGCGGCTGCAAGACATCTATAACCTGCTGCTCAAGCGGGGGTGGACGCTGGGCTCGGCGCAACTGACGGCGGCGATGCATGGCGTGATCCGGTTGTTTCACGGGCGGCAGGTGCGGACGCTGGAGGCGTTTTGGAGCGAGGGCCGGCCGGACATGGTGGTTTCGCTCGTACCGAACTTCAATCGAGCGCTGGGGGAGAGCCTGCGCCGAGCGCTCCCCGGCGTTCCGCTGGTCACCGTCCTGACGGACCTTGCGGATTATCCTCCGCACTTCTGGATCGAGCGCGAGGAGCAGCATCTGATCTGCGGGTCCGAGAAGGCCACAGAACAGGCGCTGGCGATGGGGCATGCGGAAGCGCGGGTGTTCCAGGTCTCGGGCATGATTCTGAACCCGAAGTTCTATGAAACGGCGCCGCTTTCGACCGAAGACCGCGCCGCCGCACGCCGCGAATTGGGGTTCGATAATGCAAAACCCGTGGGGTTGGTGTCGTTCGGCGGCGAGGGCGCCCCAGTGATTCTGGACATTGCCGGGCGCCTCGGGAACCGGCAGTTGTTGCTGATCTGCGGCCACAACGAAAAGCTCAGGGCCCGGCTGCAGGCCTTTCGGCGCACTGCACCATCGTACGTGGAAGGCTTCACCCGGGAGGTGCCGCGCTACATGCAGTTGGCGGACTACTTCATTGGAAAGCCGGGTCCCGGCAGCATTAGTGAAGCGGTTCTGATGGGCCTGCCGGTGATCGTGGAGCGTAACGCCTGGACGCTTCCCCAGGAGCGCTATAACGCCGATTGGGTTCGGGAACACGGCGTCGGCCTGGTTCTGCCGGGTTTCCGACGAATTGCGGAGGCGGTGGACCAGTTATTGGAACCCGCCGCGTACGCGCGATTCCGGGAAGCCGCGCGCCGCCAGCGGAACCGCGCTGTCTTCGAGATCCCGGAGATTCTGGACAAAGTATTGCGAGACTCGGCCGCGGGGTGAAGCGGTGGGACGATTGGGAAGATTCCGGGGATTCGACCGGCGGTCCCGGTGTGTTATGTTGAGAAGAATGCGGAGGCTTGGTACCGCGTTCCGCAGTCCGGCGACCGGGCGGGAGTAATTCAGTGGTAGAATGCCAGCTTCCCAAGCTGGACGTCGCGGGTTCGAGTCCCGTCTCCCGCTCCAGAAATAAAGGACTTATGCGTTGCGTCAAATACGACGTTACGACATTTTTCGCTCCTGGTCCCCACTAGGAGCCGCTGGGGAGGTGCTTGACCCACCTCCCCGGCAAATGACCTCGAAGCCTCTGTCACGGAAAGCCTCAGAATTCGAAACTCCCCCAAGATTTGTCGTCACTGAAGAATCCAGTTCTCCAATTCCTGCATCGCCCTCATTTTGGCATCAAAAGGGGTCTGTCTATACTCGTTCGCGTCCACGTCGATGTTGTGTCCCATGGCGGCGGTATGATCGCGCCAATTGTTCCAAAAATGCCAGGTAGCTGGAGGCGTTGAACACCGTGTCCTCGCGATAATGGAAACGAGTTCGCCAGAGTTCGACGGCGCCCAGAATCTTGACGTTCTTGCGTTCGCCGGTGACGGGGACTTCGGGCGGATGGCCGACCCGGCTCCAAGTCGCATGCAAGGTCGAGTCCTGGCGGAAACTGGCTTCGTCGGTAAAGATCAAGGCCCAGTTTTGGGAGTGGGCTTTTTTTTAATCTCTGGATAGGTGCGTCGATGCCACCGGTCCTGCGCGACGGCGTCAGCCCGCGCCAGTACGCGCCGGGGCCGCTGCACCGAGAAGCCGAGCGCGTGAAGCAGCTTGCGCACATGCCCCGGATGGTAGGTGACGCCGAACTCCTCCTCGATCACCCAGGCAATCATGGGCGAGGTCCACACGCCGTTGTCCAATCCGTAAGCCACTGGACCACTGTCCAGAATGTCGCCCAGTTGTTGGCGCTGTTCTGGTGCCAACGCTGGCGGCCTTCCGGATCGGTATCCTTCCAACAGACCCTCGACACCATGCGCCTGGTATTGCGCTAACCATTCGGAAATCTTGGAGCGCGGCGCCTTGAGAACCGCAGCCAGTTCCCCACTGGTGCGGCCTTCAGCGTTGAGAACCACGGCTTGCAATCGCTTGGCAACACGATAGGCGCCATCGTGTTCCGCCTCTTTACTCAAGTTATGCGCGGCTGTATAGCTGTTCAGCGGCGAGGCGCGCTTCGGTGGTTTCGGGTTGTCGAGTGGTTTGGATTGCCCGGAGCGTCGAGGCCCTGAAGCCCAGCCGCGTCAGGAAAACGGGCTCTGCGCAGGAATTCGACGGGACCCGCATTTTAGGCTGCTTTCCTGAAAATCACGAATTCGGTCTTGGTCACCGCCATGCGCTGGGCCTTCAGCAGCATGTAGCGCAGATTCTTGTATCCCCGCCCGCGGCGCAGCAGTGACTTGATATTCCCATTCACGGCTTCCACCACCCCCAATGGCACCTTCGTCCGGCAGTAGTTCAGGATGCCGTCGAGATGGTCCAGCAGCATCTCCGCCAGCTTCTGGAACGGCTCCAGGCGCTGCCAGCGGAGTTGATCGATCCATCGTTGCAGGTAGTTCAGCATCGCGCCTTCATAGTGGTACGTCCACAGCCGGTCCAGACTCTCTTTGAGGATGTAGGCTTTGAACACTTTCCGGTTGAGAGCGAACAGTTGGTTCAACTCCTGGCGCTTGCCGGCCGTGAGGTTTACCCATCGGCTCAGCAGCAACCACCGTTTCCCCTTGACCAGACCCCGCATCCTCCTGCCCTTGCGGAAGAACTCCGCGCGCCGCACCTCGTCGATGGCGGCGTTGGCGTGTTGCATGATGTGGAACTTGTCATACACGATCCGGCAGCGCGGAGCCCACTGCTCGATGCTCAACCGGAACGGTTCCCACATGTCCACGCAGGCGGCTTCAATGCCGCGCCGCTGCCGGGCGCTCAACTCTTCCTGGAAGAACGCATCCAGGGTTTCTTTCTTGCGTTCCCGGCCGAACCACAGCGGCTCACCGGTCTCCAGGTTGCACACCACCGTCAGGAGCTTCTGCTTTTTGCCTATGTGGATTTCATCCACGCCCATCTGCCGCAGCGCCGGCTTGCGCCTGGCGGCGGCCCATCGTTCCAGATAGCGCAGGTCGAGCGCACGCACCGTGCTCTCCGCCAAGCCGAATCGTCGCGCGACTTGCCGCGCCGCCGCACTCTCGCAAGCCTGGCCC
>JAIQFU010000163.1 GCA_020073115.1 Terriglobia bacterium
GTTGACTTTCCACGGCGACCGAGCCGTTCATGCGTTCCACCGCGTGTTTGACGATCGAAAGGCCGAGACCAGTGCCGCCTACGGCCCGCGAGCGGCTTCGGTCCACGCGGTAAAAGCGCTCGAAGATGCGGGGCAGATGCTCGGAGGGAATCCCCACGCCGGTATCGCTGATGGACACCTCGATGGCGCCTTCGGGCGTGCGCCGCGCCTCCAGCCGCACTTCTCCGCCCGGACGGTTGAATTTCACCGCGTTATCGAGCAGGTTCACGAAAACCTGTTCCAGGCGCATGCGGCTGCCCATCACGCGTGCGTCGTCGATGGGTCCGCGCACCAGCCGCACTTCGCGCATGCGGGCCTCCGGTTCCACCGCGCCCAGCGCCGATTCGAGCGCTTCGCGCACCGCGAAGGGCTTCTGTTCGGGCTCCGGGCGATCCGACTCCAGTTCCGACAGGGCCAGAAGATCGGAGGCGATGTTGTTCAGGCGAGTGGCATTGGCAAGGATGATGCCCAGGAACTTGCGATTGTTCTCCGGATCCTCGAGGGCTCCGTCCAGGAGCGTTTCGGCGTAGCCGCGGATGGCCGCCAGCGGGGTGCGCAGTTCGTGAGAGACGTTGGCCACGAAGTCCTTGCGCACCCTTTCCAGACGCTCGATGTCGGTGATATCGTGCAGCACCGCGATCGCGCCCCGGCGCGAGCCCGAAGTCAACGCGGACGCGTGCACCTCGAACGAGCGCTCGCGGGCGGCGGAAAGGCGCAGGACCTGCTTGTCCGGTTCGCCGCGTATCAACACCCTGGCCAGGAGATCCAGCAGGCCCGCATCGCGGACCAGTTCCAGCAGCGGCAGGCGCTCCTGAACGGGCATGGAAGCGCCCACCGCGCCCGCGAACGCCTGGTTGCAGAAGATGACCCGCATTTCTCCGTCCACCGCGAGTACGCCCTCGACCATGCCCGCGAGTATGGATTCCCGCCGCCGCGATTCGATGCTGAGCTTTTCGATGAGATCGCGCCATTCGGCGGCCATGCGGTCCAGCGAGCGCGCCAGGGATCCCAGTTCGTCGTCCGCTTCCGGCTGCAATCCCCCGCCCGAAAACCCGGGCCTGAAGATGCCCTCCGCGAAAGATTGCAGCCGTCTGATCCGCCCGGAAAAGGAGCGGGAAAAGAGGAACGCCAGCACCAGAGCCAGGACCAGGGCCAGCAGCGAAGCTTGCAGAATCCGCCGGCGCACCTCGGCGATCGACGCGTCGATATCGCGCAGGGGGATGGCCAGCCGCAACACCGAGCCGCCGCTGAGGCGCACCGCCAGGTAGCAGAGGTCGCGGTTGAGAGTCGCGCTGTGACGGATCGCGATGCCTTCGCCGGCGCTCACCGCCTGCCGCACTTCGGGACGGCCCGCGTGATTCTCCATGGTGCTGGAGTCGTGCTGCGAATCCGCCAGCACGGCGCCGGTGGGGTCGATGATCGTGACCCGCGCCTGAGAACGCGCCTCGGCGCCGGTGACCCATGCATGCAGGTCTGGCCGGGGCAGTTCGCCCGCCAGGATATGCGCCCCCACCGCCAGTTGCTGTTGAATCATGCGCTGCTGGCGTTGCGCGGTGTAGCGCGTTACGTAGAAATCCGAGACAAACAGGGCGGTCGCGATAACTACGAAAGCGCTCAGCAACAGCTTGCGGAACACGGGGCTGCGAAGCGTGTTGGCCGCCGAGGGCATTCAGTTCAATCATACCGGCGACGGGCGCACCTCGTCGCGCACGCGCTGCTGAAGATGTGGAGTGGGCTTCCCGCCAGGCCGTGCCGTAAGGGGTACGTATCCCGGCGCACAGGTCCCCGCGCCTGGGCTGGCGGTAATATCACGCCGAAGGATCCCGCAGGGTGCGATTTCTTCTTCCGGTGACGCGCGTGTAACCCCCCCTTAACAATCCGCCGGTAAGCTGAGGGCGTTCCATCGGAAAAACGGGGGTTGCATATGATGCGAATCACAACAGCAGGATGTCTCCTCGGTATCCTGTTAGCCGGCAGGTTGAGTCTCGCCGCCGATAACAATTCCACCAGTGCGGATGATATCGCGCAGCTCAAAGCGCAATTGGCGGCGCAGCAGGCGCAGATCGACGAACTGCGAAAGGAACTGCAAGGTCAGAAAAACAGCGGGCTGGAATCCCGGGATCGCGTAACGCCGGCGGAAGGGGCGAGCACGGCGCCGGCGGCGGCAACGCCGGCCTCCGCTCAAGTTCCGCCGGAGAGGGCGGGCGATGCCGCTCCCCTGACGTTCCATATCGGTACGGCGGCGGTCACTCCGATCGGCTTTATGGATTTCACCACGGTCTACCGCAACCGCACGGGCGGCAGCGGCATCGGCACCAACTTCGGAGGAATTCCATACTCCAACACGGTCCCCGGCCAGCTCAGCGAGTTCCGCTTCAGCGCGCAGAACTCGCGGATTGGCCTGCGGGTGGACGCGAAGGTCCACGGGGCCAACGTACTGGGCTACCTGGAATCGGATTTTCTCGGCTTCTCGCCCGGAAACGCGGCGGTTTCCAGCAACAGCAACAGCTTGCGGATGCGGCTTTACTGGGTGGATGTAAGAAAGGGCAAGTCCGAGATCCTGGGCGGCCAGTCCTGGAGCCTCCTCACGCCCAACCGCGTGGGCCTCTCGCCCCTGCCAAGCGACCTGTTCTACAGCCAGGATATCGATGTCAATTACCAACTGGGCCTCACGTGGAGCCGGAATCCCGGGTTCCGGTTTGTGTATCACCCCGCGGACCGGCTGGCCCTGGGCGTGGCTGTGGAAGCCGCCGAGCAATACGCGGGCGGGTCGGCGGGAGGGGGCGTCATCACCCTGCCTTCGGCCATATCGTCGGCCTACGCCGGCCAGATCGACACGGGCGGCAACACCTTCGGCGTACCCAACCAGCGGCCCGATGTCATCGGAAAGATTGCCTGGGATCCGCGCGTTGCCCGCCGCCACATGCACATCGAAGTGGCCGGCGTCCTGAGCGGCTTCCGGTTCTACAATCCCCTCAACCAGACCCGTTACACCACGCAAGGCGGCGGTGGATCCCTGAACCTGAATCTCGAACTCACCAGGAAGTTCCGCCTGGTGACGAATAACTTCTATAGCGATGGCGGGGGACGCTGGATCTTTGGACAGGGTCCGGACCTCATCGTCCGCGGCGACGGCAGCCCTTCCCTGGTGCGCGCCTCCTCCACCGTCTCCGGCTTCGAATACCAGCCCAGCGGCGCCTTCCTGCTCTACGCCTATTACGGCGGAGCATACTTCGGGAAGAACGTCGCGATCGACCCGGCGAACGGAAAGCTTGTCGGATACGGCTATCCCGGTTCTCCCAACGGCCAGAACCGCGCGATCCAGGAGGCCACGTTCGGCTTCACCGACACGTTCTGGAAAGACCCCCGGTACGGCGCCCTGCAATTCATGACGCAGTATTCGTACCTAGCCCGCAATCCCTGGTCCGTGGCCGCGGGCCAGCCCGCGAGCGCCAACGTCAACATGGTTTTCCTGAACCTGCGCTATACCCTGCCGGGTTCGGCGCCCCACATCGAATAACTCTCGAGCGACGAGGAGATCTCATGAAAAGAAAATTCGCACTCGGCCTGGCATTGGCCGGCATTCTCTCCGCGGGAGCGGCGTACGCGGCGGTGCTGATCACTGCGGCAGGCGCCACGTTCCCTTACCCGATCTATTCCAAGTGGTTCGACCAGTTCGGCAAGGAGCACGCGGGCGTCGAGATCAACTACAACTCGATCGGTTCGGGCGGCGGTATTCGCCAACTGGCCGAAGGCACGGTCGATTTCGGCGCCTCGGACATGCCGTTGACCGACGAGATGATATCTCAGATGAAGCTGAAGCCGCTGCACTTTCCCACGGTGCTGGGCGGCGTGGTCCCGACCTACAACGTGCCGGGCGTGGCCGGCGATCTGCGTTTCACCCCCGCGGCGCTCGCGGGCATCTTCGCCGGCAACATCACGAAATGGAACGACGCGGCGCTGCGCAACGCCAACCCGGGCGTCAATCTGGCCGCCCACGACATCCTCGTCGTGCACCGCGCCGACGGCAGCGGCACTACTTTCGTCTGGACCGATTACCTTTCCAAGATCAGCCCCGAGTGGAAGAGCAAGGTGGGGGCGGGGACCGCCGTAAAGTGGCCGGTCGGTTTGGGAGCCAAGGGAAACGAGGGCGTGGCCGGGCTGGTGAAGCAGACCCCTTATTCCATCGGCTACGTCGAGTTGATCTACGCGCTCGAAACGAAGCTGGGCTATGGCATGGTGCAAAACGCCGCCGGCACGTTCCTGAAGGCCGATCTGAACAGCGTGACGGAGGCGGCCGCCGGGGCGGCCAAAACGATGCCCGCGGATTTCCGGGTTTCGATCACCAACGCGCCCGGCAAAAACGCTTACCCGATCTCCACCTTCACGTACCTGCTGATCCCCAGCCGCATCGCCGACCCGGCCAAAAAGAAAGCCATTACGGAATTCCTCCACTGGATGCTCCAGAGCGGGCAGAAATACTGCGCGGCGCTCGGATACGCTCCTCTCCCGGCTCAGGTCGTGGCCGGGGAAGAGCGCGCCCTCGCCCGCATTCAATGAACCGGCATGCGATTGCTTTCGGTTGCCAGGCGCGCCGGCTTCTCCGGACCCGGGGATCCGGACTCGCGCCCCTGCCGCCGTAAGTTACTGGGATGGCGGAGGAAGAGGGATTCGAACCCCCGAGTGAGTCACCCCACTAACGGTTTTCAAGACCGCCGCCTTCAACCGCTCGGCCATTCCTCCGCTCCTTATTATAAATGGCCGGCGGACACGCGGAAGCGCCTGTCCCCCCTTACGCCGGCTGTGGCCCACGGCCTGGCGCGAGCAGCCGGTCGATTTTTCCGCTGAGTTCGTCCAGCCGCCGAACCACCTCCTCATGCTGGATCTCGTCCACCGGCGGGACTTTGCGGCGTATGGCGAACGTGCCCCCGGGCTCCAGAATGCACTCGTCCACCTCGTCGAGGCCGCCAAACCCCTGCCGGTGCAGCACGGTCATCAGTTCCGAGCGGGTCAGCAGTTCCTTGGCAAGCGCCTTCCTTAGGATATGGCCCCTCTCGATCAGCACCGTGGGCCGGCCCTCCAGGATCTGGTCGAGGCGGCGGTGGCGGAACAGATAACGCACCACCAGGTAATTGATGGCCAGCAGGGTGAATGCGCCGATCAGTCCGCCCGAAAGGGAATTGTCGTTTCCGATGATGGCGTTCTGGACGGTGTTGGAGAGCGAGAGCAGCACCACCAGGTCGAAGGGGTTCAACTGCGCCAGTTCCCGCTTGCCGAAAATCCGCAGCAGGACCACCAGGAAAAGGTAGACGATCACCGGGCGCAGCACCTTTTCCGCCAGAGGCGCGCCCAGGGCGAAGATCGAACTCCACATGTCGTGGGAAGCCAGCCAGTGGGACATCGGTTTCTCCTTAAAGGCCGATTATCGCCCCTGGCGCCTGTGGATTTCCTGTGCGGAGTTTGTGGATGGATTCGGGCGTGGCGCCGATTCCATTGATTCCATGCCATTTCGCCCGCTGCCGCGATTCGGGCTCCGGCGCGCGTTTTATCCGCAGCCTAAACCCCTCAAAACGGGACGCGTGTTTTTTGCGGAGAACGGGCCGCGGCCAGAAGCTAAACTAGGGGAATCGCGCCATGTCCCCTAGCAATACCACCGAAAAGGGCCTGCCCTCCAACGTCGATGCCGAGCGGTTCGTGCTGGGCTCCATTCTGCTCGACGACAGCCTGTATATTCAGTCCGCCGGCACGCTCGAAGCCGACGACTTCAGCCTGGAAAAGCATCGCCGCATCTTCAAACGCATGGGCGAGCTCTACGAACGGGGCGAGAAGATCGACCGCGTAACCGTCGCCAACGAGTTGCTGAAGTTCAGCGAGCTGGAATCCTGCGACGGCGTGAGCTATCTCGTTTCTCTCGACGACGGCCTGCCGCAGATGCCAAACGTCGAGAGCTACATCCGCATCGTAAAAGACAAGGCCATCCTGCGCCGCATCATCTTCGCCTCCCAGCACATGATGAACCGCTGCCTGATGGGCGAGGAGGAGCCGGACCAGATCCTCGCGGGGGCCGAGGAGACGCTGCTGAAGCTTGGCGAGGCGCGCGTCCAGGCCGGCCTCCAGAGCCCCAACCAGATTCTCCAGAATTACGAGGGCGGCATCAGCGCTTTCCTCGACCCCAGCAAGCGGATCAAGGGCCTGAGCACCGGGTTTACCAAATTCGACGAGTACACCGGCGGGCTGCACGGCGGTGAGCTCGTCATCCTGGCGGCGCGGCCCTCCATGGGAAAAACCGCGCTGGCGCTCAACATCGCCCAACACGTGGCGCTGAACCGGAAGCAGACCGTCGCCGTGTTTTCTCTGGAAATGTCCAAGGAGTCGCTCCTCACCCGCATGCTGTGCGCCGCCGCCCGGGTGGACAGCCAGCGCTTCCGCGCCGGGTATCTCAACGCCGAGGAGCGCCGCAAGCTCAACCATGCGCTCAACGAATTGGCCGAGGCCCCGCTGTACATCGACGACACGGCCGGCTTGCACCTGATGGATATGCACGCCAAGCTCCGCCGCCTCCAGGCGGAGCGAAACAAGGTGGGGCTGGTGATCGTGGACTACCTCCAGTTAATGAGCGGCCGCGGCCGCTACGAGAACCGCAACCAGGAGGTGAGCGCGCTTTCCCGGGGCATGAAGCTGCTGGCCAAGGAATTGAACGTTCCCCTGCTGGTCCTTTCGCAGTTGAGCCGCGCGCCGGAAACGCGGCAGGGCGATCATCGCCCCCAGCTCAGCGACCTGCGCGAATCCGGCTCCATCGAGCAGGACGCCGACCTGGTGGCCTTCATTTTCCGCGAAGAGGTCTACCAGAGGGACCGCGAGGATTTGAAGGGCATGGCCGAGTTGATCATCTCCAAGCAGCGCAACGGCCCCATCGGCACGGTCAACCTGGTGTTCCTGCACGCCCAGACCAAATTCGAAAATCGCGCGGAGGACACCGGAGACCTGCCGGAGGAATAGCCGATCGAGGTGGGGCAGGCGGTTTCGCCCCCGGGCGAGCGCAACGCGCCGCGCACCCGGGTTGGATCACCGCGGAACGAACAATTCCCCCGCCGTGAACGACGCCGCCCGGATCTGCTCCCGCAGGCTCGAGTACCGCAAGCCGCCGCTCGCCGCCCGAATCCTTTCCGCCTCGTCCGCGCTCCACTCCCGCATGTACCGGTCGGCCCGCTCGCGGTAGGAGTACCCCGCATACGAAGCGCCCCCCGCCAACGCCATCAGCGCGTCCCAGAACGCCTCCCTTTGGAACAAACCTTTCCGTTCCCCCGCTTCCCGCGGGATCTCGATGGCATGGCGGCCGCCCCGCAGCACGGCGCGCACGCAACGCTCCGCCGCGAAGGGCAGCGTGGGATCGGGATCGGGAAAGGTCGCCAGCAGCGCGCGCAGGTCCTCGGCCGCGGCGTCCCATCCGGTCCAGCGGAACCGGGAAGCGCCGCTCACCAGCGTCCCTCGAAGCAGAAGTTCGCGAACCCGTCCTTCGTCTTTGCCGGCCACGCCCAGCAGATGCCCGATCAACTCGCGGATCGCAATTTCCTGGATCACCACCGGCGTCACCGAGATCGCTTCGGCGGCTTCCGAGCTGAGCTTCACGCGGACCGTATCCGGCAGCATTCCTTCCTTTCACGCTAGCATGGGGGAACGCGCTCATGACTCCCGCGGGTGAACTGCTGGCCGAAGAAATCCGCCGCGGCGGACCTGTCCCGTTTCGCCGCTTCATGCAGGTGGCGCTGTATCATCCCGAACACGGCTACTACCGCCGCCGGCGCGATCCCTTCGGAAAGGCAGGCGATTTTTTCACCGCCGAGCAGATCCAACCCGTCTTCGGCGTTTTGATGGCCGCGCGCATCCGCCGGCTTTACCGCGAGATGGGAGAGCCTTCCGGGTTCACCGTCGTGGAGTTGGGCGCGGGGCGCCGCGAAATGGCCGAAGCCTTTGCCGAGTGGAATTACGTCCCCGTGGATATCGACTCCGGGGAACTGCCTCCCGCGTTCGCCGGGGTGGTCTTCTCCAACGAGTTCTTCGACGCCCTGCCGGTCGACGCCGCCATCTACCAGGGCGGCGGCTTCCGCGAAAGGCGCGTCGCATTCGATGGCGCGCGTTTCCGCTGGGAGACCGGAGGCCCCGTCCCCCCCGGAGTGGACGCCTTTCTGCGCCGCTACTTTCTCCCGCCCGAAGAAGAGAGGCTGTACGAGGCCGGCCTGGAGTCGCTCGCATGGATTGAACGCGCGGCGCGCTCGCTTCGCGAGGGGTACATGTTAACTATCGACTACGGTTACACCCGCGCGGAGTCTCTGCGGTTTCCTTCCGGGACGCTGATGGGGTACCGCCGCCACACCGCTCTGGACGACGTGCTCGAAGACCCGGGAGCCAGGGACATCACCGCGCACGTGAACTTCACGGCGCTGGAGGAGGCCGGCGCGGCGCACGGTCTGCGGAAGGAAAGCTTCGAAACGCTGGCGCAAACACTCCTCGCGGCGGGAGAGCCGGATCAGTTCGCCGCCGCGCTCGGATCCGCCGATCCCCAAGAGAACCTGCGGCGGCGGATGCAACTGAAGACCCTGTTGTTCGGCATGGGAGAGACGTTCCGGGTATTGCTGCAGAGGCGGACCGGGCCGCCGGGGCGTCCCTCTACGCACTTGTAGGGACGAGGCATCGCTCGCCCGGAGACGCCCCAAAAAGAAAAAAGGCCCCGAAAATCGGGGCCTTGGAGTGGAACCTGTATTTCAGCCCTTCTTCAGGGCGCGCCCAAGCTACTTCTTCTTCTTCGGAGCAGCTTTTTTCTTCGGGGCGGCTTTCTTCGTTGCGCTCTTCATCGATTGATTCTCCCTAACATCGAATTTTGCGATTGAAAAATCGCAATGTGATTCATATATAAAGTCGTTCGCGTAGAAAGTCAAGAAAAAAATGCATTCCGCGCGGCCTTCCGTCCTCTTTCGGGTTGCACGATTGCCTCATGTCCATCGTCCCGCGAGCGGCGCCGGCGGATCCGCCACCGATTGGAATCTGATCACGCGCACTCGCGCCGTTCCCTTGATGGAAACCAGCGGGATGAAACCGCGGTCGAGCAACAACTCCGCCGCATCCTCGGTCAGCAGCGCTTCGGCGCACGGCTTCAAATCGGCTTCTCCGTCCTCGTTCCGAAAAACGTGCAGCGGCAGACCGTCGATCTCATTGGCCATGCCGGGGCGCATCTCCCATCCGCGCAGCGCGAAAGCCTCGCCCAAAAGGCAGGCGCACGCGAGCGCCGGATGTCCCCACAGATACCGTTGGTGCTCCGGGGCAGAAGGCATCTCCTCGAACTCGAAGGCTTCGGTCGAATCCGTTTCCTTGCCGTACGGCAGGCGGAGCAGGAATCGGGGCAGCGCAAGTCCCACCCAGGGGGCGTCGGCGCACCGCCGCAGATTCGGAAAGACGCGCGATAGACCGACGATCTGCGGCGCCAGGCCTCCCAGAAACGGGGCGCCGGCTTCGCGTGCGATCGCCGCCAGCTCCTCCAGAGCGGTCTCGTCTTCCGGACCGAAGTAGTAGAGGCCCGCGATGGCCGCCCACCGCGCCGCGCCGGGCGTGCGCGCGGCCTCGGTTACCGCGATGCGCCGCAGTTCCGCCGCGCCGTCCGCCGAGACCGCCTCCGCCTGCGGCATGTCCACGATGGAAACCCGGAGGTCCTCTCCCGTTTCCAGGCGGCGCACCAGGAGCCGGACTCCGCCGTCCGCGCCATTCACCACCAGCCGGCAACGGAGGGGTCGTACGCGGAGATTCCAGCGTCGGTGGACGCGCGGCTGCGCGCGGTGCTGGAAAAGCGCGGCATCG
>JAIQFU010000664.1 GCA_020073115.1 Terriglobia bacterium
TTGATCGGGTTGCTCGCCAGCATTGCCCGTCTCCGCTTCACCGGCACGCCCAGACTACCACGCCCCCTCGCCCCGCCCGGCAAAAACCGGACATTTCTACTTTGCAGGGAATAGGACATTTCTACTTTGCGTTGACACACCGCCGAGGCCCTGGTAGCCGTTCTTCATGCGGTCTTCGATGATGGCCCACACTTCCGCGGAGCAGCCTTTCCACTCCGCCACGGCGGTGTTGCCGAGATAAGGAAGGTCCTTAATTCCGATCCCGCTGGAAAAGAAGCCGCTCACCGTGAGATCGCGGAATTTACTGAAGAACGCGGCCCAGCGCCGGTCTTCCGGGGCGGCGCGCCCGGGCCACGCGATCCGGTCCAGGATCTGCTTCTGCGGTCCGGGGCCGGCGGAGGCGAACGGCTTCTGGAACAGCCGTTCCGCTTCCAGGTCGAGCCACGCCATACCGCCCAGGATCTGCGCCGCGAAATCCCCATTGCCGTCCTGTTGTTTGCGGAAATCGAGCCAATCGTCGATGAACTCGGGCACTCCGGCCTGGGTAGCGCTTCCGCTGCGGCCGTCCGCGGGGAGGATGAGATCGCAGAGCGCCTGGACGGTGCTCCACTGACGATCGTTGAAGATTTTCCGCTGGTACGCTTTCGCGGGGACAGCAGCGCCGGCGGCGCCATGAGCGTGCGTCTGGCCCAGCGCCGTTCCCGAAGCGCCGGCGGTCCCGATGCCGTACAGCAGATCGCGGCGGGTGATGTTAGGGTCGCTCATAGATTTCTCTTTTTCACCTGGTCGAGAATGTATTCGCTGGTCCGCCAGCCGAGCGCCGTGATGGTCAAGGTCGGGTTCTTGTCGGCGTTGCTGACGAACGGCGCGGCGTCGGTCACGAACAGGTTCTTGCAGTCCCATGCCTGGCAGTTGGTGTTCAGCGCGGAAGTTTTCGGTTCGGCGCCCATGCGCACCGCTCCGACTTCGTGGATGATCTCGCCCCCGCGCGAGATGCCCCAGTTCCGTTCCGAGCCCGATTGATAAGTGACCTTCCCTCCGGCGGCGGTAATGATCTCCTCGAAGGTTTCCTGCATGTGCCTGGCCTGCAGGATCTCGTCCTGGCTCCATTTGAAGTGGAATCGCAGGACGGGGATGCCCCACTGGTCCACCGTGTCGGGATCGATCTCGCAGTAACTCTCCTCGTTGGGTATCATCTCGCCGCGGCCGGCCAAGGAGATGTTGCAGCCGTAGATCCTGCGGAGCTTCTGCTTGAGTTCCAGGCCGTAGCCGCCGCCCAGGATGGCCTCCGAGCGGCTGAGCACGCCCGCTCCGGGCAAGCCGCGCCCTCCCCCGAACTCGATGTGGTAACCGCGGGCGAAGGGGAGCTTGCCGGCGTTCTGCCGCTGGTAGAGCCACCAGGGCATGTAGAGGTGCATGCCGCCCACGCCGTCTTCGTTCTCGGGGGGCAGTCCCTCCAGGATCGGGAGGTAGCCGCCCACGGCCGAACCCACCGTATCCATGAGGTAGCGGCCCACCAGCCCCGAGGAGTTGGCGAGGCCATTCGGAAAGCGGCCGCTCTTCGAGTTCAGGAGAATGCGGGCGGTCTCGCAGCAGCTCGCGGCCAGTACAACGACCCTGGCGTTCACGGTTACCTCGCCGCGCGTCCTTGTATCGATGTACGAAACGCCGCGCGCCAGCCCGTCCGGCCCCACCACCACTTCACGCGCCATGGCGCCGGTGCGGACCTCGAGGTTTCCGCTCTTCATCGCCGGGAAAATGTGCACGCCGGGCGAGTTGAAGTTGGCGTTGGCGGTACAGCCGCGCCCGCACTGCGCGCAGTAATGGCACGCGGGCCGGCCGTTCAGCGGCTCGGTGAGGATGGCCAGGCGCGAAGGGATGCAGGGGATCCGGAGCCGGTCGCAGACGCGCTTGACGAGTTTTTCATAGGCGCGCGGAGCGGGGGGCGGCTGGAATTTGCCGTCGGGGGTGTTCTCCAGGCCTTCGGCGCTGCCGAAGATTCCGATCAACTCCTCGGCCTTGTCATAATAGGGCGCGAGTTGTTCGTACGTGATGGGCCAGTCGAAGCCCCTGCCATCGCGGCTGCGGGGCTTGAAGTCGTAGGGGCCCATGCGCAGGGAGATGCGGCCGTAGTGATTCGTCCGGCCTCCGAGCATGCGGGCGCGGTATTCCCACCCGCCGACCAGGGTGGCATCGTAGTACCCGAACGGTTTCTCCTTTGTGCCGGCGGCGCGGTGCGGGGCATCGTAGGGCCACTTGAACATGTCGGACTGCTTCGTACAGTCGTACCAGTCGCCCGCCTCCAGCATGCAGACCTTGGCCCCGCCAAGGCTCAAGACCTGCGCGGCCACGCCGCCGCCCGCGCCAGAGCCGACGACGACCACGTCGTAGCTTTTTGGTTGTGGCATGTCCCCTCGCCAATCGCGCTTCTGTTCTGTCCGCTATTTTACGCCCAGTCCGCGCCGGTAATGCGCGGCGCGGAGGCGGCCGCCTCTTGGCGCAGGGCTGGCGCCGTTCGTGCTGCACGACTGTGATATGGCCCGGAACGGAGGATTTCTACACAGTTTGAGCAAAGCGGCCGTGCTGGGCGTGGCGATTCGCGGAGCGATCCGCCATCGTCCCGCGCCGGAGGGGTCGCCTGGGCGCAACCTCGAAGCGGCGCCGCCCGTGCGCGCCGATCCGGAAGCTCACCACTCGCAGGACCGCGGCCGCCCCGTGCAGTCCGCCTCCCCCCACCGGGCGCGCGCCGCTCCGGG
>JAIQFU010000665.1 GCA_020073115.1 Terriglobia bacterium
CTGGCGGCCGTGCCCCTGGCCGCTTACGCGCAGCAGATCACGTGCGCGGCGGGGCGGTGCATCCAGATCATCGGCGGGAAGGCGCGGGTGGGCGCGCAATTGCGCGTGCAGGCGCACGGTCCGGTGACGCTCGAGACCGGGGGTCCGGCGGGCGTGCTGGAGTACACGGCTAGAGTGGTGGTGCGGGCGCGCAGCGAAGCCGAAGCGCGGCGGCTGTTCGAACGTTTTGCGGTGCGGGTGGCGCCGGAAGGCTCCTGGTACGTCCTGAAGACTTCCACGGGATTGAGCGCCAGCCTGGCGTTGAAGGCGCCGAAGCTCAGCGCGGCCGAGGTATTCACTTCCGACGGCCCGGTGGAAGCGAACGGGATAGACGGTTCGCTGGCCGTCGATTCGGGCGCCGGACCGCTGAAAGCGGACCGGGTGCGGGGCGATTGCCGGCTGCACACCACGGGCGGCGATATCCGGGTCGGCTCGGTGGGCGGGAGGCTGAACGCCACGTCGGGCGCGGGATTCATCACGGTGCGCTCGGTGGGCGGCGAAGCGGTGCTGGGGACGGTGGGCGGCGACGTGACAGCCCAGGACGCGGCGGGGCCCGTCCGCGCCGAGACGGGCGCGGGGACGGTGCGCGTGGACCGCGCCGGCGGCGCGGTGACCGCCATTACCGGAGGCGGCCAGATCTGGATCGGCAACGCGCGGGGCCTGGTCACGGCCCACAACATGGCCGGGCCGGTGCACATCGGATCGGCCCTCGCGGTGAGCTGTAATTCCGGCGCCGGGCGCGTCGACCTGGGAGCGATCTTCGGGAGTATTCAAGTGACCACCGCCATGGGCAGCATCGTAGCCACGCTGCCCGGCGGCAAGCCGTCTGAATCATACCTGGCGACCGGCAATGGTGACATCACGGTGCGGATTCCGTCTAACGTGGGTGTAACGATCCAGGCGCAAAACGAGATGGCGGACACGCTGCGCCGCATCGTTTCCGACTTTCCGCAGATTCTCCCGCACATGCAGGGGACGCGCGTAGTGGCGGAGGGGGCGGTGAACGGCGGCGGCCCGCTGGTCCGGCTTTCGGCCGCGATCGGGACCATCTTCATTAAACGCGAATAGAGGTTTGCCATGAAACTGAAGGTCGGATTGGGGATTTTGATTATGGCGGCTTCCGCCGCATGGGGACAGCCGCGGACCGCGCGCGAGCGCGCGGTAGTGGTGGCTGCCACGAGCCAGAGGAGCTATCTCGGCATCGGGGTCTGCGAGGTCTCGCCGGAGCGGGCCAAGGCCCGTATAACGGCCAGGCCGTGGAAGGCGCCGAGGAGCTTACGCGCCTGGTGCACGAGACGCCCGTGGCCCGGCAGGTGAAGATCGGGCTATGGCGGAACGGGGCCCCCGTGACCGTCACGGCGACGATCGGCGAGGCCAAAGGCATGGCGGCCCTGAGCCCCGGCGGGGCCTGGGCCACGCCGAACATCCACATCCCGGAGATGCGCATGCCGCGGATGGTGATTCCGCCCATCGATATTCCGCAATTCCAGATGACGTGGCAGAGCCGCATGCTGGGAATCCTGGGCGAGCCGCTCAGCCAGTATCCGCAACTGGCGGATTTCTTCGGAGTGAAGGAAGGCGTGTTGGTGAAGTCGGTGAACAAGGATTCCGCCGCGGAGAAAGCCGGCATCAAAGCGGGCGACGTGATCGTAAAGATCGACGACGCGAAGATCGTGGACACGGAGGGCATCCGCCGGGCGCTGGCGCAGCAGAACAAGACGAACTTCACGGTTACGGTAGTGCGGACCAAGAGAGAAATGCCGCTGAACGTGACGGTGGAGAACAACCCCACGGGGCGCAGCATCCGCGCGTGGGTACGAACGGTGAATTGCTGATCAAGTCGTTAGTCGCTAGTCGTTAGTGGGGGCAGGCTGAGGCTTGCCCCACCCTCACAGTTTCCTGCCGATGATTCCGTAGTCCAAACCTCCAAAAAATACCTCGCGGAAGTCTTCCGGCAAGGAGGCGAGCGAGGGCATCGTTTCCAGGGCCGGGGAAAGCTTCCGGAGTTCGATCACGCCGATTCCGTTTTCCTGGAAATAGAAGGCCAGCAGCGGGTGCGGCACGGGGCGGACGTGCGTGGGATCGAGGTAGAAGTGCGTGGCGAAGATGGCGAGGCACTCGGGATTGGGCGTCTCGATGGCAATCACGCCGCTGCGAGTCAGGCGGGAGGCGCAGAGCCCGATCATTTCGGGCAGCCGGCCGGGCGGGAGATGCTCGACGACCTGCGCGCAGAAGATGCCGTCGAGGCTGTGCTCCGGCAGTGCGGCAAGATAGGCGAACAGGTCCGCGGTTTCGGCTTCCAGTCCCTTTTCGCGGCAGGCGGCGACGGATTCTTCGCCGAGATCGATGCCGCGGGCGGGGACGCCGGCCTCGCGCATCAACTCCAGGAACTCGCCGCGGCCGCAGCCGATGTCGAGAACCTCGCGGCAGCCGGTGAAGTGGGGCGCGTAGAATCGCTGGCCTTCTTTGACGTGGGATTCGTCGCCCCGGAAACGCTCGGCGAAGCGGGAGTAATCGAGAGGTAGGGCAGGCGGCTGCGCCGGCGCCGGCGGGGATGGAGAGGCGGAACCGCCCGCCCCACCAGCAGCCGCCCTCTGCCGGATCAGCCGGAGTTCGGTGTAGATCAGCCGCTCGTAGTCGAGCTTGACTTTTTCCATGTCGGCCCAGAGGCGCTGCTGGATGTCGGCGTTGTTGCGCTCCAGGGCGGCGGAGAAATCGGCGTGCTGCGCGCGGGTGGTATCGCGGTAGTTGGCGTCCATGAGGTCGGCGCGATGGGCGTAGGCGGCCTGCAGGTCGGCCACGCTGCGCAGAAACTGGATCTCGTTCTGGGCCAGCTTGTGTTCCCACCCGGCGCGCCAGTCCGCCCAGTGTTAGCGAATGTCTCCGAATTCCTGAGCGGCCTGCTCGATGGCTGCCGTCTGTTGCGCCGCAAGCCGCTCCAGCGGCTCCACCCGGCTGATCACTTCGAGGATGTGCTCGATGGCGGCAGTCTGGTCGGCTTCGAGTCTCTCGAGGGCCGCGATGCGAGCGGCCAACTCGCCATCGACGGCGGCCATCGAGGCCAGGGCCCGATTCGTTTCGGCGAAGGTTTCGACGGCC
>JAIQFU010000164.1 GCA_020073115.1 Terriglobia bacterium
TTTTCCACAACGCCGCACCTGGGCCGTAATCGAGCCAGGCCGCAGGTCGCCCAAGCCGAGGAATTGATCCAAGAGCTTGGCACGTTCGGATTCCAGGGTCGCGAGGTCATGAGGCATAGGGAGTCCTTTCTGTGCGTATTTATCCGCTCAGAATTATGCCACAAAAAAAGAAAACCCGCCAGCCGTAACTCTCAAGTCGCACACCCCCCCGTCCTACGGTACGATATCGGTTTCATGCCCCAGATCGCCCGCTCCGTCCAGAACGTGCCCGGGTCGCGCATTCGCGAGCTCGCGGATATCGCCATGTCCATGGAAGGCGTGCTGCGCCTGTACTTCGGCGAGTCGAACCTGCCCACCCCGGACTACATCAAGAACGCCGCCATCCGGGCCATGCAGGACGGCTACACGTTCTATACCGAGAATGCCGGGCTACCGTCGCTGCGGCGCGCCATCGCCGCCAGCTACCGCCGGCTGCAGGGGGTGGAACTGGACCCCGCCGGCGAGATCGTGGTCACGGCTTCCGGGGTGCAGGCGCTCAACCTCGGCATCCGTTGCGCGCTCGACCCCGGCGACGAGGCGCTGATGCTCACGCCCGCGTGGCCCAACGGCTCCTCCAGCGTGATGATGGCCAACGCCTGCGTGCGGCAGATTCCGCAGCCGCTGTGCGGCGACCGCTACCAGGTGGATTTCGATGCGCTCGCAGCCGCGGTGACGCCGCGCACCCGCTTGCTCGTCTATACTTCGCCCTCCAACCCTTTGGGCTGGGTGGCGACCGAGCAGGATCAACAGGCGCTGCTGGATTTCGCCCGCCGGCGCGATCTGTGGCTCCTGGCGGACGAAGTCTACGACCGGCTCTACTACTCCGGCGCGCAACTGGGCGACCCTGTGCCTTCCATCCTGCGCCGCGCCACCCGCGACGATGCCGTGATGGTGGTCCATTCCTTTTCGAAGAGCTACTGCATGACGGGCTGGCGCGTGGGTTGGCTGGCGGCGCGGCGCGACCTCGCGGCCAAGGCCACTCAGCTCAATGAGTTCATCGTTTCGCACGCGCCCAGCTTCGCCCAGAAGGCGGGGGAAACCGCCCTCGCGGAAGGCGAGCCGGTACTGCTGCGGATGCTGGAGCGCCTCAAACGGAACCGCGACCTGTGCCTCGATGCCCTCGGCGGCATCCCCGGCGTGACCGTTCCCAAGCCCGATGGCGCCTTCTATCTTTTCCCGCGCATCGATGGCCTGCGCGATTCCTTCGCGTTCTGCAAACGCCTGCTGGAAGAGACGCGGGTGGGCCTCGCCCCCGGGGTGGCGTTCGGCGCGGGGGGCGAAGGCTCCGTGCGCATCTGTTATGCCGCCGACCTCACCGTCCTGGAGCCCGCCATGGAGCGCCTGACCCGCTTTCTGCGCTAGTACCGCCGGTGGTCGGTTTTGGCCACCGGTGTTTGGAAGCCTGACGCTCAGGACTTCGGCACTCGAAACATTCCACCTTGGGCCGGTGTCCAACCCTGACAGCGGACGAGGTGGACTCATGCTGGAAGTTCGCGGCCTCACCAAGAAGTACCGCAACCGCGCCGTGGTGGATCATGTGACGTTCACCGCCCCGCCCGGAGCCGTGACCGGCTACCTGGGGCCTAACGGCTCGGGCAAATCGACCACCGTCAAGATGCTTGCCGGCCTCCTCCAGCCCAACTTCGGGCAGGTGCTCTGGAACGGCCGCGACATCCGGGAAGACCTGATCGGGTTCAAGCGCCGCCTGGGTTATGTCCCCGAGGAAGCGTACGTTTACCCCCATCTCACCGGGCTGGAGCACCTGGAGCTGATCGGCCGCCTGCGGCAGTTGCCGGAACGGCTGGTGGAGCGCAAAGCCAACGAGCTCTTGAGCATTCTGTGGCTCCACGACTACCGCCACTCCCCGATCTCCTCCTATTCCAAAGGCATGAAGCAGCGCGTGCTCATCGCGGGGGCGCTGCTGCACGACCCCGACCTCCTGATCTTCGACGAGCCGCTGAACGGGCTCGACATCTCTTCCGCCCTTCTGCTCCACGAGCTGCTGGCGGAGCTGGCGCGCCAGGGCAAGACGATTCTCTACATCTCTCATGTGCTGGAAGTGACGGAGAAGGTCTGTTCGCGGGTCGTGATCCTCTATCAGGGCAAGGTGGTGGCCAACGACGACGTGAGCCGGCTGCGGGAGCTGATGCAACTGCCCTCGCTGGAGCAGATTTTCCGGCAACTGGCGCAGCACGAAGACATCGCCGGCGCCGCCCGGGGCATCGTAGCGGTGATGCAGGAGGCGTGATGGCGGCCTTCCTGCTGCTCATGCGCCATTTCTTCGGCCGCCTGTTCGACAACGAGATCGTTTCCCAGCAAGGCGACATGCGCACCAACGTGGTGCAGGCCCTCGGGCTGCTGGCCACGCCGGGCATGTTCGTCGCCATGTACATGCTGCCGCAGCGCGTGCGCTACGACCGCCTCTTCGAGCAGAACTGGACGTTAATCGGCGATTACTATTTCTTCGTCCTGTACTCCATGGTGGTGATGGGATTCATCATGGTCCTCCAGTGGGACGCGCTGTTTCCCGACCGCAAAGACTACCTGGTGCTGACGCCGCTGCCCATCCGCGGGAACACGATCTTCGCCGCCAAAACAGCCGCGCTGGCGATCTTCATGGGGCTGTTCGTCATTGACACGAATCTGTTCGGCGCGCTGCTGGCGCCCGGGCTTTCGGGGCCGCCCCCCACGTCGCTCGCGATGTTCCCGCCGCTGTTCCGGGTCCACGTGGTCGCGGTGGCGGCAAGCGGCCTTTTCGTGGCGCTGGCCATCGCGGGAATCCAGGGCATTCTGATCAATGCGCTGCCGGCGCGCGCCTTCCGGCGCATCTCGCCGTGGGTGCAGATGGGACTGATGGGCCTGCTGATAGTGGTCCTTTTCCTGACGCCGCTGGTGGGTTCCAGCCTGAAGTCCCTGATCACCGCGAACAGCCCGCTCCTGCGCTGGTTCCCGCCGTTCTGGTTCCTGGCCTTGTACGTCGATCTGCTGCCGGGCCGTCCGGGGGGAGAGGTGTTCCACCAGCTCGCGGCCTTGGCGAAAACCGGGCTTGCGCTATCGGCCGCGGTCGCCGCCGTCACGTACCTGGCCGGATACCGCCGGCACGCGGCGCGCGTGATGGAAAGCGTGGAAACCGCGGGCCGGGGCCGCGGGCGCCTACGCCGCGCGTTCGACGCGCGGGTGAACCGGCTGCTGACGGACCCGCTCGAGCGGGCCACCTTCCACTTCATCAGCAATACCATCCTGCGCACCGCCAAGCACCGGTTGTTCCTGGCCGCTTACTGCGGCGTCGCGCTCGCCCTGGCGCTGCCGGATGTGCCCCGCATAGGCCTCAAGCCCGGCGCCGCAGCCCTGGCCTTCAACGCCGCCGGACTCGCGGCCGTACCGCTGATCTTCTCCTTTTTCGCCGTCTCCGGGATGCGCGCCACCTTCAACTTCCCCACCGAACTGCGGGCCAACTGGATCTTCCAGATCTGCGAGTACGAGGATCGCGTGGCCCACATCCGCGCCGTGAGGAAATGGATGATCGTCATGGGCGTCGCCCCGCTCTTCCTGGCTCTGGCGCCGCTCGAAGTGATCTTCGCCGGCTGGTGGCCGGCTGCCATCCATCTGAGCTTCGCCCTTCTCCTTTCCCTGGTCCTGCTGAACCTGCTGCTGGTGTGGTTCCGAAAAATTCCGTTTACGTGCGCGTATTTTCCGGGGAAGACCAGCATCGCGGTGATGGCGTTCCTCTACTTTGCCGGGTTTACTATCTATAGCTGGACCATGGCCGATGTGGAGGCGCGGCTGATCCGTTCGCCCGCCGGCCTGGCGCTGTTCTACGCCGCCCTGCTTCTGGTCCTGCGGGGGCTGGCCTGGCTGGAAAGGCGCGAGTTGCAGGTGGACGATGCCCTGGTCTACGAAGACCAGCCGGATCCGGTGGTGCGAACCCTGGAGCTGGGGTAGCTATTGTGGAGTGGGCCTCCTGGCCTGTCATGCCGGCTTTCCTGCCGGCGTGAAAGCCGGCGCACCAGGCCGGAAGGCCCACTCCATACCAGTCACTCGTATCTCAGCGCCACCACCGGGTCCACGCTCGTCGCCCGTCGTGCGGGGAACCAGACGGCCACCAGCGATACCAGCGCCAGCGCCACAGCCACCGTGATAAATGCCATGGGGTCGCGTTCCTTCACCCCGAACAGGAACGTGCTGATGATCCGCGTCAACCCGAACGCCGCCCCCAGCCCCACCACGATGCCCGCCAGCGCCAGCCGCATCCCCTGCAAAACCACCATCTTCCGCACCTGCCCCAATTCCGCCCCCAGTGCCAGCCGGACGCCGATCTCCTGCGTGCGCTGCTGGACGGAATACGCCATCAACCCGTAAATCCCGATGGCCGCCAGCAGCAGCGCGGCCCCGGCGAACACCGCCATCAGAAGCATGTTGAATCGCTGGCGCGAGGTGGAGCGCGAAATCACTTCATCCATCGTGCGGACATCGGAGACCGGCAGCCCCGAGGACAGGCGCAATTGTTCCTGTATCGTGGAACTCAGCCGGTAGGGATTGCCGCGCGTACGAACGATCCACTTCATGGGGGTGATCTGCACGTTCAGGGCGTTGAGCGCGTCCGGAACCTGCGGATTGGGCACATACATGGTGGGCTGCGGGTCGCGGTTCAAACCGCCGTCGTGGATGTCGGCCACTACGCCGACAATCTGGCGGGGTTGCTCGGCGGCCAGTTCCTTCATGATGCCTTTGCCGATCCAGATCTTGTCCTGGAGGGGATCTCCTTTCGGCCAGAACTGGCGCGCCATGGCCTGGTTGATCACCACCACCGGGGGGGCCGCGACGTCGTCGCGTTCATTGAAGGTGCGCCCGCGCAGCACGGGAATCTGGAACGTCTCGAAATAACCGGTGCTGACCGTGAGCCATCCGCCGCCGCCGTGAAACGGGCCGTCGGTCAGTGGCCGCCCCACTACCAGGAAGGGCAGACCGTAGCCGCCCTCCAGGGGCACGCAGCATCCGGCGGTGGCGCTCACCACCCCGGGGAGGGCGCGCAACCGTTCCAGGCCGTCGCGCACCAGCCTCTCGATACCGGCGGACTTCTGGAACTGCGGCCCGGTGAGCGGCATCCGCATGGTGAGCACGTCCTCCGGGTTAAAACCCGGTTTTACCGCCCCCAGGGCCAGCGACGTGCGGATCAGCAACCCGGCGCCGATCAGAAGGACCACCGCCAGCGCCACTTCGCTGACCACCAGCACGGTCCGCGCTTTGTTGTGGCGCATGCCCGTACCCGCGCGCCCCCCGCTCTCCTTGAGAGTGGAGGCGAGATCGGGCCGCGAGGTCTGCAGGGCGGGAATCAGGCCGAACAGCAGCCCGGTCAGAAGCGCCACCCCGACGGTGAATGCCAGCACGCGCCAGTCCAGGCCGACCAGCGAGCCATCTTCGCCGACCCGCGGCAGGTTGGCGGTGTTCACCGAAAGCAGCGCGCGGATGCCGGCCATCCCGAGGACGAGACCCGCCGCGGCCCCCGCACACGCCAGCAGCACGCTTTCCGTGAGGAGTTGGCGGACAATGCGGCCGCGCCCCGCCCCGATGGCCGCTCGTATGGCGATTTCGCGCCGCCGGCCCACCGCGCGGGCCAGCAGCAGGTTGGCCACGTTGGCGCACGCAATCAGCAGCACGAAACTCACCGCGCCCAGCAGCACCAGCAGGGATTTACGCACGTTCTGGACCAGGGCCTCCCGCATCCGTTCCACGCCGAAGCTTCCATTGCGCCCCAGGGTGTTCGGGAATTTCCGGTCATACTCCTGCGCGGCGATCTTCATCCGCGCATTCGCTCGCTCCAGGGAAATCCCCGGCTTCAACCGCGCGCCTACCTGGAAATAGTGCCCTTGGTCCGAGGTGTTCGGATCCAGTTGAAACGGAACCCAGATGTCGGGCTGCGGGCCGAACTCGCGGGTATCGAAGTTCGCGCCCACGATTCCGACGATCACGTGAGGCTCACCCCCCAGCGAAATGGCTTTGCCCAGGATCTGCGGGTCGTTGCCGAAACGCCTGCCCCAGAACCCCTGGCTGAGGAGGGCCGCCTTGGGGCCGCGCGGCAGGTCCTCCTCCGCGGTGAACGCGCGCCCGCGGATCACGGGGGCGCCGAAGAGGCGGAAGAAATCGGCGCTCACCATCCCCGAGCGAACCTGCTCCGGGACGGCGCCGCCGGTCACCGTGGCCACGCCGGTGCGAAACGCGGCAACGTCTTCCAGGACGCTGGTCTGCTGCCGCCAATGGGCGAATTTGGCGGGCGAGGCCGCCGGCCCCGACCCCCCGGGGGTCACGTTCATCAGAAAGACCAGGCGGTCCTCATGGGGGAACGGCGCCGGCCGCAGCAGCACCGAGTTGACTACCGAGAAGATCGCCGTGTTCGCCCCGATGCCCAGCGCGAGGGCTAGAACCGCCGCCGCCGTGAAGCCCGGGGTTTGCCGAAAAAGCCGCAGGGAATGCCTCAGATCCTGGAGAAAGGATTCCATTTGGAGCCTCGTTGGAGTATAGACGGTGGAAATAGCCGGAAGTTCCGGACAAGAATGGGGGGCCGGCCTTGCTGCCCGCAGCCCTATTCGTACCGCAGCGCCGCAATCGGGTCCAGCCGCGCCGCTTTCAGCGCCGGCCAGAGCCCGAAGAAGAGGCCCACGCCGGTCGCCACCGAGAACCCGGTGATTACCGACCATAGCGGCACGGTGGAAGGCAGACTCGGGACCAGGGTGCGGATCGCCAGGCTGAGCAGCCATCCGATCAGGATTCCCGTCAGCCCGCCGAACGCCGTCAAGGTCATGGCTTCCAGCAGGAACTGCCAGATGATGTCTCGCCGGCGCGCGCCGATGGCCTTCCGCACGCCGATCTCCCTCGTCCGTTCGGTGACCGACACCAGCATGATGTTCATCACCCCGATGCCGCCCACCAGCAGGCCGATGGAAGAGACCACCACCATCACCAGCGCCACGGTGCTGATGACCTCGCGGAACTGGCCGATCAGCGACTCGGCGCTGGAGATCCCGAAGTTTTCCGGCTCCGAATGCTTCACGTGCCGCCGCCGGCGAAGCAGTTCCGTTACCTCGTCCTTGGCCTGATCCATCTTGCCCTCTTTCACCAGAACGCAGATGAAGTTGTCCTTGGCCTCGGGATAGAGCCGCTTGAAGCTGCGGTAGGGGGCCATGATGGCCTTGTCGTTCTGGTCGTCGCCCAGGAAGGACTTGAACTTGGTCAGCGTGCCGATCACCTCGAAGCTCCTTCCGTCCACGAAGATGGTCTTGCCCACAGGGTCGGCATGCGGGAAGAAGCGCTCGCGAACGGTATGCCCGATGACCACCACGTCGCGGCGATGGTCCTCTTCCGCATCGCTGAAGAAACGGCCGTCGGCCTGGGTGGCATTGAGCAGCCGCAGGTGCTCCGGCGTCGCACCCACGAAGAGCGCATCCATCATGGTCTGGCCCTTGTACCGGGCCGTCACCGGCGGGAGCCCGAACTCGCCCATTTCGGTGAACAGTTCCACCGAGACCGTCTCCACCGAAGGGCATTCCGCCTTAATGGCCATCGCGTCCTCGTAAGTAAGCGGCTTGCGAAGCCGTTCCTCCCGGGTCATGCGGCGCATCGCGCCCACGTCGAGTTTGTAGACCCACAGGGTGCGGGTGCCGAATTGCTGCGCGACATCCACCAGTTGCTTGTCCAGCCCGGCGATGATCGACGTGACGGCGATGACGGTGGTGGTGCCGATGAGCACGCCGAGAATGGTGAGGAACGACCGGAACTTGTGGGTGCGGATCGTGTCCAACGCGAGCCTGAGGTTTTCGCGGACGCTGTGGTGGTAGGACCGCATCGCTCTAGTTCTCCATTCTGAGCGCCTCGACCGGGTCGAGACGGGCCGCCTTCGTGGCGGGGTAGATGCCGAAGAACAGCCCCACGGCGGCGGAGAGCGTGACCCCCACCACGATGGCGCTGACCGGAACGGAAGCCGTGAACACCATGTTGACCAGCCACGCCACCAGGGCGGCCAGCGACACCCCCACCAGTCCGCCGAGGAACGCCATGACCCCCGATTCGATCACGAATTGCCAGAGGATGTCGCGCCGGCTCGCCCCTACCGACTTGCGGATCCCGATCTCGTGCGTCCGCTCCGTCACGCTGGCCAGCATGATATTCATGATGACGATGCCGCCCACCACCATGAACACCGCCACCAGCCCGATGGTCGCGGCAAAGATCGTTCCCGTGAGGTTCTGCCACGCGGCCATGATGCTTTCGGAGGCGTTGATGCCGAACGTGTCATCCTCTTTATAAGGGACGTGCCGGCGGGCCCGCATCAGGGCCCGGACCTCGTCTTCCAACTCCATCATGTGGCGGCCATCCGGAGCCTTGATGAAAACCAGGAGTTCCGGCCGTCCCATCCAGATGGCGCGGAACGTCGTCATGGGGATGAACGCGAAGTTGTCCTGGCTCTGCCCCAATACGCTGCCTTGCTTGTCCGCGATCCCGACCACCCGAAACGGAATGCCGGCGATCGAGAGTTCCCTCTCCAGCGGATCGCCGAAAGGGAAGAGCTTGTCCACCAGGTCCTGGCCGATCACGCAGACGCGGGAGTTGTGTTGGTAATCGGCGTCATTGATGTAGCGCCCCCGGCCGATCTTCTCGCGTCCGATATCCACGAAGCTGGGGGTCAGGCCCGCCACGTTGATCTCGTCGATGACGCGGGTCTGGTACCGCGCGGTGGGGCTGGGCGCTAACTGCGCCAAGGCCCCGATCCGTAGATAGCCGTTGAGGTTCTCCCGCAGGTACTCGTAATCCTCGACGCGGATGGGCTTGTTGCGCCGCCGCGCCTGGAGGAAGGAGTCGAAGCCCTGCGCCCACTGAAACTGGTGCAGGACGAAGGTGTTGGCTCCCAGGTTGGCCACGCGCTCGGCAATGTACACGTTCATGCCGTTCACCACCGACATGACTACGATCAGGGTCGCGGTGGCAATGACCACGCCCAGGAGCGTGAGGAAGGAGCGCAACTTGTGGCTGCGCAGCGCCTCGATGGCGATCCAGAAGGCTTCGCGGGCGGTGACCCACGCGGTGAGTTTCCGGCGCTGAGCCTGTTTCGGCACGGCTTGTCCTGAAATTAGCACAACGGACCGTGGGGCGGGGCTGCCGCCCCGCAGCCGATCTTCTGCCCGGCCTGAATCCATCGACCGGGCAGAAGCCCCGCCCCACGCGTCACTTGATTGCCGCGCCTTCTCTTAACTCGTCCGTGCCCCGGCGCACCACCAGGTCCCCGGCCTGTAAATCGCCGGCGACTTCGATCAGGTCGCCCTCCGGCGCGCCTTTCTTCACGTCCACCCACTCCGCCCGGCCGTTGCGCGCGCGGATCACGAACGTGCGCTCGCTGGTGTTGACCACCGCGGTTTTGGGCACCCACAGCGCCGGACGCGCGCGCCGCACAGGCCATTTGACCGTGGGAAACATGCCGGGCGCCAATGATCCATCACGGTTGGCCACGTCCATCTCCACCGCCATGGTCCTGGTGCTGGCATCGAGAGCGTGGGCGAGGCGCGCGACGGTTCCGCTGAAGACCCGATCCGGGAACGCCGGCACGCGGAACGGAACGGCCGCGCCCTTGACGATGCCGCCGACGTCTTCCTCGGGCACAGGGACGACGAGGCGCAGGCGCGAAACCTGCTGGAGCGTCAGGAGCGGCGGGCTGTCTTCGCCGGCTAGCGCACCCGGATGGACCATCCGCTCGGTGATCACGCCATCGAAGGGCGCGGTGATCTTCAGGTAGCCCTCCAGTTCCCGCGCGGTCCGGAATCGGCGGCCTGCGCTTTGGATTCGGCCTCGGCGATCTGCGCTTTCAGCTCCGGGGCTGTCAGTTCCGCCAGCAGTTCGCCTTGCTTCACCACCGATCCGCGGTCCACCAGGACGCGCTCCACATAGCCCCGTACTTTGGCGTGCAGCGCCACGCTGAGATAGGGCTGGATCTCGCCGGGAAGATCGAGCGTGCGCGCCACCGGTTTGGAGACCACCGGCGCCAGTACGCCCGATTGCGCCCAGGCGGCGCAAGCGCAGGCAAAAATGGCCAGGTATCGATCACTACTTCTATTGCGTCGCATCGTAGTATCTGCTCCCGGGATCCGCCGGGTTGAGCGAGGGCGAAGTCACGCTCGCCTTCCGTTGCAGGATGGCATAGACGGACGGCAACACCGTCAGGGTCGTGAACGTGGAGACGATCAGGCCGCCGATGACCGCGCGGCCCAGCGGCGCGGCCTGCGCTCCGCCTTCCGTGGCCCCGATGGCCATGGGAATCATGCCGCAGATCATGGCGGCGGCGGTCATCAGGATGGCCCGCAGGCGGCTGGCCGCGCCCTCGCGCGCCGCGTCCGGCGCCGGGCGGCCCTCATGCCGGAAGCGTTCGGCGAACGTGACCAGCAGGATCGAATTCGCCACCGCGATCCCGATGGCCATGATGGCCCCCATGAAGGACTGGATGTTCAACGTCGTGCCGGTGGCCAGCAGCATCAGCAGGGCGCCGCAGAGCACGGCCGGGATGGTGAGCACGATTGCCAGCGCCAGCCGCAGCGATTGAAAGTTGGCGGCCAGCAGCAGGAAAATCGTGAGCACCGCCAGGAGCAGGCCAATGCGCAACCCGGAGATGGTCTGCTCCAGGGCGGGGATCTCGCCGCGCATCCGGACGGTGACGCCCCGCGGGGGCGCCCCGGCCGCGGCCATGGCGCGGCTCAGCCTCGGCGCCGCCTGCCCCAGCGTCAGGCCCTGCACGTTGGCCGTCAGGCTGATCACGCGCTGGCCGTTGTAGCGTTCGATCAGGCCCGGCATCGTGCCCGGCTGAAGCGTCGCCACGTCCCGCAGTTGGGGCGCGGCCCGGCCGTCGCGCATCACCGGCAGATCGCCCACCGCTTCCACCCCCTGCACGCGGTCTTGCGGCAACTGCACCTGGATCTGGAAGGCGTTGCCCGATACCGGGTCGCGCCAGAAATTGGGCGCGGTGAAGCGCGAGGAGGAGGTCGCGGGAATCACCGACCGGACCACGTCGCCCATCGTCAGCCCGAACTGCCCGGCGCGGTCCCGGTCGATATGAATGTCCAGCGTGGGGTAGTTCAGGTCCTGGGCGAACTGCAGGTCCCGCAGGAATCCGAGCTTCGCCATCTCCGCCCGCACCTTTTGGGCGTAGGCGTAGTTGTCCTGGAGGTTGATGCCCATCACCGCCACCTCCACGGGTGTGGGCGAGCCGAAGCTCATCACCTGGCTGACGATATCGCCGGCCTCGAACGAAATCTCCGTTCCAGGCAGGTCCCGGCGGAAGCTTGCGCGCAGTCGCTCGCGCAGAACCGGACCGGGCGGCGCCCCAGGCTTCACCGCGAACTGGATGACCGCATCCTGGGGACCGGCGGTGAACAGGTGGATCAGGTTTACGGGGTAGCTGGAGGGCTGCATCCCCATGTAGTCGCTGGTAATCGCGACATTGCCCGGACCGGCCTCGCGGCGGATGATCTCCAGGCCGTGGAGCAGGATTCGCTCCGTCTCCTCGATGCGCGTTCCCACCGGCGCGCGCAGGTGGAGACGGTAGATCGAAGCATTCACGTCGGGAAATATCTCCGTGCCGATGCGCGGCAGCAGCAGGTAGAGCAGTCCGAAGGAAACTGCCAGGTAGCCGATGGCGAGCGGCCAGCGGAAGCGGAGCGCGCCGCCCGCGTAGCGGCCATAAAACCGCTGCAGACGCCCGAACAATCCTTCGCGCCGCTCGCCGGCGTGCGCTTCCTTCATGATCCAGGTGGAGAAGACCGGAACCAGCGAGCTGGAGAGCAGGTAGGAGGCGATCATCGCGAATCCCACCGCGAGCGAAAGCGGAACGAAGAGTTGCCGGGCCACCCCCACCATGAAAAACGAGGGCACGAAGACGGCCAGGATGCAGAACATGGAGAGCAGCCGCGCCAGCGCCGTGCGGCTGCACGCTTCCAGGACCGCGCGGGCGCGCGATACGCCGGGCAGCATCTGGCTGTGGATGTTTTCGATCTCCACCGTAGCTTCATCCACCAGGACGCCCACGGCCAACGCCAGGCCGCCGAGCGTCATCATGTTCATGGTCTGGCCCGTGACCCACAGCAGCACCACCGCCGCCAGCAGCGCGAAAGGAATGTTGGCCACCACGATCAGGGCGCTGCGCCAGTCGCGCAGGAAGAGCAAAACCATCAGCCCCGTGAGCGCCGCGCCCAACAGGCCTTCGAGCACCAGCCCCCGCAGCGAGTTCATGACATAGGGCGATTGGTCGAACTCCAGCCGGATATCGATATCCGCCGGCACGATTCTCTTGAAGTCGGGCAGCGCGGCCTTCACACTGTTGATCACCGCCAGGGTGGACGCATCGGCGCGCTTGGTGACGGGGATATAGACGGTGCGGCGCCCGTCCACGTGGGCATAGGCGGTAACGATGTCGGACCCGTTCTCCACGGTTCCGATATCGCGCAGGTAAACGGTGGGGCCGGAAACCGGCCGGATGGGCGTGTCCAGAATTTCCGCCAGGTCGCCCCCGAGGCTGGCGTTGGTGCGGGCGATGCGCTCCAGCTTTCCGGTGTACATGTTCCCCGAAGGCATCACCAGCGAGGCGTTGTTGACCGCGGCGATGGCGTCCTCGGGCGCCATGCGGTACTGGCGGAGTTTATCGGGGTCGAGCGTGATCACGATGGTGCGCTGGCTTCCGCCGAAAGGCGGCGGCGCCGAGACGCCCGGCAGCGTGGCGAACAGGGGCCGGACGCGGTTGAGGGCCAGGTCCTGCATCTCGCTCAGGGTGCGGCTGGGGCTGCTGAAAATGAGCTGTCCGATGGCCACGCTGCCCGCGTCGAACCGGGTGATGAATGGCTGCACCGTCCCCGGCGGCATGAAGGAGCGCGCGCGGTTCACGTACCCGACAGTCTGGGCCATGGCCTGCGCCATGTCCGTGCCCTGGTGGAAAACCAGCTTCATCAGCGCCGCGCCCTGGATGCTTTTGCTCTCCACGTGATCGATGCCGGTGATGTAGAGGAAGTGGTACTCGTAGTAGTACGTGAGGAAGCCTTCCATCTGCGCCGGGTCCATCCCGCCGTACGGCTGGGCCACATAGATCGCGGGATCGCCCACCTGCGGAAAAATATCGATCGGCATGCGCTCGATCGCCAGAATGGAGCAGAGCGCCACGGCGACGATGGCAATGACGACCGTGATGGGGCGGGTGAGAGCAGCTAGAACCAGGCGCATGCTCTTCTCCGTACCGCCGGTGGCCGGTTTTCGCCACCGGCTGTTCTTGCTTGCCGGCCAAAACAACCGGTGGCCAAAACCGGCCACAGGCGGCGCCTCGACCTCATCGCCCCACCTCCGCCACGAACGGCTGAATATCCCCCATGGCGATCGCCACCCCCAGCAGCCCCCGCCATACGCCCAGGCGGGCCAGCGCGTCGTCGATCTCTGCCTGGGTCAGCAGGCGCTGGGCCTCGGCCACTTCGTCGATAACGCCCAGCCCGGCCTTGTAGCGGGCGCTGGCCTGCTGCTCCGCGCTGCGCGCGGCGGAGACCTGCGCCGGCGTCGGTTGCTGGTGAGCCCTCCCACTGCATCGATTGAATGTCATGCCGCGCCGAAGGCGCCTTGGCGCCTGTCGGCGTGTTGGCTGCGGCACGAGGCCAGAGCGTGTGGAAACAGAATGGGCGATCGCCTCAACTGCCGGGCATTTCGGCCAGGGCGGCGGCGCAAGCGAGCAGGTCGGATGGAAAGGACAGTTTCGTATTCCGCGGTGGTTCACGAAGACCCCGAAGAGCTGATCGAGCTCGATGTGCAGGATACCGTCTTCATGGCCGAAGCAGTTTCTGATGCACCCCTGTTGGACGAGCTGGAGCCCGTTGTGCCCCCGCCGGCTGACATGGATACGGACTCGTCAGAGCGGCCTCCTGGCGAAGACGATGCACCGGGGCAGCAAGAGGACGAGGCGTGCGGCAGCAATCCGACGCCAGACGCGATCGAGAGTACAAGTGACCCGGTCCGCATGTTTCTGCGCGAGATCGGC
>JAIQFU010000165.1 GCA_020073115.1 Terriglobia bacterium
CGGCGCGCGGAGATGATGAAACGCGTCGCCTTCTTCCGCGATCTGAATGGCTCGGACGGCGGACTGCCCGACAGCAAGATGCAAGGCTGTATCCGGACGCTCTACAATGTGATCGGTTTCCAGCCGCCCAAAGGTGAAGGCGGCGCCGTGACGTCGCCGGTCGGGGACGATGCCGCGCGCATGGCCGCGATCAAGATTTCGGAGGGCTTCAATCTGGGATATTGCCGTGCCAAGCCCGGCAATGGACCGATGATGCACAATCACGATACCAACGAAACCTTTATTCCGATGACCGGCATCTGGCGGTGCAGCTGGGAGAACGAAAACGGCGACGTCGACTTCGTCGACGTCGGTCCGTTTGATGTCGTATCGTTCCCGCCAGGTTGCGCGCGCCGCTTTGAGAACATCACCAAGGGCGATCCGAATGAGGAGTCGATCCTGATGTTTGTGATCGGCGGCGACAGCCCGAAGGCCGAGTTTACCGACAAATCGATGGATGAGCTCGTCGCCGCAGGCGCCTGGACACCCGGCTGAGCGCTTAAGCCAGCCCGCGCACCAGCGCGATGCGTGTTCCGCGGTATTCTGTGACATTCCCGCGAAGCGAGTGCGCAGCGGTTGATGTTTTGCACGCCTGTGACTGGAACCAGTGGGGAGCCGCTATCGTAATCGGCAAACGCCTGACAACGCAGATTCGCCATGATCGGATGCGTCCTTAGGTAATTCGGATGCGTCCTTAGGTAATTATGATCGATGCGCTCTACGCACTTTCGGGTTTTGCGGTCGGTGTGCTGGTTGGCATGACTGGCGTCGGCGGCGGCTCGCTGATGACGCCCCTGCTGATTCTCCTCTTCGGCATTCATCCGGCTACTGCGGTCGGGACCGATCTGCTGTCCGCGGCCGTCAGCAAGACCGCCGGCAGCATCGTCCACGGACTGGCGCGCAGCATCGAGTGGCGTGTAGTGCGGCACCTGGCGATGGGCAGCGTGCCTGCGACCGTCATCACGCTTGGCTTCCTCTCCGCTCTCAATCAAAGCGAAGCCGCCCGCAGCCTGATCACCGTTATCCTGAGCGGCGTCTTGCTGGTGACCGCCGCCGTCCTGGTGTTTCGCGGCAGCATCGTGCGCTTCTATCGCAGCCGGCTTCCCGTTCTCGACGAGCGTGGTACCGCCACCACCACAATCGTCGTCGGCGCCATTCTCGGAGTGCTTGTCACTATCTCTTCGGTTGGCGCCGGAGCGATCGGCGTCTGCGTGCTGCTCATCTTGTATCCGAGACTGCCGATGGTCAGGATTGTCGGGTCGGACATCGCACATGCGGTCCCGCTGACGCTTGTCGCCGGCTTAGGCCACTGGATGATCGGCACGGTCGACTGGCACATCCTTGGTCTGCTGCTCGTCGGATCGCTGCCCGGCATTGTTCTCTGCAGCTACGTGGCGGTTCGCGTACCCGAAACGGTGCTTCGGGTGGTTTTGGCCTGCACGCTCGCGGTGCTTTCAGTCAGACTCCTGCACGAGCATTTCGAAAGTGGCACGTCGCTGGTGACCGCGTTCACTCGCCGCGCGCCGCACGGAGCACAAATATACGCCGCACAGACAAGCCGCAAGCGGATAGCCAGCTCACAGCGCATCGCGGCCGATGCCACGTTCCGCCAGCAACTGCTCGAGACACTTGCGCGCGTAGTAAGCCCGCGTTTTCACCGTGTTCTCCGGCACACCAACGATACGGGCAACTTCGGCAATCGATTGCTCGTGATAGTAGATCAAGTCGAGAATCGTTCGGTGCGCCGGTGACAGCCGCTTGAGGCATTCGCGGATCACCACGCTCGACCTTTGTTTCTGCGCCGCGACCTCTGGATCGTCGGCGAGGTCCTCGATCGCCTCGACGGCACCGTCGTCGAGCCGATCACAAGCACGCCGCCGCCGCCATGCCGCGGCCTTGAAATGTGCAATCGCCAAGATCCAGGTCGACACCTTCGAACGGCCTTCAAACCGGCCGGCGTGACGCCAAATGTCGATGAAAACCTCGTTCAGAAGGTCTTCGGCCGCTGTCGCATCGGTTACGGCGCGTCGCAGAAACCGGAATACGCGCGCGCCGTGGCGCACGAAATCCTTCTGCAGGTCGAGGGCGGCGGCTATGCTTCCGATCTGCTGCTGGCGCGGACTGGCGGTCTGGATTCGCGGGATGCGGGTCTGGCCTCGGAGATCGTCTTCGGCACGCTGCGGTATCGCGCCCAGATCGATTTCCTGATCGAATGGTACTCCGGGCGGAAACAGAAGCTGGACGCCGAGGTCCGGACCGCGCTCCGCATGGGAATCTACCAACTCCGGTATCTGGAGCGCGTCCCCGCGCACGCCGCCGTCGCCGATTCCGTCGAACTGGTGAAGCGGGCGCGGAAGCGCTCGGCCGCAGGCCTGGTCAACGCCGTCCTGCGCAAGGTGACGCGCGACCCGGTGGCATGGCCTTGCCGCGAGGTGGAACTGTCCTGTCCGGAGTGGCTGCTGGCCCGGTGGGAGGCCCATTACGGGCGCGAGATCGCGGAAAGAATCGCCCGCGCGGCGCTGCGCGAACCGGAGAAGTACGTGCGCATCGGCCCGGCCGGCCCGCGCACTCAGGACATCGGCTCGCAATCCATCGTGCCCCTGCTTCGGCTCCGGGCAGGGCAGCGCTTCCTCGACCTGTGCGCCGCGCCGGGAAACAAGACGGCGCAGGCGCTGGAGTACGGCGTCCATGCGGTCGCGTGCGACCTGCGCCTTCGCCGGCTGGCGCAATTGAAAGGCCTCGGAGTGGACCTGGTGGTTTTGGACGGCACGCGCCAGCTACCGTTCGCCCGGCGCTTCGAGCGCATCCTGGTGGACGCCCCGTGCTCGGGGACCGGGACCCTGGGGCGCAACCCGGAAATCAAGTGGCGCCTGCGCCCTACGGACCTGGAGGACCTGCGCCGCCGTCAGACGGCGCTACTGGACCATGCCCGGGGCGCGTTGGCGCCGGGCGGACTGCTGGTTTATTCCACGTGTTCTTTGGAAGCGGAAGAGAACGAGCAGGTGGTGGCGGCGGTTCCTCCCCACCTGGTCCTCGAAACCATGCGACGCATCCCGGGACGCGACCCCGGGGACGGCTTCTTCGCCGCTGTGATAGAATCAGAAGTACCCGTAAATGGTTGAAATTGTTCCATCAATCTTGTCCGCGGACTTTGCGCGCCTGGCGGAGGAGATCGCGCGGGTAGAGCGAGGGGGGGCCACCATGCTCCACCTGGACGTCATGGACGGCCACTTCGTCCCCAATATAACCATCGGTCCTCCGGTGGTGGAATCGGTCCGCCGGACTACGCGCCTGCACCTCGATGTTCACCTGATGATCGAGAACCCCGACCGCTACGTGGCGGATTTCGTGCGCGCGGGGGCCAATTCCGTCTCGGTCCACTACGAAGCCGCGCGTCACCTGGATGGAACGCTGGGGATGATCCGGCAAGCCGGCGCCATGGCGGGAGTGGTGTTGAACCCGGCCACCCCCATCTCGGTCCTGGAAGACGTGGTGGAGGTGGCGGATTACGTGCTCCTGATGAGCGTCAACCCGGGATTCGGCGGGCAGGGACTTGTGGGGTACGTGCTGGAGAAAGCGCGCAAGCTGGTTAAGTTGAGGCAGAAAAAGAAGTTGGCGTTGCCCATCGAAATCGATGGCGGCGTGCACCGGGACAATCTCGCGGAAGTCGTCCGCGCCGGGTGTGATTGGATCGTCACAGGGTCGGCCGTGTTTCACAGTGGCGATGCGGAGTCGGCCGTACGCGAGTTTCGCGCGATCGCTGCGAGCGCCACGGCGATCCCGTGCTAAGTTCAGGGCCGCGACGGTTTCGCCGCGGCAAGGGTGAGTGGATCTGATGCTTCGAAAAGTCATTCGGAATGCCGCGGTAGTGGCCGCGGCCGTGGTCCTGCTGAGTTCGTGCAGGCATCGGTACGAGAACCCGATCACCAAGGAAACCCAGCAGCCGGACAAGGTGCTCTTCGATAAGGCGATGAACGACATCGAGCACGGCCGGTTCGAGATCGCCCGGCTGACCCTCAATACCCTGATGAACACGTACGAGAGCAGCGAGTACCTGGCGAAAGCCAAGCTGCTGGTGGCCGACAGTTGGTACCGCGAGGGCGGCGGCCACGGCCTGGCGCAGGCGGAAGCCGAGTACAAGGATTTCATCCTGTTCTATCCCGCCATGGAGGAGGCCGCCGAGGCGCAGGAGAAAGTCTGCAAGATCCATTACCAGCAGATGGAGAAGGCGGACCGCGACCCCGTGCACGAAATTCGCGCCGAGGAGGAGTGCCGGAATGTCCTGGCAAACTTCCCCAACAGCAAGTTCGCCCCCGAAGCGCAGCAACTGCTGCGCAACATCCAGGAGAACATGGCGGAAGGGGAGTACAAGGTCGGGAGATTCTATCTGACGAAGGGCAGCTATCCGGCCGCGGCCAACCGGCTGCAGACGCTGGCGGAAGAGTATCCACTGTACAGCAAAGCCGACGAAGCGCTCTGGTCGGCGGCCGAATCGTACGAGAGGCTGGGGACCCAGTTCCGCCAGCAGCAGATCAGGGAACTCAGCAAACTGGTTCGGGAGTACCCCCTGAGCGCGCGGGCGGATGCGGCGAAGCAGAAGCTGCAGGAGTTGGAAGCGGCCGCGCCGGAGGCCGATCCGGTGGCCCTGGCGCGCATGCAGTACGAGCTGGAGAACCGCGAGGGCATCAGTTTCCTGAGCAAGTTCTGGGGCGCGTTCAGCATGCATCCCAACCTGACTATGTCGGCCAAGTCGGGAACGCCGTCGATGGAGGGTTTCCGGCCCACGATTCCGGTCAGCGTGTCCCGCGTGGCCGCGGGGACGCTGGGAACCAGCGGGGACGTGACGATTTCGGCGCCGGGCGATGCGTCGGCCCTGGAGAACAACCCGGATGCGCGCGCGGCGGCTCCCGGGCAGCCCGTAGCTGCTCCGAATGCGCCGGCGGATCCGACCGCCACGGCCCAGCCGGGAGACCAGGGCAGCGCCACCGCGCAGACCCCGACGAACGGCAAGAAGCCGAAGAAGCAGCCGAAGCCGAAAGCCGCCAAGAAGCAGAAAACGCCGCCGCCCACGGCTCCGGGCGCGCCGCCGGACACGCCGCCGAAACAATGAGCCGGATTCTGCTGGTGGACGACAGCCCGCATGCGCAACGCATGGCGGAGCGGATTCTGGCCGATGAAGGCTACGAAGTCGTCGCCGTCAGCAATGCCGATTCGGCCCTGATCCGCATGGAGGACGTCGATCCGGATGTCGTTCTGGCCGACACGGTAATGCCCGGCCGGACCGGGTTCGAGATTTGCCAATACCTGAAAATGAACCCGCGGCACCGGCATGTCCGCGTGATCCTCACGGCCGGCGTGATGGAAACGATGGACGAGCAGGAAGTGCGCCGGGTCGAAGCCGACGGTTCTCTGAAGAAGCCGTTCGAGGCGAGCGTCCTGCTGGCGGCGGTCAAGCCCCTGGCGGAAGCAGCGGCGGCGGAGCGGAGCAACAAGAGGCCGGGAGCGGAACGGAGCCCGGGAACTGGGGGCCAGGGGACGAAGGTCGCGCCCTTTGTGGCCGTGGTGGATTCCGAACAGGTCAAGGCGGCGGTGACCCTGGCGCTGGATGCGGCCATGGAAACGATGGTGGACGAGGTGACGCGCCGCGTCGTGGCCGAGCTGCAGATCAAAAAGACCGAGCCGGAGCCTGCGCCGGCCGAGGCCAGGCTGGAGCCGCCCAAGCCGGTCGAACCGCCGCCGGCCAAGCCGTCCACCGAGACCGTTCGCCGCGTAACCCGCTTGCGCTCCGGTTCCATCCTGGGCCTGGATGCGCCCGCATCGCCTGGCCCCTGGCCCCCGGCCCCCGGTTCCCGGCCCCAGGATTAGACATGCCCGACAACAGTTTTGACGTAGTCTCCAAAATCGAACTGCCGGAGGTGCTCAACGCCATCCAGCAGGCCCTGAAAGAAGTCCATCAGAGATACGATCTGAAGGACTCCCATTCCAACATCGAGCTGAACGAGAAAGACAACAAAGTCCTGCTGGCCAGCAAGGACGAGTTCAAACTGAAAGCGGTGGTTGATATTCTCGAGTCCAAGCTGATCAAACGCCACGTACCGCTGAAGGGGTTGACCTACGGAGAGATCACGTCCGCGGCCGGTTCCACGGTCCGCCAGGAGATCTCGCTGCAGCAAGGGATCCCCACGGAGAAGGCCCGCGAGATCGTCAAGAAGATCAAGGATTCGAAGCTCAAGGTGCAGGCCTCGATCCAGGGAGATTTTGTCCGCGTCTCGGGGCGCGACCGCGACGTGCTGCAATCGGTGATCAAGCTGCTGCGCGACTCCGAATTCGGCATCGACATGCAGTTCACGAATTTCCGGACGTTCTGACTTTGCGCATCACCGCTGATGACCCGTCCCTCCGGCCGCGGCTCTGAATCATGCCGCGGCTGATCGAATCGCACTGGATCCGCGGCCCGGCCGGCCGGCTCGAAGCCATTCTCGAGGAACCCGAAGGGGCGCCTCCGCAGCTGGGCGCGGTCGTCTGCCATCCGCATCCCCTCTACGGAGGGACCATGCACAACAAAGTGGTCCACCGCATGGCGCGCGGCCTGCGTCGGGCGGGCATCGCCGCCCTGCGGTTCAACTTCCGCGGGGTGGGCCGCAGCGAGGGCGAGCACGGCGACCTGACGGGTGAAATCGAAGACGCCCGCGCCGCGTTGGGATGGCTCCGCCGCCGCTACCCCGAGCTTGCCTTCGCCCTGGCCGGTTTTTCGTTTGGCGCGCGCGCCATCACGCGCCTGGGCTGTGAAGTCGAAGGCGCCCGCTGGCTGATGGCCGCCGGGTTTCCCACCCGGCAGGGTCCGACGGACTACCTGGAGGCCTGTGGCGCGCCGAAGCTCTTCATCCAGAGCACGCGGGACGAATACGGCCCCCGCGAGGAACTGGAGGCGCTCTTCGCCAGGCTGCCGGAGCCCAAACGGCTGATCTGGGTCGAAGCGGCCGATCATTTCTTCGCCGGGGCGTTGGAGACATTGGAGGAGCAGGTGAGTGCCGCCGCCGGCCGCGTTTGAGTGGGACGGGGCTTCTGCCCCGCAGCCGGGCTTCGGCCCGGCGAAAGCCCGGCAGCGCGGCGAAAGCCCGCCACCGTTGAATCCGGCGCCGAGAAAGAGTATATTCCGAACATCATGCCAGAGAATCCGAATTCCGTATCCAGAAGATCCGTGCTCCGGGGGGCGGCGGCCGCGTCGGCGTTTACCCTCATCCGGCCGGACCTGGTGCGCGGCGCGGGGAAGGAAAAATTGCGTGCGGGCATCGTCGGTTGCGGCGGGCGGGGCACGCAGGCCATCGTCGACACGCTGACGGGGAACGACAATCTCGAACTGGTGGCCATGGCGGACGTTTTTCCCGACCACCTGGAATCGTCGCTCAAGCAACTCAGCGACCCCAAAGCCCTCGGCCGGCACGCGGGCATCACGGTGGAGCGCGGGGGAGAGCAGAAGACGGTGACGGCCGAGGAGTTAGTGGCTTCCATTCAACCCCGCATCAATGTGCCGCCAGACCGCCGTTTCACCGGGTTCGACGCCTACAAACAACTGCTGAAGGCCGATATCGATATCGTAATGCTGACCACGCCCCCCGGCTACCGCCCCGCGCACTTCGAGGCGGCCGTCGAGGCGGGGAAACACGTTTTCGCCGAGAAGCCCATCGCCACCGACGCCGTGGGGGCGCGCCGCGTCCTGGCGGCCGGACGCAAAGCCACGGAGAAGAAACTCGTGATCATGTCCGGCGCGCAGCGGCACGAGGAGAAGGCCTACGTCGAAACCGTCACTAAGATCCACGGCGGCGCCATCGGCGACATCGTCGCGCTGAACTCGTATTACCTGAGCAGCCCGGTCTTCCACGCGCAGGCGCGCGACCCGAAATGGGGCGACATGGAGTGGGAGCACCGCAACTGGTATTCCTTCATCTGGATCTGCGGCGACCAGATCGTGGAGCAGCACTTCCACAACATCGACTTCATGAACTGGGTGATGGGCGGCCATCCGGAGCGCGTGGTGGCCTCCGGCGGGGCCGCGTGGCGTCCCCGCGAACCCCTCTACGGGAACATCTACGACCACCTGGCATCCGATTTCGTCTACCCCAACGGCGTGCGCCTGAGCAGCCACTGCCGGCAGTACCAGCGCGGCGCGTTCAACAACGTGAGCGACCTGGTCATCGGGACCAAGGGCCGCAGCACGGGCAACGACATGGGGACGAAGGGGATCAATTCCCAGGTCCAGGAGCACATCGATTTCGTCGACAGCATCCTGGGACGAAAACCGTACATCAACCAGACGGTGCAGATCGCTGAGAGCACCCTGACGTGCATCATGGCGCGGGAATCGGCCTATTCCGGCATGGCCGTTACCTGGGACCAGATCATGAACTCCCAGCAGGACCTGCAACCCAAGGAGTTCGGGATGAACGTGAAGATGGCGGCGGTCCCGCTGCCGGTCCCGGGCCAGTACAAATTCGTATAAGAACCAGTCGTTAGGCGCTAGTCGCTAGTCGCTAGGCGTCTGCGGCGCAAACGGGCAAACCGGGGACAGGCACGAAGTTTCGCAAAGACGGCGAAATTCGAGCCAGTCCCCGCTTTGCAGCCTGTGCCACTATACCAGCCGCATCGCATCACCGGCTAACGACTAACGACTAGCGACTAACGACTAACTTTCAAAACGGCATCTTTCCGCCGGTGAGGCCGATTACCTCGCCGGTCATGTAGCGCGCGTCGTCGCTTGCCAGAAAGACGTAGGCGGGAGCGATTTCGGCGGGATGCGCGGCGCGGCCGAAGGAGGTGTCCTTTCCGAAGCTTTTCACTTTGTCGGCGCCGAAGGTGGAGGGGATCAGCGGCGTCCACACCGGACCGGGCGACACCGCGTTTACACGGATGCCGTTTTTCTCAGTCAGCTTGCCCAGGGCCTTGGTGAAGTTCACGACGGCCGCTTTGCTGGCCGCGTACCCGAGCAGGGGCGGTTTCGGTTCGTATGCCTGAATCGAGGCGGTGTTGATGACCGAACTGCCGGGCTGCATGCGCGGCATGGCCGCCTTACAGAGGTAGAACATGCCGAATACGTTGGTGTGGAACGCGCGCGAGAATTCCTCGGAGGACCACTCTTCGATTTCGCCGTGGGTGATCTGGAATGCGGCGTTGTTGACGAGGATGTTGAGCCGGCCGAACCGATCGAAGGTCTCGTCGATAATCCGGCGGCAGTGCCGCTCGTCCTGGATGTCCCCCCGGATGCGCAGCGCCTTGCGTCCGGCGTCCTCGACCCAGCGGACGGTCTCATCGGCGTCCCGATCCTCCTCGAGGTAGGCGATCACAATATCGGCGCCCTCGCGGGCATAGGCGATGGCTACCGCGCGCCCGATGCCGCTATCGGCGCCGGTGATCACGGCCACGAAGTCCTTGAGCCTGCCATGTCCGCGGTATGATTTCTCGCCATGGTCGGCCCGGGGCTTCAGTTCGGCGTCGCTGCCGGGGATGGGCTGGCTCTGCGGTTCTTGTCCCTGGGGTTCGGCCTTGCGGGGGTCCTGGAGTCCTGCATTGCTTCTGGTATCGACCGGCATTTGCCTCAATGCTACAGAATCGGTTTTACCGGGTGTGTGCGCAACGGGACGATAGGACCGCCCACCGGCGGTCCTATCGCGGCAGTTTGGGGGGGCGCGGGCCGTGGCGCGTGAGGTGGCCCACAGGCGCGTAGGTCAGTGGGATGCCGGCGCGCGCGCAGCGGAGCAGCAGGCCTCCCCGTAGCCCGAAGTGATGACGAACGCCCCCGGAATGCCCTCAGGCGGGGCGGCGAATGCCTTCGAATACTCCAGTTTTCCCCGGAAGTAGAGGCCGCTGATGAATGCGAAGGCTTCGCCCAGAGGGACGCCCGGGTTGCGCAGGCGCGCGGCCAGCTCGAAGCTCGCGCCGGGGCGAAAAAGCAACTTCGCGCGTTCGCCCCCGGCATTGGCGGGGGAGAGCAGGAAAATGCGGCGGCGCTCCACGTCCACATCCTGTATTTTGGCGCCGCACGCTACAATCGAAGCATGGTGCTTCCCCGTTTGATGCTTGTCCGTCAAAACTTTCCCGACCGGAGCATTCCGGACATCCCCGCCGAGGTTCAGAAGCAACTTGCGGCTTCGGGATTCGCCGCCCGCCTGCAGCCCGGGTCGCGCGTGGCGATCGGGGTCGGGAGCCGCGGAATCCAGAACATCGCGACCATTGTCCGGAACGTGGTGCAGTACTGGAAGGAACAGGGCATGAACCCCTTCCTGTTCCCCGCGATGGGGAGCCACGGGGCCGCGACCGCCGAGGGCCAGGCGGACGTGCTGGCGCATTACGGCATCACGGAGACCGCCATGGGCTGCCCGCTCCTCAGCCAGCTCGATGTAGTCTCCCTGGGGAAGACCGCGGACGGCATCGAAGCTTTCATGGATCGCGTGGCGTATGAGGCCGACGGGGTGATGCTGGTCAACCGCGTCAAGTGGCACACGGATTTCGGCGGCAAGATCGAGAGCGGCCTGTTCAAGATGATGGCCATCGGAATCGGCAAGTTCGCCGGGGCCAAACAGTACCACTCGTTCGGCTACAAATTGGGGTTGGAGCACGTGATCCGGTCGGTAGGCAGGCAGGTGCTGAAATCGGGCAAGATCCTGGGTGGCCTGGCGATCCTGGAAGACGCATGGCACCACACCGCCAGACTGGACGCCGTCCCGGTGGAGATCATGGAGCGGCGCGAGGAAGAGAACCAGGAACTGGTGAAATCGTGGATGCCGCGCATTCCCACCGGGCTGGACGTCCTTATCCTGGACGAGATCGGCAAGAGCATCAGCGGCGCCGGGATGGACACCAAGATCGTCAATCGCTGCGTCAACGGCGAGTATAACCCCTGGGACTTCGTCCCCCGCTTCGAGCGCGTTTTCATACGGGACCTGAACGACCTGAGCTATGGCAATGCCGTGGGGATGGGGATGGCCGACGTGATGCACGAGCGGCTGCTGAAGAAGATCGACTGGAACGCCACCCGGATCAACTCGTTCACGGCCAATACCCCGGCCAACACCCGCATCCCGAACTGCTTCCCGACAGACCGCGAATGCCTGGAACGCATCGCCCCGACGGTGGGCAAGGTCAACCTCGAAGAGGTGACCTATGGCTGGATCCACAACACCATGGAACTCGGGCGTCTGGCGCTGAGCGAGAACCTGCG
>JAIQFU010000166.1 GCA_020073115.1 Terriglobia bacterium
TTGATCGGGTTGCTCGCCAGCATTGCCCGTCTCCGCTTCACCGGCACGCCCAGACTACCACGCCCCCTCGCCCCGCCCGGCAAAAACCGGACATTTCTACTTTGCAGGGAATAGGACATTTCTACTTTGCGTTGACACAACAGAACTGTGGATTGACACCAACCGCGCCAAAACCTATAATGGCGCCCGAGATTAGTTTTTTCGGGGCTCTGGTGGGCCTCTACTGTCGTTTTTAGAATGACGGGGAAACGGTTGGGGCCCGAACGGTAACGGGTTTGTTTAAACCGGTAGACCCGGTCGGCTGACCGGCAGGTTAAACGGGGTGAGCTGATGTCTTTCTACAAGACGGCAGGTGTAGTGTGTGTGCTCTCTTTCCTGTGCGGGATGCTTTCCGCCCAGGTGACCACGGGAAATCTCCTCGGCACCATAACCGACCCCAGCGATGCGGCGGTTGTCGGCGCCACGGTACAAATCAAAGACACGGCGACCGGCGCCGTGCGAAACACCCAGACCGGGACGGAAGGCATCTTCCGCTTCAACAGCTTGCCGCCGGGCACGTATGTTCTAACGGTCACGGCGGGTGGGTTCAAGAATTACGAGCAGCGCGAACTGGCGATCGCGTCAGGCATCAACCGCGACCTGGGGCGCATCGCCCTGGCGCTGGGCGCGGTGACGGAGACGGTATCAGTCACCGCCCAAGCGACGCCGGTGCAGACGGCTTCCGCCGAGCGGTCGGGCACTCTGGACGCGATGCAACTGAACCGCATTGCGATCCGAGGCCGCGACCTGACGGCTCTGCTGGCGCTGCTGCCCGGCGTAGTGGCCGGCGGCAGGGACGCCACCAACGAAGACTCCATCAATACCATCTTCGTGAACGGCGGATCTTCGGCCGTCAACAATTACACGGTCGATGGAATCACCGACCTCGACACCGGCTCGAACCAGACCACGCACTTCCAGCCGAACATGGATTCGGTTGCGGAGATCCGCGTCCTGACATCCGGCTACCAGGCGGAGTACGGCCGCGGCTCGGGCGGGCAGGTCTCGGTGATTACGAAGAGCGGGAGCCAGCAGTTTCATGGCAGCGTGTGGGCCACCAAGCGCCACGAGATGTTCAACGCCATGAACTTCTTCGATAATTTCAACAAGAACAAGAAGCCCATCTATCGCTTCTTCGTGGGCGGCTACGGCGTCGGCGGCCCGGTGTACATCCCCAAGATTCTCGAACGCACCAAGAACAAAATTTTCTTCTTCCTCTCGCAGGAGTACACGAAGCAGAAGCCCGCATCCGGCACGAACTACGTGATGGTGCCGACCGCCGCCATGCGGCGCGGCGATTTCTCGCAGGATATCGATCCTGCGACGGGCAAAACGTACCCGATGTATGACATGACCACGCGCGCCCCGTTGACCGAGGCGCAGAAATCGAACATCAACAACTTCATCCAGAGTCCCCTGACGAACCCGGCCTCGGCGGCGTGGGGACAGGCGATGATGAACTATTTCCCGCTGCCCAACCGCTGCGACCTCAACAACAACGCGGCCGACTGCTGGACCGAGCAGGACCCCACGCAGATCTACCGCCGGAATTACCGCTACTCGTACAACGAGACGCACCCGCGGCGGAACGACATGCTGCGCATCGACGCCAACGTGACCAGCAAATTGACCGCGTTCTTCCGTTACGGCAACGACTACGACAACTGGCAGACCAGTTTTAACATTCCGCTGTTCACGCCGTCTCTGAAGGATTCCTGCAAGAGCCTGGCGGCAGGCGACCGCACGGCCCATCCCGAGTGCTGGGCCCCCTACTCCGAAGACCACCCCAACCCGGGAAAGAATAAAGCCATCGGGTTCGTCTATACGATTACCCCCACCCTGGTGAACGAATTCACCTTCGGCAAAGGGTATAACACCTGGGATTATTATTCGCACTACCAGGACCAGATGGACCGCACGCTCATGGCCGAGCCGCCGAAGTGGTTCGATCCAAAGGCCGGCGATTTCGGCAAGGACGGCAGCCTCCCGCGGCCCTACATGAGTCCCGGCGCGCAGAATTTCGTGTACGGCGTCCCGTCGGTATCCGGCGGAAGCGTGGGCAATCCAGGAACGAACCGGCCCTATACCAACTGGAACGACACCTATAACGTCAACGAGAAGTTGTCGTGGGTAAAGGGCGCCCATAACATCAAGGCTGGCGCCTACATCGAGCGCAGCGGCAAGTATCAGCAGGCCGGAGTAGGTAACTACCTGGGCACCTACGACTTCAGCGGGGGCCCGGCCTCACTCGGCCGCGGCAACGCCAACATGTACGTGGGCTACGTCAACCGCTACTCCGAAGGCGGCCGCGTGATCGGCAATTACTGGTTCACGGGGATCGAGGCGTTCATCCAGGACAACTGGCGCATCTCGAAACGGTTCACGGTCGATATCGGCGTGCGCTTCTACGACCTGGAGCCGCAGAGCAACGACAACTCGGCCACGTGGATTCCGGCCAACTATAATGCCGCCAAAGCGGGACGCCTGTACGTCAACGGCTGCTCGGTCCCCGTGCCCGCCACGTCGCAGTGCCCGAGCGCGAGCCAGGTGGCGCTGGATCCGAAAACCGGCGCTACCACCTACCCCGTCCTGGTCGGCACGTTCGTCCCCGGGTCCGGCGACTACTTCGGCGGCATGACCGTAGGCGGAACCAGCGGCCTCCCGAAGACGCTTTTCACGGTGACGAAGTTCCGGCCGGCCCTTCGGATCGGCTTCGCGTGGGATGTATTCGGCACCGGCAAGACCGCGGTCCGCGCCGGTTTCGGGCAGTTCTTCAACCGCGGCGACGGCAACCAGATCATGAACTACGGAGGCCTGCCGCCGATCACCTATACCAAGTCCGTCTACTACACCAACATCGCAGCCGTCCCGGCGGCGCAGAACAGCGCGGGCGTGTCGGTGATCAGCCAGCCCGGGCTGTACGGCCATCAGCCGTACGCCGAATCGCTGCAGCCCAGCTTCGGAATCCAGCAGGCGATCGGGTACGGGACGGTGCTGGATGTTTCCTACGTGGGCAATTTCGGGCGGCACATGGCCACCAATGGGACCGGAAGCAGCACCCCCACGGGCATCCCCGTGAACAACATCGGCATGTGGTCCCGCTACGATCCGGCTCAAATGAACCCCTGGGGCCAGACCACCCCGAAGCGCTCATGGAGTGATGACTTCTTCCGTCCAATGCCGGGTCTCGGCTCGATGGATATCCGGGGATTCATGTATAACAGCAATTACCATTCGCTCCAGGTCGAAGTCCGCAGACAGGCAACCCGGGGCATGGCTTACCAGTTTTCGTACACCTGGAACAAGACGATGCAGTACGGGGGAATCGAGGCAGACCAGATTCAGTACCCCATGTTCAAGGAGCGCAACCACAACTCGTATTTCCCCGGCAACACGCCGCACCGCGTCGTGGCCAACTTCATTTACGAAATTCCCGGCATTGGGAAGCGGCTGGGCATGCGGCCGCTCGGGGTGGTTACGGATCACTGGTCCCTGTCCGGCATCTGGTCATGGCAGGGCCCATTCCTGGCCGGCGCCCCCGGTTGCTGCAGCTACAGCAACACCACCAACGTCAACGCCGCGCCCGAGACGACGGGCAGCGCGGAAGGCGCGCGCATGATCGTCCTGCGCGACCCCACCGTCCCCTCGGGCCAGGTGAAGTGGAACCTCACCGATTGGACGCAGAACAACACGTTCGACTACCAGGCGTTCATGAGCCCCTATCCGTGCAGTTGGGAGCCGCAGGCGGATCCGCACAAGGGCATCGGCAAATCCACGGCGTGCTTCGGGAACGCGGGCGGCGGCCCGATCATGCGCGTTCCGCTTTCCCTGAACAACTGGGACATTTCGCTGATCAAAGACTTTCCGCTCGGCAACGAAAGGCGCAGGCTGACGTTCCGGGCCGAAGGCTATAACATTTTCAACCACACGCAGTTCAGCGGGTTGAACACCTCCATCCAGTACGATTTCCCGAAGTGGCAGCAGGGCATTCTGTCGCAGACCAACAACCAGTTGGGCCGCTACACGGGCGCCCGCGATGCGCGCAGGATGGCCATGACGCTGCGGTTCGAGTTCTAGCCGTCTGATCGGCCCAAGATCGGAAGAAAAGTGACACGTTTTTTGATTAACCGCCGAGGCGCAGAGACGCCGAGTTGGAAGGATGCTTGGCTCTGCGTCCTCTGCCCGCTCTGCGCTCGAACCGGGGGATAGGAATAGGGATGTTACAGGAGGGGTGTTCCGGCCCCCAGACGAGCGCGGAGGGAGCCGAGAGCGCCAGAGCACGGAACCCGGCTCTTCTCTGCGTCTCGGCGCCTCGGCGGTGAACGGTCTTGTCGATTTGAGGTCAGGGACCTCGCTGTGGTAAGTAGTTCAGTTTGACAAACCGCCCCCTCACGGCCGCGACTCGGAACCTCAGTCAAGGGGTTCCGAGGCCGTGAGGGAGTGCTGCGTGGACCTGCGGTCCACCAAAGGCAATGAAGACGCGTGGGGCGCGGCTACGGGGCCGAAGCCCCGCCCCACAAGAACAGAGCGGTTTGTCGCTTTGCTCTGATTCTCTTCAGGTGAACTCCCCCTCCCTCAGGAAATCCCCGATAGACACCGCTTCGCCTGGCGATATACGATATGCCGATCCGTATCTCCGGTCAGGTCGACCGCAAACGGAGACTTCGTCCTGCGCCTTCACGGCGGGGACACGTGGGTTAGTAAAGCGTTGGGAAGGGAGGTCTGCCCAATGGCAGCAAAACAGATAGCTCTCTGTCTAGCCGTACTGTCGCTTGTAACGGGAACTGCGTTCGGGCAAGCGGTTTCCGGAACCATCATGGGAATTGTTGTGGACCCTGGCGATGCCAGCGTCCCGGGCGCCGAAGTTCAGATCAAAGAAATCGGCACTGGGATGGTCCGCACATTCACAACCGCGGGAGAGGGGATCTTCCGCTTCAACAACATCCCACCAGGAACCTATACCGTCACGGTAAAGATGCAGGGGTTCAAAACTTACGCGCAGCAGGACATCCGCGTCGCGGTCGCGGAAACCCGCGACTTGGGCGGCGTCCGCCTCGCATTGGGCGCGCTGGCGGAGGAAATCTCCGTGGTCGCCAGCGCCACAGCCGTGCAGACGGCATCCAGCGAGAAGTCGTCGCTGGTGGACGGCAACCAGCTGATGCAGATCGCCATCAAGGGCCGGGACCTGATGGCCATGTTGAACCTGGTCCCGGGCGTGGTCAGCACGGGCGCGGGCGAAGCAGCGAGTGAAAGCTCCATCGGCGGAGTCAATGTCAACGGCGCCGGCACCAGCCGCACCAACTTCACCGTGGACGGCGTCGTAGACCTGGATACCGGATCGAATGGCACCACGCACTTCAATCCCAACATGGATTCCGTCGCCGAAGTTCGGGTGCTCACTTCGAACTTCCAGGCGGAATTCGGGCGCATGTCCAGCGGCTCCATCAACGTCATTACCAAGGGCGGCGGCCAGCAGTTCCACGGCAGCGGATGGTGGACCTGGCGCCACGAGCAGTTCAACGCCAAAAGTTTCTTCGATAACTACAACAACCTGCCCAAGAGCATTTACCGCTACCACGTCCGCGGCTTCAGCGTGGGCGGGCCGGTCTTCGTTCCGAAGGTCTGGAACAGGGCCAGGAACAAGCTGTTCTTCTTCATCTCACAGGAGTACACCAAGCAGAGGCCGGCCACGCAGACCGGCACCTCCAACATGCCGACCTTGCTGGAACGGCAGGGCGATTTTTCGCAGAGCTTCGACCAGAACGGCAAGCTGATCCAATTGCTCGACCCCACGACGCGCGCCGCCATCCCCGGAAACAAGGTCCCCCAGAACCAGATCAATGCCATGGGGCTGGCGTTCCTGAACTACCTGCCGCTGCCCAACCGCTGCGGCGCTTCCGGCGCGGGCTCAGGCTGCTGGAACGACCCCGATCCAACGCAGTTGTACCGCCGCAACTTCCGGTCGCTCTTCAACGAGTCGCACCCGCACCGCAACGACGTGGCCCGGATCGATTTTAGCCCGATCTCCAAGCTGGCCACGTTCGTGCGTTACGTGAACGACTACGACTTCGATCAGACGGCCAACGGCAACTATGTCAACCTGCTCGATTCGAACAAGCAGTGGACGCCTTATTCGGAGGACCATCCGAATCCGGGGCACGGCTACGGCGTGGGCATTACCTACACGGTGAGCCCGACCAAGGTCAACGAGTTCACGTTCGGCAAGAGCTACAACACGTGGGACTGGTATCCGCACGATCCGGCGCAGTTGGACCGTTCCAAGATCGGAAACCCGCCGCACTGGTACAGCGAAACCGATTCGAGCTTCGCGAACGACCAGAACAACCCGCGGCCGGGTCTTTCGCCCGGCAGCCAGAACTTCGCCAACTGGGCCCCCGGATTCTCTTATGGCGGCGGGTCCACGGTGAACCAGTTCGGCATGAACCCCCAGCGTCCCTACACCAACTACAACGATATTTACAGCTTTAACGACAACTTCAGCTACATGCGCGGGACGCACAACTTCCGCTTCGGCTTCGCCTATGAACGCACGGGTAAGGTACAGCAGGCCGGCACCGGCAACTATCTGGGCCAATACGTCTTCGGCAGCAGTTCGTCCAACCCGATGGACACCAATAACGGGTACGCCAATGCGCTCATGGGGGTCTTCCAGAACTACAACGAAGGCAAGCGCGTAATTGGAGACTTTTGGTTCACCAATATCGAGTTCTACGCCCAGGACAGTTGGAGGGTCAGCCGGCGCGTGACGCTCGATCTCGGCGTGCGGTTCTACCACATGCCGTCGCAGGAGAACCTGAACAACAACTCGGCGGTCTTCCTGCAATCGGCCTATGACCCATCCAAAGCGGCGCGCCTGTACTATCCCGCCTGCAGTATTGCGCTGAACCCTGGCCAGGCCTGCCCGTCGGCGAACCAGGTGGCGAAAGACCTGGTGACCGGCTACACCACGTTTCCGGCGCTGGCCGGAACCTTGGTGCCGTACTCCGTCGGAGGCTACGCCACACAGCCCAACCCGTTCAACGGGATGGTGGTGGCCGACGGCTCCAACCCGGCCGTACCTTTGACGCTGTTTACCCAGCCGAATATCAAACCCGCCTTCCGGTTCGGGTTGGCGTGGGACGTATTCGGGACGGGCAAGACCGCCGTCCGGCTGGGCTTCGGACAGTATTACAACCGCGGCGACGGCAACATCATCATGGGCTACGGCGGCGCCCCGCCGGTCGCGTACAACCGCACGGTGTACTACTCGCAGATCGGCGGGGTCCCGAGTTACGCCAACAGTGCGGCGATCTCGCCGATTTCGAGCGGCGGCATTACCGGCAACCAGCCGCTGGAAACCGTCATGAACGGCAGCGTCGGCGTCCAGCAGAACGTCGGTTTCGGCACCGTCGTGGACGCCTCGTGGGTATTCTCGCTGCACCAGCACGCAACCCAGACCTCGGGTTCGGGCAACGGCGGCGCGGGCACCCAGTACGTCAACGCGGTACCGATGTTCTCGCAGTACGATCCCAACAATTACACCCCGTGGACCGGCAACCTGTACGCCAACGCTTCGGGCCGCGCCCTGGACTCCAATTACTACCGTCCGATGCAAGGCATCGGCAACGTCAACCGGGTGGACTTCCGGACGACGACGAACTATCACTCGCTTCAGGTCGGCATCCGCCGGGGAAACCGCCACGGCTTGTCCTACGGCTTGGCCTATACCTGGTCGAAGACCATGATGTACAGCGGCTTCCCGCAATATCCGGGGAATTCGTTCTTCAAGCAATGGTATTACGGGCCGAGCTTCAACGGAGCTCCGCACGTGATCGCCGCCAACTACATTTACGAAATTCCCGGACTCGGCAAGAAGTTCAACATCCGGCCGCTGGGCTGGGTGACGGACCACTGGGAGGTGTCGGGCATCACGTCGTGGCAGAGCCATGGGATGACGGGCGTACCGGGAATTAGCATCACCGGGACGAGCAGCAGCAACCCGGCGCCGAACTGGACCGGTTCGGCCGAAGGGGCGCGGCTGTTCGTGGTCGGCGATCCGACGGTGTCCAACCCGACGTTCTACAACAATATTAACGCCGCCGCGTTCCAGCTTCCGGTGGCGTGCAGCCAGACCCGGCAGACGATGGACTGCTTCGGCAACGCCGGTCAGGGCAGCATTATGTCGATACCGACCTGGATGAACAACTGGGATGTGTCGCTGGCCAAGAACATCCCGATTTTCAGTGAGAAACGCATGCTCACCTTCCGGGCGGAGTTCTACAATCTGCCGAACCATACCCAGTTCAGCGGCGTCAACACTTCCGTGCAGTACGATCTGACTTCGTACCAGAACTGGATTGCCGGCAAGGGCAGCCTGGTACAGAGCAACAACCAACTCGGGCGCTATACCAGCGCTCGCAACCCGCGGCAAGTCGCAATGACCCTGCGCTTCGTGTTCTAAGCGGCAGGCCGGACCCACACCGCTCCCTTACAGCCGCGGCTCGGAAGTCTGATACCGAGCCGCGGCCGTAAGTGGAGGGGCTCCCCATCCCATTCCCTCCTGCCTCCCCCCTCCCCGATCAATGCTATCCTCGGTTTCGATGCGCCGCGTCTTATCGATCGGCTGGGTGCTGACGACCTCGCTTATTTCGGCCGCGGCTGACGACCCGGGGGCGGTTCGCGATGCCATAGCGGCGCTGGCGCGGGCCCCGGCGCACTCGGAGCAGGCGGATTCCGCGGCGTCGCGCCTCGCCGACGCCGCCGGGACTGACCCCGCCGACTGTTACTCCGCCGGCATGGCGCTCGGCAAAGCCGGCTACTACGACAAAGCCGAAACGCTGCTGTCTCGCGCCCTGGCCGCCTCGCCGTCGGATTTCGGCCTGCTCTACAACGTGGGAGTCGCTGCATCCCTCGCCGGCCATCACCAGCGTGCGCGCGATGTGTTCGAGACCACCGTCAAACAGCGGCCGCAGGAGATCGACGCTCTCTACAGCCTGGCCTACGAGTACTCGGCTCTGAAGCAGACCGAATCGGCCGTGACCCTGCTCGCCCGGGCGGCGAAGCTCGCGCCAGGCAGGGCGGATGTGCAGAAGCTGTTGGCCGTCACCCTGGCGGAACTGAACGCCCTGGCGGACTCTCTCGCCGCGTGGAAACGATACGTGGAACTCGGGCCCGGCGACGATACGGGGCGCCGCGAGCGGGGATTCGCCGCGGCTCTGATGGGCCAGTTCGACGAGGGCCTCGCGGATCTCGAGTGGTTCGTTGGACGCCACCCGGACGATGCGCTGGGCCATTATGAACTCGGGGCCGCCCAGATGGACATCGACGCGCCCAAGGCGCTGGCGCAGTTCGACCGCGCGCTGGCCCTGGAGCCCGATCTGGCCGAGGCCCTCTCGGCCCGGGGCAGCGTCTACTACCGGCAGGGCAAACCCGAGGCCGCCCTCCCCGACCTGGAACGCGCGGCCAAACTCCATCCCGACGACGCGCAGACGCTGGACCGTTTGGGGCAGACGTACGCCGCTTTGGACCGTCCCGCCGATGCCGGCCGCGTCCTGCGCCGCGCCGCCGAACTGGAGCCCGGCAACTCCCGAATCCAGCTCCACTTCGGCCGCGCGCTCGCCGACGCCGGCGAGACCGGGGAATCCAAGGCGGCCATGGAGCGCTTCCGCCAACTGGGGCCGGAAAAGAAGGGCGGCCTGAGCGAGGCCGATATCCAGAAAGCTATTCGCCTGGAG
>JAIQFU010000167.1 GCA_020073115.1 Terriglobia bacterium
GTGGTGTACCGCCGGTGGCCGGTATGCGCCAACGGTTCTTTTGGGGCGCTTTCGAACAACCGGTAGCGCAAACCGACCCCCCGGCCAGAGGGCGCCCCGCGCAATCTTCGTCGGTCTGCGCGGACAGGCGGGTCACCACCGAGAGGTCCTCCAGGGTTGTCACATCTCCCGTGACTGCGTTGGAGGTCACAATTTCGCGCAGCAGGCGGCGCATGATCTTGCCGCTGCGGGTCTTGGGGAGGGCGTCGGTAAAGCGGATCTGCTCCGGCTTGGCGAAGCCGCCGATTTCGTGCGCCACCCATTTGCGCAGATCCTCGGCCAGTTGATGATGATCCCAAGTTCCCTTCTTGAGCGTCACGAAACAGGCCACGGCCTGGCCGGTGATCTCGTGCGGCTTGCCGACCACGGCCGCCTCGGCTACGGCGGGGTGGCGGACCAGGGCCGACTCCACCTCCATGGTGCTCAGACGGTGCCCGCTGACGTTCATCACGTCGTCCACGCGGCCCAGGATCCAGAAATAGCCGTCCCGGTCGCGGCGCGCCGCGTCGCCGGTCATGTACACGCCCTCGACCCGCTCCCAGTATTGCGAGCGGTAACGGTCCGGGTCGCGCCAGAGGGTGCGGGCGATGCCGGGCCAGGGGCGGCGCACGATCAGGAAGCCCTCCTGGTCCGGCTCCACCGGCTTGCCTGCGAGGTCCACCACGTCGGCCATCACTCCCGGGAGCGGAAGCGACGCCGAGCCGGGCTTCAGCGGGACCGCGCCGGGCATGGCGGAGATCATGATGGCGCCGGTTTCCGTCTGCCACCAGGTGTCCACGATGGGGCACCGCTCCTTGCCGATGGTTTTGTGGTACCACTCCCACGCCGCCGGGTTGATGGGTTCGCCTACCGAGCCGAGGAGCCGCAGGCTGGACATGTCGTGTCCGTTCGGCCAGTGGTCGCCCTGGCGGATGAAAGACCGGATGGCCGTCGGCGACGTGTAGAAGATGTTCACCCGGTACTTCTCGATCAGGCGCCAGAAGCGGTCGGGCTGCGGGTAATCGGGGGCGCCCTCGTACATCATGGTGGTGGCGCCGGCGGAAAGCGGGCCGTAAACGATGTAGCTGTGGCCGGTCACCCAGCCGATGTCGGCGGTGCACCAGTAGAGGTCCTCTTCGCGGAGATCGAAGACCCACTTCATGGTCATGTGGCACTGGAGCAGGTATCCGGCGGTGGTGTGGACAATGCCTTTGGGCTTGCCGGTGGTGCCGGAAGTGTAGAGCACGTAGAGCGGGTGCTCGCTATCCAGGGGCTCCGGGACGCAGCTCTCGCTGATGCCTGCGTCGAGTTCGTGCCACCAGTGGTCGCGGCCGGCCTGCATTTCGACGGGCCCGCCCGTGCGGCGCAGGACGATGACATCCTTCACCGTCGGGCATTCGGAGAGAGCCTCATCCACGGCGTCCTTGAGCCGGACCTCCTTGCCACGGCGCCACGCGCCGTCGCAGGTCACGACTACCTGGGCCTCCAGGTCCTGGATGCGCGCCTTCAAAGCCTCCGCGGAGAAGCCGCCGAAGACCACGCTATGGATGATCCCCAGGCGGGCGCAGGCCAGCATGGCGACGGGCAGTTCCGGAACCATCCCCATGTAGATGATGACGCGGTCGCCGGCTTGCAGTCCACGGCCTTTCAGCACGTTCGCAAACCGGCTTACCAGCCGGTGCAACTCCTGGAACGAGATCTGCCGCTGGTCCCCCGGCTCGCCTTCCCACAGGATGGCCACCTTGTTCCTTCGCGGGGTGTCCAGGTGGCGGTCGAGGCAGTTATAGCAGACGTTCGTCTTGCCGCCCGCGAACCATTTCACAAAGGGCGGATTCCATTCGAAGACATGCGACCATTTCTGAAACCAGGACAGTTCCTTCCCGGCGTGTTCTCCCCAGAAATCTTCCGGGTGTTCTTCGGCCCCGCGGTACAGTTCGCGGTAGCCCTCGATACCTCTGACGTGCGCGCGGCGGGCGAAATCGGGCGGCGGCGGATAAACGGTGGGATCGGCCATTGGAAAGATCTTACTATGACGTACCGGCCGTGGTCCTGGCGGCGGTGATTTTCCGTTCCTCCGGCCTGTTAACCTCCGCGGCCCCAGCGCGTAATTACGGGTAGAAAGGACCTGACACGATGACGAGCACGATGAAGCGGCGGATTTTGGGATTGGCCCTCCTGGCCTCCTGCCTGGGCGCGCCGGCGGCCCGGCCGGCTTGGGCGCAGGCAGCGAGGGCCGTCCCCGCCGCGGCCGTGGAACAACCGGATGCGCAACACACGAAGAATGAGCTCTCCGCCCTTATGGAGCGCTATCCTCCAACCTTGAAGGGCGTCTTCGCCAATGACCCGACCCTGCTCGGCAACCAGTCCTACCTGGCTTCGTATCCCGCTCTGGCGAATTTTCTCAGCTCGCATCCGGAGGTGGTTCACAATCCCGGGTTCTATCTGGACGTCTTCGACAGGATACCGGTCCGCCAGGATCCCAACTCGGAAGCCATGCGGATGTGGGACGACGTGCTCCAAGCCCTGGCCGTATTCGCGGGCTTCGGGATGGCGATCGGGCTTCTGGTGTGGCTCATCCGGACCATCATCGACGCCCGCCGGTGGAGCCGGATGGCCAAGGTTCAGACGGAAGTCCATACGAAGATCCTCGATCGGTTTACGGCGAACGACGATCTGCTGGCCTACATCCAGTCGCCGGCAGGCTCGAAATTCCTGGAGTCCACGCCCATACGGCTGGATGCCGGGCCGCGAACGATGGGCGCGCCCCTGGGGCGGATTCTGCTTTCGGTTCAGGCGGGAATCGTGCTGGTGGCGGCCGGGCTGGGATTTCTCGTGGTCAGCGCCCGGGTCTCTCCGTACTCCGCGCCGCCCCTCCAGGGACTGGGAACGGTGGGCGTCGCGCTTGGCATCGGGTTCGTGATTTCGGCGATAATCTCGTACGTGATCTCAGCCCGCCTTGGCCTGATTGAACGGCCGGCGCCCACCGCCGAGCGGGCCGGAGTGCAGGGATAGAACCCCTTATGTCTCGCGACGCGACGTACAACGACCTCAGCCGCGCCGACGCCATCCACGACGATTGTGCGGAATTTGTGCTGGACGAGGAAGCATTCCTTGCATTCTACAATCGGACGGCGCGCGGGCTGTGGATGTATCTCGCCCGGGTCGCCGGCGACCGCCAACTTGCGGACGACCTGCTCCAGGAAACGTTCTATCGTTTCCTGCGCGCCGCGGCGACGTACGAAAGCGAATCGCACCGCCGGAATTCCCTGTATCGGATCGCCACCAATCTGGTCCGAGACGTCCGGCGCAAGAGACTGCGCCGTCCCGCCGCGGAAGCGGGGGGAGATGAAATCGAGCGCGTCGCCGGCGGCGGCCCAGGGGCGACCGAGCGGTTCGCGGATCTCACAAGCGCCATGTCGCGCCTTAAGCCGCGCGAAAGGGCCATGCTGTGGCTGGCCTACGCCGAAGGCGCGTCGCACCGGGAAATAGCCGAAATACTTGGTGTGCGGCCGGCAAGCTTGAAGATCCTGTTGTTCCGCGCGAGGCACAAGCTCGCGTCCCTCATGGGACGCGGAACGAGGGAGCGGCTATGAAGCCCGTAGAGTGCGAGTTCGAACCGGAAGTACTCTGCGCCGTCGTACAGCGCCGTTGGCCCGAACGGGTAGATCCCCGGTTGCGCGTGCATGCCGCGGAGTGTGCGATCTGCGCCGACGTGGCCGCGGTAGCGGGCGCCATCGACGAGGCCAGCGATGAAATGCGTCCCTCCATCGCCGTTCCGCCCGCCGGCCGGGTCTGGTGGCTCGCCCGGATGCGGGCGCGCCGCGAAGCGGCGGAGGCCGCGGGGCGTCCGATCACCGCGGCCCAGGGGATCGCGCTGGCGGTTGCCGTCGGCCTGCTGGGCGCATGCTTTGGAGCGACGTGTGCGTGGTTTCAGTCCGCCCTGAAGAGTTTCGCGGCGCTTCTGCCTGCGGCGGCGGCTTTGGCAGCCCAGCACGCCGCCTTGACCGCCGCCATGGCCGCCGTGCTCTTCCTCGCGCCTACTGCCGTGTACCTGGCGATTCGTAGATTGTGAGGGGCGCCAGGAGCGCGGCGCGAAAACGGCTTACAGGGGATGGGAGGGGTGTTTGGGCAAACGCGACCGCAGCCGTTACCACTCCGAGTAGGGCGCGCCGTCGGAGCCTTTATCCGTGTTCTTGGTGTAGATATCGAAGAGGCATTGGCCGCCCCAACTGGTGGACTTGGGGTCGTCGCGGTCGCTGCGCATGCCCCACTCGTACGTGCCGGTCATGGGGTCGCGGGGGATGCGGCGGAGGAAGCGCACCTGAGTGCCTGCGGCGTCGGGAAGCTTGACGCCTTTGACGAGCTGCTCGAGGCTTTCGGGGTAGCAGTTGGTGTCCGCCTTCTGGGGGCCGAGACGTTTGGCGTCGCACAGGTCCTTGTAGTAGTCGATGGCCTTGCGGACCTCGGTCAGGGAGTGGCGCAACTCGTTCTCACGGTTGGCCCGAAGGCGGGCGCGGGCCAGGGGCAAGGCCAGGGTCGTGAGGACCAGGAGCACCGTAAACGCAACAATCAGCTCGATCAGGGTCAGGCCGCGCTGGTTGTGGCGGGCTGAGGGAGACCGCATATAAACTGTGACGTATCCGCGAGGCCGCGCGTGCAAGTACCGCCCGCGGTTGTCGCTACCGCAGCGCCTTCTGGATGGCGGCCTCGACCACCGGGACCATCAGCTTGTAGCCTTCGGCGTTGGGGTGGAGGCCATCGGCCGATATGCCCTCTTTCATCCAACCCTTCTCATCCACCAGGGCGGTGAAGTAATCGGCGTAGATGGCGCCGGATTTGGCGGCGTAGTCCTTCATCCAGGCGTTCAGCTTGAGAATGTCCGCCGGTGGGCGCTGATCCGTCTGCCTGGGGCGCATCATCATGCCACGGCCGCCGGCCTGGCCGCCCCGCCCGCCCGCCGGCTGGTTCAGGAACGGATAATCGCTGATGGGCGTCACCGAACAGAGCACCACTTTGATGCCATGATGCTGGGCCAGTTCCGTCATGGCCATCACGTTCTCCTGGACCATTTCCGCGGTTTCCGGGCCCGTGTTGTGGGCGACATCGTTGGTGCCGGCCAGGACCACAAGCGCGGCGGGCCGGAGGTCGATCACGTCGGGGTATATGCGAACCAGCATCTGGGGCGTGGTCTGGCCGCTGATGCCCCGGTTGACGTAGGGCTTGCCGGGAAAATGCTCGTTCAGCCGCCAGCCGTCGGTAATGGAGTCGCCCATGAACACCACGCGTTTCGCGTCGGCCGGCTGCCTCCTCAGTTCCTGGTTGGCGGCATGGTAGCGGCCGAGTTGGTTCCAGTCCAGAAGCTGGTCGGCGAGGCTCTTGGCCGTGTTCGCCAGGCAGCAGTTGGCGCGCGGGGGATTGAACTCATCCACCAACTGGGCGTGCGCGGCGGCAACCAGGCTCAGGAAAAGAAAAGCGAGGGGGATTCGGCGCATGGGGGTCTCCAGATCGCTCAATATAGCAGTTCGCAGCGGCGGCTGCTCCCCGCCATCTACCCTTCGTATTTGCCGGCCACGATAATGGCCAAGGGAAGATCCCCTATTTTCACGTTCAGAACCCAGTCGTGGTCGCCTTCCTTGGTGACGGCGGGGAAGGTGGAGCCCGCCGGCGTTTCCAGTGAGAGAACGGCAGGATGGGGTGTGCCGGAGGCCTCCGCGCTCATCTTTACAAGGGCTTCGAAGGACGGGGTGGCGTTGGGGTCGGGATCGTTGGCAACGGGGGTCAGCAACGCAAAATCGCGCTGCGGCGCCACGCCCTGATGCGCTCCATCCACGGGGTAATCACTGTAGCGCAGGGTGTAAACGCCGGGCTTGATCGTCTGGCCCCGGCGGTCGGCGGCCTGCGCCGGGAACCGCAGAATCCCAATCAACGTACCCTGCGGGATGGCGAACGAAATGGCCGGGTCGGCCGGCTTGGCCCCGGTAGGGACGGAGATGCGGAGCCAGATCTCGCACCAGGGTCCGTTCGGACCTGTTACGCGGTAGGCGGGCTTCCGAAAGATCACGGAGGCGTACGCCGACGGCACGTCCGGGAGTGGCGTGGTGAAGGTTTCCAGTTTGTAGTCTTGGGCTGAAAGGGAAGACGCCGCCAGGAACGCGGCGCAGGCGCCTGTTAACAAACGCGTGATCATAGCGATCCGGAGGGCTAAATGATGGAGCGGGAGACGGGATTCGAACCCGCGACATCGACCTTGGCAAGGTCGCACTCTACCAACTGAGTTACTCCCGCCCGACGGAAAAACCTATTTTCCTTCAGAAACAATAGCTCTGTCAAACGTTATGGACATGATATTGAATCCTCAAGACTTATAAACTTGCATGGGAAAGCTTTCGCTGTGCTAGACTACTGTCTCGGTTGGCAGGAACGCACGCGGAGCCAACCGGGGGGCGGCTCTAAAGGCCCGCTGGCAATTCTCTCTGGAATTGAGCGCCAACTGATCCCACGCCGTTGTGGAAAACCCTGTGGAAAACGTGTGCTATTTGTGTCGACAAACTAATGAATTTCTGGGAACAGATCCGCGACTCGCTGCGGCAGAAGGTGAGTGCGGAAAATTACGACAACTGGCTCAAAGGCACGGAATTTGCCGGCATCGAAGGAGACACGCTCTTCGTCGCGGCGCCGGATCGCGAAACCCGCACGTGGCTGGAGACGGAGTTCGCCGTCCCCATCCGGGAGGCCATCGAAGAACTGGGCCTGCCCGTGCGCCACGTCAGCTACGAAGTGCAGCTGAAGCCCGGGAGCCACAATCATGGCCCGACGGCCGCCAATCCGCCCGAATCGGACGGCCCGGTCTCGCTGAACCCGAAGTTCACGTTCGAGACCTTCGTGGTGGGGGCCTGCAATCAGTTTGCGCATGCCGCCGCCCACTCCGTTGCGACCAACCCCTCCCGCAGCTACAACCCGCTGTTTCTCTACGGGGGCGTGGGGATGGGGAAGACGCATCTCATGCATGCCATCGGCCGGGCGCTCATGAAACAGCACGGCGCGATGCGCGTGGTTTACACCTCGAGCGAAAAGTTCATGAACGAGATGATCGCGTCCATCCGCAACGACCGCATGCCGCAGTTTCACCAACGGTATCGCGCGGCCGACGTCCTGCTGGTGGACGATATCCAGTTGATCGGAAACAAGGAACGGACGCAAGAGGAATTTTTCCACACGTTCAACGAGTTGCACGATCACGAGAAACAGATCGTGATCTCCAGCGATGCGCAGCCCAAAGAAATTCCGGGCCTTGTGGAACGGCTTCGCTCGCGCTTCGAATGGGGACTTATCGCCGACATCCAACCGCCGGACCTGGAAACGAAGATGGCCATCCTCGACAAGAAAGCGGAGGCGGAGGGCATCAAGCTTCCGGATGACGTGCGCTCCTTCATGGCATCGAAAACCAAGTCGAACGTCAGGGAACTGGAAGGGGCGCTCATCAAGCTCATCGCCTATTCTTCCCTGGTGGGCGCGCCCATTTCGCTGCAAATGGCCCAACAGGTCCTCAAGCACATGATCCACCCGCAGGAACGCCGGGTGACCATCGATGCGATTCAAAAGGCCGCCGCCGATCGCTTCCAGATCAAGCAATCGCAGCTCAAGGAAAAGAGCAACACGAAGAAGATCGTCTACCCGCGGCAGATCGCCATGTATCTGGTCAAAGAGATGACGGACGCCTCGCTTCCGGAGATCGGGCGGGCGTTTGGGGGCAAGCACCACACCACGGTCATCCATTCCATCAACAAAATCGAGCAACTGCGCCAATCGGACCCGGATTTGAACAGGCTAATACACAGCCTAATTGACTCATTCGATTGAAGTTATTTCGTTTTGCACAAACGGGGTGGCGAAAGGCTTTCGGATGAATGTGCAAATCGCGGGGAGAGACCGGTTTTAGGTCTTCGTCCACCCCGCCTTCCGCAACTTTCGTTGGCGCAAAGTGGTTGAATTTAGTATAATTTAGGTAGTCTTCAACAATTTGCACAGGCCCTATGAATTCGGTTACTTAGTATCTATCAATACAGTGAAGAAGCAGTAGGAGCTAAGGCCCTATGGAATTCACCGTCAGCAAATCCGATCTGGTACGAGAACTCAGTCTGTCGCAAGGCGTGGTGGAGAAAAAGACCACGATTCCGATCCTGTCGAACGTGTTGCTGGAAGCCGCGGACGACCGGGTCACGCTGACGGCGACGGACCTCGAATTGGGGATCCGTTGCTCCTGCCCGGCGCGCGTGAAGAAAGACGGCGCGGGCACCGTTCCGGCGCGCAAACTGCTGGATTACGTCCGCCTTCTGCCGGAAGGCGACGTCAACATGAAGTTCCTGGAAAATCATTGGGCCAGCATCACGTGCGGGAGGTCGCGGACGCGCATCGCCGGGATGTCGCGGGAAAGTTTTCCGGAGTTGCCGCAGATGCCGGAGACAATCGCCGAGATACCGGTCAAGACTCTGTCTTCGATGATCGCGCGCACTTCGTTCGCAATCTCCATAGAGGAATCGCGCTTCACGCTGAACGGCGCGCTGCTGGTGATGCGGCCGGAAGGCTTGACGATGGTGGCCACCGACGGGCACCGCCTGGCGTTCGTTCAGGCTCAACCGGAGGAAAGCGGTACCGTGGAAAAGCCGTTCCGAGCGCTGGTTCCGAAGAAGGCCATGACGGAACTGATCAAGCTGGCGGATGAAGCGGGAGACGACGCCAAGGCGATTTTCGCCGGCGACGATAATCACCTGTTCTTCCAACTGGGCCACCGGTTGCTGATCACGCGCAAGCTGACCGGTAATTTCCCCGACTATGAGCGCGTGTTGCCGAAGGACCATTCCCTGACTGCCACGCTGCAGAAGGACGAGATCCGCGCGGCCATCGAGCGCGTGGCGCAGTTCGCCGACGAGCGCTCGCGGGCCATCCGGGTGCAGTTCACCAACGGCGAAGTGCGGGTGTTCTCGTCCTCCATGGAAACCGGCGAGAGCGAAGAAAGCGTCACCAGCGAATACCAGGGCCCCGATCTCGAGATCGGTTTCAATGCCCAGTATCTTCTGGATTTTCTGCGCGCCATACCGCAAGATCACGTGGCCTTCGAATTGAAGGACCAGAAGAGTGCGGGCGAGATGCGCCCGGCGGGCGAAAGCATCCCGGACCAGTACCGGTATGTCGTGATGCCCATGAGGATTTGAAAAGAAGCCGTTAGTCGTTAGCGTCTCCGCTTGCCAACGACTAACGACCAGCGACTAGCAAGGAAATATGCCGAACGAAGTAAATCAGAGCTCCAACGAGAACGTTTACGATTCCAGCAGTATCAAGGTATTGGAAGGACTGGAGGCAGTACGCCTCCGTCCCGCCATGTATATCGGCTCGACGGGAGAAATGGGGCTCCACCACCTGGTTTATGAGGTGGTCGATAACTCCGTGGACGAGGCTCTGGCGGGATACGCCAACGAAGTCAGCGTCACGATTCACGACGACAACTCGGTGACCGTGATCGACAACGGCCGCGGGATCCCGGTGGACCTCCACGAGGAGGAGGGCGTGTCCGCCGCGCAGGTGGTCATGACCAAGCTGCACGCCGGCGGCAAGTTCGATTCCAAGAGCTACAAGGTTTCCGGAGGTCTTCACGGCGTCGGCGTGAGCTGCGTCAACGCATTGTCGGAGCGGCTGGAGCTGGAGATCTGGCGCGAGGGCCTGAACAAGGGCCTCAAGATCACCCTCACGGACGAGCGCACCGACCCCGAAAAGAAGACCGAGTTCGTGTACTCGGGCGGTATCGCGGAGTTCATCAGGCACCTGAACAAAGGCAAGGCGGTGCTGCACGACAAGCCGATTCACTTCGAGGCCGAGCGCGACCTGCCGAACGGCGGGTCGCTGGGCATGGAAGTGGCGCTGCAATATAACGACGGCTACTCGGAAAACGTTTTCAGCTTCGCCAACAACATCAACACCGTGGACGGCGGAACGCACCTCACCGGGTTCCGCACGGCGCTCACGCGCACGATCAATGCCTTCGGCCAGCAGGCCGGGCTCTTCAAGGACGTGAAAGAGAATCTCAGCGGCGAGGACGTGCGCGAAGGCCTGACGGCGGTGGTGAGCGTCAAGGTGCCGCAGCCGCAGTTCGAAGGACAGACCAAGGGCAAGCTCAACAGCGACATTGCCGGCTTCATGGTGCAGTTCGTCAACGAGAAGCTGGGCGAGTTCTTCGATAAGAACGCAGCCGTGGGCCGGAAGATCGTAGGCAAGGCGATTGAAGCATCGCGCGCGCGCGAGGCGGCCCGCAAGGCCCGCGACCTGACGCGGCGCAAGGGCGCGCTGGAATCGGGCGGCATGCCGCACAAGCTTGCGGACTGCCAGGAGCGCGATCCCGAGCGTTGCGAGCTGTTCCTGGTGGAGGGCGAATCGGCCGGCGGAACGGCGAAGCAGGGCCGCGACCGGCGCTACCAGGCGATCCTGCCGCTCAAGGGCAAGATCCTCAACGTGGAGAAGGCGCGATACGATAAGATGCTCGGCCACGAGGAAATCCGCGCCATGATTACCGCGCTGGGCACGGGCATCGGTAAGGACGACTTCGACGCCGCGAAGCTGCGCTACGGCAAAATCATCATCATGACCGACGCGGACGTGGACGGCTCGCACATCCGGACCCTGCTGCTGACCTTCTTCTTCCGCCACATGAACGAGTTGATCCTGCGCGAGCGCGTGTTCATCGCGCAGCCGCCGCTGTACCGGATCAAGAAGGGCCGGAGCGAGAAGTACATCAAGGACGAGAAGGAATTCACGAAGGAGATCATGCGCCGGGCCACGGAAAACCTGACCGTGGAAGTGCATCCAAGCGGCAATGGCGCAGGGGCCAAAGCGACGCTGGAAGGAATCGATCTCCGGACATTCCTGCTGAGCCTGGACGAGTACGAGCAGATGTTCCACAAGGTGGAGCGGAAGATGCGGGACCCGCGGGTAGTGGAGGCGCTGGCCAACGTCGAGCTGCGGGTGGACCACAAGGCTGAATTCCAGGAAGAAGCCAACCTGAAGCCGGTCTTCGAAGCTTTGCTGAAGGCTGGATTGACTCCGGAGATGCGGTTCGACGAGGAACACTCGGCGTATGCCGTGGTCTACCGCGACTCGACGCACGCCGAGAGGAGCATCGGGCTGGCGCTGGCGTCGGCGCCGGAGTACCGCCGTTTCCGCGCGCTGGCGCGAGCCATCGCCCGCTACAACGACCCGCCCTTCGTGGTGGTGAAAAACGAGCACCGGGAACCGCAGACGAACTGGCTGGACCTGTTGAACTACATCAAGAACGAAGGCAAGAAAGACGCCTCCGTGCAGCGCTACAAGGGTCTCGGGGAGATGAACGCCGAGCAGCTTGCCGAAACCACCATGAACCCCGAGAAGCGCACACTGCTATCGGTGCGCCTGGAGGACGCGGTGCAGAGCGAGGAGATCTTCTCCACGCTGATGGGCGAAGACGTGGAAAGCCGGCGCAAGTTCATCGAAGAGAACGCGCTCGACGTGAAGAACCTGGACGTGTAAGCGCCCGCCCGCTGTTCGGCGTAGGATTCCGGAAACCCCCACAGCCCCCGCCACGTCAGTTTCCCTGGTATAAAAGGCCTGGAACTCCAAGATGCGCGCGTATACTCCGGTCCTGCCATACGCAATGGTGCTGCTCGCCGCGGCCTGCGCCGGCGCGGAGCGCGACCCGGGCCAGACGCTTGCGCGGATGCGCGAGATCGTCCGGGACGAAGCGGCGAACCTCCCGAATTATACGTGCGTCCAAACCATCGATCGGGTGTTCCTCCGGCCCAGCAATGACAAGCTCCCGCAGTCCTGCGCCGCGGTTGGCGACCTCAAGCGCCTGGGTCGATACAGTTTGGCCCCGGCCAGCGCCGACCGGTTCCGCCTGGATGTCCGGATCGGCGGGGGGAAGGAGATGTTCTCGTGGGTGGGAGCCAGCCGTTTCGAAGACCGCCCTCTGCATGACCTGATCGGCTTCGGACCGACCAGCACCGGCTCGTTCGGCGGCCTGCTGCTGGCCGTCTTCGAAGACGCCCCGGAGTTCAGGTACGAGGGCGCGAAGACAGCCAATGGCCGGCGGGGGTACGCCTACTCGTTCCGCGTCCCCGTGGAGCGGAGCCATCACACTTTCTACGTACGTCACGGCTCGCAGAAGATCATTGCCTACGAGGGAACCGTCCTCGCCGATCCCGAGACGGGGACGCCGGCGCAGCTCACTGTCGTCGCGGACCAACTGCCCGCGGACGCGGCTTGCTGCCGGTTCGCCCTGGAGCTGAACTATCGCCACATGCGGATCGGCTCCCGCGAGTTCCTCCTCCCGTTCGAGGCGATCCAGAGGTTCGCCGCGCCCGGCGGAGAGGAGGTGGAGAATACCGTCACCTTCTCCTCGTGCCGCGCATACGGGGCCGAATCAATCGTGGCGTATGAGGGGGCCCCGGTTACCGAAGGGGCCGCGACCGCGGCTCCCATCGCGCCGCACCCGCCCGAAGCGCCCGCGGGCATCGTCAAGGTGACCGGCGAATCCGAATCATGCAGGTCGAGCGCGTGATGCGGCCCGAGCGCGTGACGTTCCGTCTCGGAATTGAGACGGTGGAAATCGGCGGAGTCGAAGTCCCGTTCCGGCTGGCCGCCAAAAACGAACCGGCGGCGCCTAAAGGGGCATCGGGGGGCTTGCAGCAGCGCGGCGTCGCCATCGGCGAGTTCCCGCGGTGGGTCCCGGGGAACCACATCACCGTGCAGTGTTCCGGAAACCGCTGTGTCCTTCCCGTCGGGTTCCGGACCGAATGGGTCACGCCGTGGCCATGACGAAAGCGCGGCTCGGATGGGTGCTTCTGCTCCCGGCGGCGTGCGCCGCGGCGCAACGCGACCCGGTCGAAGTTCTTGCCCGTTTCGGCGAGATCGTCCGGGAGAACGCCTCCCGCATGCGCAACGCGACTTGCGTCGAAACCATCGAGCGCCAGTATTACCGAGCCAGGCTTGCCAACACGCCTCGCACCTGCGACGATCTGGCCGGCGAGAAGAAGAGACGCGGCTACAAGCTCACGCTGGAGAGCACGGACCGGCTCCGGCTTGACGTGCGGGCCGGCCCCACGGCCGAGATGTACTCCTGGCCGGGGGCGGATCGCTTCAACGACCGCGAACCGTGGGACATCATCGGGTACGGGCCCGCCGGCACGGGGCCTTTCGGCATGTACCTCTTGCAGGTTGTCCAGGGCGACGCCACCGATTTCGCCTTTCTGGGCGAAACCGAAGCAGGCGGCCGGAAAGTCTTCGAATACTCGTTCCGCGTTCCGGCGGAAAGAAGCCACTACTCGGTCCAAGGCGCCGCCACCGCCTGGGACGGGCGCCTCCTGCTCGATCCGGAGACATCGGACATCGTCCGAATGACCACCCGGACCAGCGAACTGGCTCCCGAGGCGTTCATTTGCGAGCTCAGGACGGCGTCCGACTACGGGCGTGAGAGAGTGGGGGGCGGCGAGTTGCTGCTCTCGCGGGAGACGCGCCAGAGATTCATCGAACGGGCCGGCGCCGAGGTCGAGAGTATCGTGACTTTCTCGGCCTGCCGGGCGTTCCAGTCGGAATCGCGCGTCAGCTTCGGCGCCGGGACGGGCGAGGCTGCCAGGGGACCGGCGAAGGCACTTCCCGATCGCCTCGACCTGCCCGCGGGCTTACCGGTCACCATCGAACTGACCACGGGCATCGACAGCGCCAAGGCGGCAGGCGGAGATCGTTTCACCGGCAGGCTGGCCAAGGCGGTCCGCGACGAGCGGAACACGATCCTCGTGCCGCAGGGAGCGGCTGTCGCCGGGCGGCTGATCGAAGTAGCGGTTCACATGAAGCCGGCTGAGGTGGCCCTCGTTCTGCACGTGGAAACCGTCCAGATCGAAGGCTCCGACGTTCCCTTCCATTTGGCTGGACGAACGGTTCCGAAGCTCGAGTGGCTTCGTGAGATCCTGTCGTCCCTCACGATTGGCTCCGGGGGCGGATCGGCCGGCATCACCATCACCCGCGAACCGCCGGCGCCCGAGGGAGAACGAAACACGCTTCTTTTCCCCGGAACGCGCGAGGTGCTCGAACCCGGGTTCAAGACGGAATGGGTGACAGTGAAGCCGTGATCCCCGGCTCCGGCGCTGTTCCCGGGACACGATGTCAACCGGTGCTATGGTATCGCTATGGATGATAGCCGCGCTTCGGCCGATCCTCCGTTTCCGTACGATCCCGTGATCGAGGCCTACAAGAAGGACATCGACCGGACGCTCATCCGGGAGAACCTGAAGCGCACCATCGACGAGCGGTTCGATCAGCTCATGGAATTGCAGCGCTTCGCGGAAGAGTTGTGGCGAACCGGGCGTGCAATCCGGCGGCGAAAGTGACCGACTTCAAGGCTCTGTTGCGGCGCCTCGCAGAATGCGAGGTGAAGTTCATCGTTGTGGGCGGAGCGGCTGCCACAGCCCACGGTTCGGCCCGGCTTACGCTGGACCTCGATATCGTCTACGAGCGGACGCCTGAGAACCTGGCCAGGATGATCGCCGCTTTCGCCCCGCACAAGCCGTATCTACGCGGCGCTCCGGCCGGCCTGCCGTTTCAGTGGGAGGAGCGTACTCTCTCCATGGGCTTGAACTTCACCCTGACCACAGCTATCGGGGACATCGATCTGCTCGGCGAGATCACCGGCGGAGGCGGATACGACGCACTGCTTCCGAGCACGATCGTCCTGAGGCCCTACGGCATCGAGTGCCTCTGTTTGACTCTGGAGAGTCTCATACGCGTGAAGCGCGCCACCGGCCGGCCAAAGGACATGGAAGCGCTGGCCGAACTGGAAGCGATCTGGGACGAGGGCCGGGAGCGCGGATGACTGCCGTTGTCGAGGTATTCACGGAGGACCGGCCTGCAGCCGCCCGGAGGGCGGCCCTACAGCGGGCGCGGAGGGCGGCGGGTGGGAGGCACGGCGGAGCCGGAGAGTCTTACCGCCCTGGCGCCGCCGTTGCTGGTAAAACCGAGCTGTCCTTGATACGCGCCCGGCGTGGGCGGGGTGAAGACAACCACCACTTCGGCGAAAGCGTTCGGCGCCAGCGCGAATGAGTCTCCGGAAACGACGGCGAAGGGGCCCGCCGCGCTCACCGCGCCGCTGATTGGGCCGGCGCCGGTGTTGCGAATCGTCAGCGTGGCCCGGCGGGACGAGCCGGCAGCCGCGCGGCCGAACTCCAGGGAGGCCGGGGTCACAGCGAGCGCGTGGGGGACGCCGGCGGCATCGAGCGGGTTGGAACCGAAGGCGAACTCATCCGTGTTGGCGTAGCCGTCGCCGTCCGGGTCGGCCGCGTCTCCGGCGACGGCGGGGTCAATCACGGCCGCGCCGAAGTTGGCGAGCCGCCATGCTCCTTTGGAAACCGCCGGCGGACCGGCGGTCACGGTCAGGGTGAGGGTGCGGGAGATCTTTCCGGCGTTGTTGCCCGCTTCCACGGTGATGGCGAAGGTTCCGGCGGACGCCGGCGCGCCGGAGATCCGGCCGGAGCCGGCGTCCACCGAAAGACCAGGCGGCAGCGGCACGGCGCTGTAGGCGATGGGGGACGTGCCGCCGGAGGACGCGATCGCGTATTGAAACGGCGCGCCGAGTTGGGCGGCGGCGGTGATGGCGCTGGTGATATCCGTGGGCGGCTTGACCTCGTCGGTCACGAAGAGCATCTCGCCGGCGGTAGCGGCGTTCCCCGCGGCGTTCGACACGACGCACCGAAAGAGGGTCAGGTGGTCTGCCAGGGTGGCCGGGGGAGTGGTATAGCCGGCCTCGGTGGCGCCGGGGATGTCAGCCATGTTCCCAGTGAAGGTCCCCTTCTGCCATTGATAGCTCAGGGGCGAGGCGCTCCATGCCGTCACCGAGAACGTGCCTGTCCGGCCCGTGAGGATCCGCGCGCGCGCCGGATTGGCGATGATGATGGGGGCTCCGGCGGCGGGCGTTACGGCCAGGGTGGCGCGGACGCTGGTGGCGGTCCCGGCGGCGTTGGCCGCCGCCACCGTGAAATTCGCGCCGGAATCGGCGGAGATAGCCGCCGGGATGGCGTAGGAAGCGGCCGTCGCGCCGGCGATATCGACGCCGTTCTTCTTCCATCG
>JAIQFU010000666.1 GCA_020073115.1 Terriglobia bacterium
GGTATGCGGCACGCGCGGCACGTCCCGATACGTGAGCACGGCATGCACGCCCGCGAGCGCCCTGGCTTTGCGGGCGTCGATGCGCTTGATGCGCGCGTGCGCGTGCGGGCTGGGCAGAATCTTGCCGTAGAGCATTCCCGGGATGGAGATGTCGTCGGTGAACGCCGGCCGTCCCGTGACCAACTGGAAACCGTCCACTTTGCGCACGTTTTTTCCGACGACGGAGCGTTCGGAACTCATCGCGCGCCTCCAGTCCGGGCCGCCTTGGACCGCCGGCGGTACGCGCGCGCCGCGGCCAGCACCGCCTCCACCGGTTTCACGTATCCGGTGCACCGGCACATATTCCCCGAGAGCGCGTCGCGAACCTCGTCTTCCGTGGGGTCGGGGTTGCTCATCAGCAGCGCCCTGGCGTTCAGGAGCATGCCGGGCGCGCAGAACCCGCACTGCACGGCGCCGTGATCCAGGAACGCCTCCTGGAGCGGGTCGAGCCGGTCGCCCTGGGCCAGGCCCTCGATGGTGAGGATTTCGCGCCCGTCCGCCTGGGCCGCGAACATGAGGCACGCGTTGACGGCCTTGCCATCGAGCAGGACCGTGCAGGCACCGCACTCGCCCCTCTCGCAGCCGCGCTTCACGCCGAAGTAGCCTTCCCGCCGCAGCACGTCGAGGAGCAGATCGCCCGGAGCGATGCTCCAGCGCTTGCTCTCGCCATTCACCTGAAGATGGATTTCCATCGTGTTCATAGCGAACACCCCGCTTGACGGGCGCATTCCCGGAGCGCCCTGGCCGTCAGCGCGCCGCACATGTCGCGCCGGTACTCCGCCGAAGCCCGGAGGTCGGAGATCGGCTGCGCCTCGCGCGCCGCCGCGGCCGCCGCCGCGCCGATCAGGTTTTCATCCAGGGCGTGGCCGGCCAGCGTTTGCTCGGCCGCCCGCGCGCGAAGCGGCATCGGCCCCACGGCCCCCATCGCAATCCGGGCGAACTTCACGCGTCCTTTGGCATCGAGTTGCAGGCCGGCCGCGAGACTCACCAGGGAAATGTCTACTTCGGTCCGGCCCAGTTTCTGGAACGACCACCCGGTCCGCCCGCGCGGCGGCAGTGGGATCAGCACCTCGACCAGCAGCCTGCCGTCGAGGCTCGTTTTTCCGGGGCCGGTGAAGAAGTCGGCCAACGGCATGCCGCGCCGCCCGCGCTCTCCGGCGGCCACCGCCGTGGCGTCGAGCGCCAGCAGCGGAATGGCGAGATCCGCCGCCGGCGAAGCGTTGGCAAGGTTGCCCCCCACCGTCGCCATGTTGCGCAGTTGAACGGATCCGCAGGTGGCGGCGGCCGCGGCGATGATCCCGGCGGCGAACGCCCGCATCGCCGCCGAGTTCGCCACGGAACTCATGGTGGCGGTGGCGCCGATGGCCCATCCGTCGCCGTTCTTGCGGATGTAGTCGAGCCCCAGCCCGGTGATGTCCACCAGTGCCCGGATTTCCCGGTCCGCCTGCACGATGACGTCTGTCCCGCCCGCCACCACCCGCGCCCCGCGGCCTTTCAACCGAAGCAAGCGAACGGCTTCGGGAATGCTGCGAGGCCGATGAAACGCCTCAACGTGGTCGAACATTGGGTCCACCGCCCTCCGGTGGGACAAGCCTCCCGGCCCGCCCCGTCCCCAAGACTAATCCTCAGCCAAGCGTCGCCGATTATAGCATCCTGAGGTTCGTTATTCGGGGATTAACCCCACGGAAAGGGGGTTCAGACGGGTTCCCGTCGGGGACTGGGGAGATTTTGAATGCCTCGGTAATTTTGGCGCTTTTCGACCATTCCTGTGACGGGACTTCTGCCCGGCAAACCGGGTACAGGCACGAAGTTTCGCAAAGACGGCGAAATTCGAGCCAGTCCCCGCTTTGCAGCCTGTGTGATATGACGCGGCCGGCGCCCGCTCACACCAGCATCTTCTGCCCCGTCATCTTTGCCGCCAGCTTCCGATGCTTCTTCAGCGCGGGCTCGAGGCGCAGGGTCTTCAACTCATGCCCCTCCACCACCACGCGGCCTTCGACAACCAGGGTCTCGACCTTCGCCGGGGCGCACAGCAGGAGGGCCGACGCCGCATCGCCCGCGCCGCTGTAAGCTACGTCGCGCAAATCGAAGAGGGCGATGTCGGCCCGCTTGCCGGGCTCCAGGCTGCCGATGTCATCCCGGCCCAGGCAACCTGCCCCTTCGACGGTGGCCATGCGCAGCGCCTCGCGGACATCGATCGCCGCGGCGCCCCGCGCCAGGCGTTGCAGCAGGAGCGCTTGCCGCGCTTCCGCCAGCATGTGCGAACTGTCGTTGGACGCGCTTCCATCCACCCCCAGTCCCACCGGGCAGCCGGCGCGGCGCAGGTCCAACGCGGGCGCGATTCCCGAACCCAGCCGCATGTTGGAGGTCGGACAATGCGCAATCCCGGCCCGCGCCCGCCCCAGCCGCGCAATTTCCCCGCGGTTGAAATAGATTCCGTGCGCCAGCCAGACGTCCCCGGCCAGCCAGTCCGCGTCCCGCAACAGGGCCAAGGGACGCTTGCCGAGATGTTTCAGGCAGTAGGTCTCCTCGTCCCTGGTTTCGGCCAGGTGGGTGTGCAGCCGGACTCCGTGGCGGCGCGCCAGTTCCGCCGTCCGCCGCATCAGCCCGGGCGAAACGGAGAACGGCGAGCACGGCGCCAGGGCCAAGCGCAGCATCGACCCCGTCGCCGGGTCGTGAAATTTCCGGATGAGGCGTTCGGAGTCCTCCAGAATCTCGTCTTCCTTCTGCACGACCGAATCCGGCGGCAGCCCGCCCTGGCTTTGGCCCACGCTCATGCTTCCACGGGTCGGATGGAAACGGATTCCCAGCTCCGCGGCCGCCCGGATCTCCGCATCCACCAGGTTCTTCCGGCCGCTCGGAAAAACGTAGTGGTGGTCGCTGGTTGTCGTGCATCCCGAGAGCAGCAGTTCCGCCATCCCGATCTGCGCGGCCACGTAGACCGACTCCTCATCCAGGCGCGCCCAGAGAGGGTAGAGCGTGCGCAGCCAATCGAAAAGCCCGGCGTTGGCCGCGGCGGCGCAGGCGCGGGTCAACGTCTGATAGAGATGGTGGTGCGTGTTGACCAGCCCCGGGATCGCGATGGAGTAGGGGGCGCGAATCGTCCGCGACGCCCGCAGCCCCGGCGGCACGCGCGCGCCGATCCGCCGGATTGCGCCGGCTTCGCAGTAGAGGAACGCGCCATGGAGCGCGGAGTCCCGCGGATCCATCGTGACCAGGGTGTGGATGTCGCGAATGAGAAGGGAACCGGCCGGGACCCTCATCCGGCCAGCCCGCGCTCTTTCAGGATCTCTTCCAGTCCCGCTCCGTCCGGCGCGATATCGAACGGGTCGCCCACGGCGCACCGCGCCGCGCGAACGTCCTTCAGCCCGTTGCCCGTAATCAGGGCCAGCGCGCTGGCGCGGCGGCTGACGATGCCTTCCTGGACCGCGCGCCGCAACCCCGCCACGGCCGCGCCGGCGGCCGGCTCGGCGAACACGCCCGCCAGCCTGCCGGTATAGCGCATGGCTTCGAGAATCTCGTCGTCGCCGACGTCGATCATGGTCCCGCCGGATTCGCGCACGGACCGGATCGCCTTCCGCCAGTTGCGCGGCGCGCCTACCGCGATGCTGTCGGCGATCGTCCGGGCGTCGATGGTCTCGAGCGGCTGCCCGCTTCGAAAGCTGGCGCTCACCGGCGCCGCCCCCTCCGCCTGCACTCCCAGCATCCGCGGGGTCCGCCCGATCAGCCCGATCGCTTTCATCTCGCGGAATCCCTTCCACACTCCGGCGATCGTGCAGCCGTCGCCCACCGATACCGCCACCCAGTCCGGGACCTGCCAATCCATCTGCTCGCAGATTTCAAA
>JAIQFU010000168.1 GCA_020073115.1 Terriglobia bacterium
CCGACGGTTTGGGGGCCGCGCAGCATCAGGACGCAGACCACGGCGGCCTCGCGCCGTCCCAGGTTGAACTGTTCGGTGAAGCGTTGGCCGTGCTTCGGGACGCGGCTGTCGCCGCCGGTAATGCGCAGCGCCAGGCCCTTCGTGCGGAGGCCGGAAAGCGTCTCCTCCACGGTGGCCTCGTCGTAATGCACCACCGGCTCGCGATTGGATTTCTGGTTGCAGGCGTTGACCAGGGCATTCAAGGAGAGCGGGTAGTAATCCGGCGTGGCGATCTCCTTCTCCAGAAGGGCGCCGAGCACGCGCGCTTCGGCCGCATCGAGTTGCCAGTCCATGATCTCAGTTTACGTTGTTACGATGAATGGTCGGGTATGTCATACGAATGGGTGCAATCCGCCGCGAGCCGGCGGCGGGCGGAAGACGAGTCACGCGAAGAAAGCCGGTCCGCGGTGGCGCGCGCGGCCGCGCGGCTGTTCGGGCAGCAGGCTCCGGACGGCTTCTGGTGCGGGGAACTGACCGCGGATACGACGCTCGAATCGGACTACATCCTGTTGCAACTCTGGCTGCACCAGCCGGACGGGACCGGGTGGGAGCCGCCCTCGCGCGGGCGCATTGGCAAGGCCGCGCGATCAATCCTGGAACGGCAGTTGCCGGACGGCGGCTTCAATATCTATGCGGGCGGACCGGCGGAGGTCAGCGCCACGGTGAAGGCGTACTGCGCGCTGAAACTGGCGGGCATGCAGCCGGGGAGCGAACCCCTGCGGCGCGCGCGCACTCGCATCCTGGAATTGGGCGGGCTGCAAGCGGCCAACAGCTACGTCAAGATCAATCTCAGCCTGGTGGGGCTGTACCCGCGAAAGCACGTTCCGACGGTGCCGCCGGAGATCGTGATGCTGCCGGGCAACGTGCTCTACGAGATGTCGTCGTGGACGCGCTCGATCCTGGTTCCGCTGTCGATCGTGCAGGCGTGCGGAGCGAACCGGCGGGCGCCGGCGGGATTCACGGTGGATGAACTGCTGCGCCCGGGCGTGAGCCTGGCGCTGCCGAAGCGGAAGGGGCTCTCGATTCTGTTCCATCACCTGGACCGCGTGTTCAAGGTATGGGAGAAGCGCGGGTCGGAGCGGATTCGGAGCGCGGCCATCCGCGAAGCCGAGCGCTGGATCCTGGAACGGACGCGGTACACGGAAGGGCTGGGGGCGATCTACCCGGCCATGATGTACTTCCTCATGGCGCTGGACGCTCTGAACTACCCGGAGGACCACCCGGACCTGGTGGAGGCGATCCGGCATTTCGAATCTCTCCTTCTGGAAACGGACGAGCGGTTCCTGTTTCAGCCGTGCGTATCGCCCATATGGGACACCGCCATCAGCGCCTTCGCGCTGGGTGAAGCGGGGCTGGGCGACGACGAGCGGATGACGCGCGCGGCCGACTGGCTCCTGAGCAAAGAAGTGCGGCGCAAGGGCGACTGGTCCATCAAACGGCCGCACACCGAACCTTCGGGCTGGGCGTTCGAGTTCGCCAACGAGTTCTACCCGGACATCGACGACACGGCCATGGTTCTGCTGGCGCTGATGCACGCCAAGGGTTCCAACCCGGGCGCGCAGGCGGCGGCCGAGCGACGCGCCGTCAACTGGCTGCTGGCGATGCAATCGAGCGACGGCGGCTGGGCGGCGTTCGACGTGGACAACAACTGGGCGGTGCTCAACGCCGTGCCGTTCGCCGACCATAACGCCATGCTGGACCCGACCTGCCCGGACATCACGGGCCGGGTGCTGGAGTGCCTGTGCCGACGGGGACTGCGCGAACACGAAGCCGTACGGCGCGGGGTGAGCTACCTGCTCGACGCGCAGGAGAAAGACGGAAGCTGGTACGGGCGCTGGGGCGTGAACTATATCTATGGCACGTTTCTGGCGATGCGGGGCCTGGCGGCCAGCGGAGCGCCGGAGGCGGTTAAGGCGTTGGCAAAAGCGGCGCGGTGGCTCGTGGCGGTCCAGAATCCGGACGGAGGTTGGGGCGAATCCTGCGCGAGCTATGATGAGGACCGCTTCGTTCCGGCGCCGAGTTGCGCCTCGCAGACGGCCTGGGCGGTGCTGGGGCTGCGAGCGGCGGGAGAAGGCGGTTCGGCGGCGGCGCGGCGGGGGCGGAGATTTCTGCTGGAGCGACAGACGCCGGAGGGCGGGTGGCCGGAAGAGGCGACGACCGGGACGGGATTCCCGAACGTGTTTTACCTGACCTACGGGATGTATCGGGATTATTTCCCCGTGCTGGCGCTGGCGTGAGTACCGCCGGTGGCATAAACCGACCACGGGCGGTACTATTGCTTCGCGAAATCGGCCTCCAACGTTTTCCACCTCTGCATCACCGCGGCGGCGGCTTTGCGGCGCTCCGCTACGGCGGCGGCGAGTTGGGTGGTCGGCGCCACGTCCGCTTCATCCAGCAGGCGGATTAGCGAAGTGAGCGAAGCGGCGGCGCCGGCCAGGGTATCGGCGCTCCCGGAGACGACTCCCCGGCCGCCGCGGCCACCGCCCATGCCGCCGCCTTCGAGCGCGGCGGCTCTTTGGTCGAAGGATGCCAGGGCATCGCCGCCCCGTTTGCGAATTTCCGCACGCATCGCGCGCAACCGCTCCAGCGCTTGCGAGGCAGCCAAGGCATCGTCATAGACCTGCTTAGAGAGCGTGGACTGCTGCTGGACGCCCGCCGGCTTGACCCGCGGATCCATTTTGACGGTGAGGGGCTGCGCGTAGTTTCTGCCATCCACCGTGAGCCTCACGGTGTACGGGCCGGGCGCGGCCCAGATGGAGGTTGTACCCAGGGGCGTATCATGCACGATGGCCTGCATGCCGTAGCCCCCGCGGCCTCCGGACAGGGGCGTGTAATGCATATCCCAGAGCCAGCGATGCATGCCGGGGGCGGCGGAGAGGCTGCGGGGCGGCCGCACCCAGTAAGTGGGGATGTTCAGATTGGCAGGGATCGGATCGAGGGGATCGGCGCTGGAATAGCGCCGTACCAGCGCTCCGGCGCCGTCCAGGATTTCCAGCGTCACCGGCGCGGATGCGGCGGAAGCCAGGTAGTAATCGAGTATGGCGCCGTCCGGCGGGTTCTGGCCGGCAGGCTCGTCGGGCGGCAGGGGCGTGTCGGTATTCATGTTCCAGCGGACCCGGATGGCATCCTGCGGCTTGAACAGGAACGCCGGGGCGCCCGCGATCTGCGCGTTCAATTGGCGCAGAGGCGTGATGTCGTCCAGGATCCAGAACCCGCGGCCGTGGGTGGCGGCGATGAGGTCGTCGTCCTTGATGGCCAGGTCGCGGATGGACGATGCCGGCATGTTGAGGCGCAACGACTGCCAGTGGTCGCCTTCGTCGAAAGACACGTAGACCTGGTTCTCCGAGCCGGCGAAAAGCAGACCCCTTGTTTGCGGGTCTTCGCGCACCGCGTTCACCGCCGCGCCGGCGGGAATGCCGCTGACGATCTCGGTCCACGTCTTGCCGCCGTCATGCGTGCGGAAGATGTGGGGGCGCAAATCATCGAGGCGGAAGGTGTTGATGGCGGCGTACGCGGTATTGGGGTCGAAGTGGCCGGCATCGATGATGGAGACCTTGGCCCAAGGGACAAGCTGAGGCGGCGTGACATCGTTCCAGTTGCGGCCGCCATCGGTGGTGAGGTGGATGAGGCCATCGTCCGTGCCGGCCCAGATGCGATTGATATCGAGGGGCGAAGGCGCCACGGCATAGATGACGCCGCGCGGGGTGGGCTGGGCGGCCGGGGTCTCGCGGTACTTACCGATACTGGCGGGAATGGACCAGGTCTTCCGCGTCAGGTCGGGGCTGACCTGCTGCCAGCTTTCGCCGCCGTTTGAGGTTTTCCAGAGCGTGTTGGAGGCGAAGAACAAAACGCGCGGATCTTTCTGCGAGAAGACCACGGGCTGCGTGCGCACGGCGCGGAAATCCGCGGAGCGGATGGGCGTGGGCGCGACGTTTTCGACCTGGCCGGTGCGGCGGTCGTAACGCGTGATTTTACCGCCGTAGACGAGGTTGGGGTCGAGCGGGTCGGGTACGGCGTAGCCGTATTCCTCCACGCCCACGGGATGCCATTCCCGGAAGGTGACCTGGCCGTCGTTGCCGCGGCTGGAAACGCAGGCCGAGCCGCTCTCCTGCTGGCCGCTGCACACGCGGTAGGGGAAATCGTTATCGGTGTTGACGTGGTACATCTGGGCGGTGGGCTGGTTGTACCAGGAACTCCACGACTGCCCGCCGTTGACCGTGACGATCGCCCCCTGGTCGCTGGCCAGCAGGATGATTTCCGGGTGATTGGGATTGATCCAGCCGTGCTGATAATCGTCGCCGCCGGGGGCGCCGCGGAAGCCGGTCCAGGTTTTGCCGCCGTCGGTGGATTTCCAGCAGACGGTGCTGGTGACGTAGACGGTATCGGGATTCTTGGGGTCCGCCATGGGGAAGGGGAGGTCGCCGCCGCCGATCCGGCCGGCGGGGCGGGCATCGGAGGTGATGCGGGCCCAGGATTCGCCCGCGTCGTCGGAGCGGTAGATGCAGGTCCCGCCGGTGGTGGCGACGGTGGCGTAGATGCGCCTGGGGTCCGTGGGCGAGACGCTGAGGTTGGCCTGGACCACGCCATCAAGGCCCCCGGTGATCTGACGCCAAGTGGTTCCACCGTCGGTGGATTTGAAAACGCCCCCGTTCGTACCGCTCCACGCGGCATTTTCCCAGGGCCCCTGCCGCGCTTCCCACAGTGCGGCGTAAACGACGCCGGGGTTGGCGGGATCGAGTTCCACGTCGGAGCCGCCGGTGTTCTCGTCCTTGTAAAGCACCTTCTCGAAGGTGCGGCCGCCGTCGGTGGAGCGGAAGATGCCGCGCTCGGCGTTCGGGCCGTAAGGGTGGCCGAGCACGGCGACGAAGAGGCGATTGGGGTCGTGAGGGTCCACCGCCATGGCCGGGATCTGCTGGCCGTCGCGCAGGCCGAGATGGGTCCAGGTTTTGCCGGCGTCGGAGGATCTGTAGATGCCGTCGCCGGTGGAGAGGTCGGGCCGCTGCAGGCCCTCGCCGCTGGCGACGTAGACGATATTGGGGTCGGAGGGCGAAACCGCGATGGCGCCGATGGAGTTGGTGGGCTGGTCGTCGAAAACGGGGATCCAGGTGCGGCCGTAGTCCGTGGTCTTCCAGACGCCGCCGTTGCAGACGCCGATGTAGAAGACGTTGGGCTGGCTGGGCACGCCCGCCGTGGCGCGCGTGCGCCCGCCGCGGTAAGGGCCGATGGAGCGCCACCGCATTTCGGCGAAGAATTTGGAATCGTATGAGGCCGCAAACGCGGCGGCGGCAAACGCGAAAAGAGCCGCGGCGAGCGGGCGCGATCGTTTCATGCGAGAACCTCCCGGGAAGTTAGCAGTATAAACGATCGGGCGGCGATGCGCGGAAGCGTGGCATGGGCGTTCTTGCCCTCCGCGCCGGCAGTCTTGCCGACATCCGGGCCGGATATCGGCAAGACTGCCGGCACAGCGAACAGGAGTGTTCACGCCACGGTAGCCAGGATGAGGGGCGAGGGGCCGGGAGCGTCGACGGTGCGGGCGTCCTCGAAGCCGGCGTCGCGCAGCCATCCGGCGATCTCGCGGAACGAGTACGTATCGCCCTCGTCGGTGGCGACGAGCATATTCACGGCGAACGTCAGTCCCAGCGGCGGACCGGTGCGGTCGTCATCCACCAGAAACTCCGCGATGGCGATGGTCCCGCCGGGTTTCAGTGCGTCGTGGGTTTTCTTCAGCAGCGCGCGGCTGCGCCTTTCGCCTTCGCTGTGCAGAATGTGGCCGAGGACCGCGATATCGTATCCACGGCCAAAATCGGCGGCGGCGAGATCGCCGGCGGCGTACGAGTAACGTTCCGCCACGCCGCGGCGCGCCACAACCCGCCGGGTCACCTCCAGAACATTGGGCCAATCCACCGCCGTGACAGCCACCCGCGGCGAACTCTGCGCCAAAGCGATGCCCCAGACGCCCGAGCCGGCGGCCAGATCGAGGACCTTCACCGGGTGGTTGACGTTCGCCAGGTCGAGAGCCCGCGCCAGCGCCTGCGCGGCCGGATAGTTCATCGGGAACAGGTCTTCCACGAAGTGTTCGAAGAATTCGCTGCCCGCCTGTTGCTGGTTGACGCCCGCGGCCGGTTTGCCCGTTTGCACCACGTCCCTCAAGGCCAGCCAGCGCGGGATCAGATCGTCGGTGGTGTGGCGGGCCAGCCCGCCCAGATAGCCGGGCTTGGAGCTGACCAGAAACGCGGCGGCGTCCGACGCGAGGGAGTATTGGCCCTCGTGGTTCTTGAGAAGCAGTCCGTAGCCTACCAGCGCGTTCATGACGGCCCGTAAACCGCGAACCGAGGCGCCCGAAAGCCGGGCGACCGTTTGCAGGTCCTTCGGGCCTTCGTCGAGAATGTCGAAAACGCGGTGCCGGACCCCGGCCTCGATCATCAGCGGAGGGGCATAGCCCCACGCCATTTGCAGAATTCGTTCCGGCGTAACCGCCGATTGCCCCATTGCACCCATACAGCATCCCTCCTGAGAAATGAAATACAGAGGTCATCGAATATATCACAGGAGTACCGCCGGCGGCCGCAGTTTGGCGCAGTTTGGCGCGGGTGCTTGGTGGGGGGTGGTAAAAGCACCGGTGGCAAAAACCGACCACCGGCGGTACCGCTACGGCAGGTCGCCGAAATCGTAGTATTTCTGCGAGAGGCCGCCGGGAGTGACGGTAACCACGCGCAGGCCCGATTGGGCGCCGCCCAGCGGCTTACCCACCGGGGCGGAAACGATCACGTGCAGATCACCGTCGGCGGCGTCGTAGTTCTTATGGGTGTGGCCGGCGAAAACGTATCGGACGCCGAACTCGTGCAGCAGCGCGAGGTAGCGCCGGCGGACCGGGCGGGGGACGTTTTCGTACACGTCGGGTTCCTGCGGGTCTTTCAGGAAGAACGGATGGTGCTGGAAGACAATCAGGCTTTTCACGCCATCCTGGCGGGCTTTGGCCAGCTCCGTCTTGAGCCACGCCTCCATTTTGGCGGCTTCGTCCGCCACGGCCGGAACGTTCCGCTCCAGGCAGGAATCCAGGACAAAGCCGGCGATATCGCCCTCGCGGAAGGCATAGTAGTCGGGGCCGAACTGCGCGCGATATTCCGCCAGGGAGTCCGGCGTGGGCTCGTTGCCGACGTCGTGATTTCCGGGGATATTGAAGAGCCTGACAGGGGGCGCGAGTTTGGCGGCGATGCGCTTGTACTCGGCGATTTCGGCGGCGTCGCCGGCGCGGTTGACGAGGTCGCCGGTGACGATCACGAACGCGGGCCGGATGCGGTTGGCGGCGGCCACGGCGAACTCGAAGTTCGCGGTCTCGTGGTCGAAGCTCTTGTTATCCGTGAACATCCCGAATTGCGGGTCGGTCATCTGCACGAAGGTCTGGGCCGCGAGCGCGCCCGCGGCGGCCAGCAACAGAAGAATGCGGCGTAATGTCATGGTTTGATTTGGTATTCCTTTCCCAGAGGGCCGGCGGCGGCCCGATACTTCCGCGCCCGAACCAGCTCGGCGATCTGGCGGACGTGCCCGAGGTCGTGCAGAACCCAGGCGTGCAACTGCTGGGCGAGAGTGATCTCGCCGGCTTCGCGGTGGAGCGCCAGGCGTTCCCCGGCGCTGGACGGCAGGGTCAGCAGGAGCTCGATGTTGGTTTCCCGCTGCTCCTCGAAGTGGTCGAACTCGTCTTCGGGGTCGGCGTTGCGGTACAGGTCCAGGTGGAACTGCGCGTCATCGGGCTCGAACTCGGGACGGTCCTCGGCCATGAAGCGGTCGAGACGGGCGCGGTAGACGTGGCCCTCGCTGTGCGACAGGTGGGCGAGGACCTCGGCCACGGAGAAGCGGTCCGGGGCCGGCTTCCAGCGGGCTTCTTCATCGCTGAGCTCGCACATCAGGCCGCGCAGGATTCCGGGCACGGCCGCGAGCATGTCGAGACAGGGGAGGTGATCGTTCTCCATAAGGCCACTATCCTACGATGTTTTCGCCGCCGTCCACATGCAGGGTATTGCCGGTGAGCCAGTAGGTGGCGGGGTGGCACAGGGCGGCGATGGTGCGAGCCACGTCTTCCGGCGTGGTCAGGCGCTTGTGCGGATTCCGCTGTTTGGCGATTTCGGCGATTTTTTCGTAGCCGGGGATCTGCCGCAGCGCGGGGGTGTCGGTGACGCCCGCCAGAATCGCGTTGGCGGTGATGCCGGCGGGCGCGAGTTCGAGGGCCAGCTGGCGGATGTGCGCCTCGAGGATGGCTTTGGCGGCGCTGACCGGGCCGTAGTTGGGAATGGCCCTGGTTCCGCCGCTGCTGGTCATGGCGAAGATGCGGCCGCCCCACTCGAACAGCCCGGTGCGAAGACAATCCTGGACCCAGTAGACGAGCGAATGGCCCATGGTGTCGGCGGTGATCTCCAGTTGCTTGCGGGAGATCACCTGCTCCGCGCCGGTCAGGGGCTTCAGGCTGCCCCAGGCAAGCGAATGCAGCAGCACGCGGAGCACCCCCGGAGGATCGGCGAGCTTCTTCTGGATTTTCTCGATGACGTTCTGGCGCATCTCGTCATCGGAGGCGTTGCAGTTGAAGAACTCCGTCTCTCGTCCCGCGGCGCGGATGCGTTCCTGGATCTCTTCGACGTGGGGCAGTTTGTCGCGGCGGTCCAGGTGCACGCCGAGGATGTTCATGCCGGTGCGCGCCAGTTCCAGCGCGGTGGCTTCGCCGAAGCCGCTGCTGGCGCCCAGGATGAGGGCCCAGGGTTGTTTGCTCATGTGCGTTCGGTGACCTCGATTTCCCTTTCGTCGTTCGGCAGCGCGCGGAGACGGATTTCGGTGCGCCGGTCCGGCAGCAGTTGCGGAAAGCGCTCGCCCCATTCGATGAGGACCAGGGCGTCGCGTTCGAAGAGTTCGTCGAGACCCAAGGTCGCGACCTCGCGGGGCTCTTCGAGGCGGTAAAGGTCTACATGGAAAACGCGCCCGCCGCCGTATTCGTGGATGAGGGTGAAAGTGGGGCTGGAGACTTCCTCGGGCGGCGCCGCGCCCAGGCCCTTTACAATACCCTTGGCCAGCATGGTCTTGCCGGCGCCCAGATTGCCGATCAGCAGAACCACCCCGCGCGACGGCAGTCCGCCGGCCAATTCTTCTCCGAGCGCAATGGTTTCCTCTTCAGTGGCTGTGCGATACGCCGGCACACTCCTCCATCGCGCGCGGTAGGTACTTCAGGATGTCGGTGGCAAGGAAGCACTTTTCTCCCAGTTCGCGGGCGCCGATTTCAGCGGCCAAACCGCCCAGGTAGACCGCCGCGGCCACCGCCCGATCGGGCTCCTCGGGAAACTGCGACAGGAAACCGGAGATGAGACCGGTGAGAACGTCGCCCGTTCCGCCCGTTCCGAGCGCGGGCGTGCCGGTAGGGTTGATCCACACGCGGCCGTCGGGAAACGCGATGACGGTGCGCTGGCCTTTGAGGAGCAACATGACACCGCGCTCCATGGCGAAAGCGCGCGCGGTTCCGACGCGGTCTTTCTGCACCTCGGCGATGCTCTTCCCCGTGAGCCGGGCCATTTCGCCGGGATGCGGGGTGAGGACGCGGATTTTTCCGTGGCCTTTGACCTGCCCGACGAGCGCATCGGCGTCGAGCACCATGGGCTGGTCGAAAGCCGCGGCGCAGCGCGTCGGGGTGACGGCCCAACCCGGGGCCCATGGCAATCACCGTCTTCCCTTCCGCCAGTCCGCGCAGGTCCACGGCGGCTGAAATGGTCCCCGCGTCGTTCTCTTCGAGCGGCGCGGTCATCAGCTCGGGGGCGTGCGAAGCGACCACCGGAACGGCGCTGGCGGCGGAGGCCACGGTAACAAGGCCGGCGCCCGCGCGCAGCGCGCCCATACCGCTCATGGCGGGCGCGCCGGTTTTTCCGCGCGACCCTCCGACTACCAGCACGTGCCCGAACGTCCCCTTGTGCCCGCTCCGGGGGCGCGGCGCAAGGAGGTGGCGGAACGTGGCCGGCTCTATCACCGAGAGGAAGACGGAATCATCGTTGTCGAACAGGCCGGGAGGGCTGCCGATGGGGGCCACGATCAGTTCGCCCATGCGGTCGCAGTTCGGCGGTAAGACCTGGGCCACCTTCGGGGCGGTGAATGTCACGGTGTAATCGGCGCGGGCGAACTCGCCCAGCGGCTCCCCGGAATCGCTCGGCAGCCCGGATGGGATATCCACCGCCACGACTTTGGCCAGAGGGAAGCCGTTGTTGATTTCGCGGATGGCTTCCAGCATGCGGCCCGTGGCAGGGCCGGCGATGCCCGTACCCAGCAGGGCATCGACTACCAGCGTGGCATTGCGGGCTTCGCCCGGGATCTCGTGGGAAACGGGGCAGCCGCAGGCGGCGAGCATGCGGTAATTAGCGGCGGCATCCCCTTTCAGCCCGGCGGGGTCGGCGTAGAGGACCACGTGGAGAGAGGCGGGGTGGAAACGCGTGAAGAGCTGGCGGGCGATCACCATGCCGTCGCCGCCGTTGTTCCCTTTGCCGCAAAGGATCACGATTCGAACCGGGGAGTGGGCCTCCGCAGCAATGGCCTCCACCACGCGGTGGCCCGCGTTCTCCATCAGCACGATGCCGGGAATCCCCATCTCGATGGTGCGGCGGTCCACTTCTCGCATTTGGGCGGCGGTCAGGACTTTCATAGGCGACGCGCCACCACCATGGTCATATCGTCCTGCAGTTCGGAGGAGCCCGTCCACTGGACCACCGCATCCATAATGCGGGCGATGATCTCCGAGGAATCCGCGAAGGTGTAGCGCAGCACCAGTTCCTTCAGGCGGCCCTCGCCGAACATCTCGCCGTAGGGATTCTCCGGCTCCACGATTCCGTCCGTATAGGCTACCAGGATATCGCCGTCTTCGAGTTCCACGGTGCGCTCGTCGAACTTGGCGAAGGGAAAGGCTCCCACGACGGTGCCGGTGGGATTGAGGTTGGTGAACTCGCCGCGGCGCACCAACATCGGCGGCAGATGGCCGGCGTTGGTATAGGTGAGCGCATGCCGTGTTTCGTCGTACAGGGCGAAAAAGAAGGTGGCGTACTTCTCGGGCGTGGTGTTGGCGTAAAGCTGCCGGTTGAGCTGCGCCACCAGCTTGGCGGCCGAGAAGCGATGGGGAGCCGAGCCGTTGCTGGCGCTCAACTGGGTGCGCATGGCGGACTGAATGGTGGCCATGAGGAGCGCCGCGGAAATTCCCTTCCCCGCCACGTCGCCGATGGCGAACGCCGCTTCGGCGCCGGGCAGCGACATGAAGTCGTAGTAGTCGCCGGAGACGACGCGCGCGGGGCGGCAGACGCCCTTCAGCTCCAGAGTTTTGATGTTGGGCACGTCGCGCGGAAAGAGCTGGTTCTGCACCTCGCGGGCGATCTCCAGTTCCGACTGGAGGCGCTCCTTCTCCTTGGCGACGACGATCAACTGGCCGAGGTTCTCGGTCATGGTGTTGAACGACGAGCTGAGTTCGGCAAGCTGGTCGTCGCCTTTGACCGGTATGCGATGGGCGAAGTC
>JAIQFU010000169.1 GCA_020073115.1 Terriglobia bacterium
GTGGACAGGCCGGAATCGCCGCGGAACGCCCGGCGGCCGGTGACCATTTCGTACAGCAGCGCCCCCATGCTGAAAATGTCCGAGCGGGAATCCACCGCCTTCGTCTCGGCTTGCTCGGGCGACATATAGCCGACCGAGCCCATAATCGTGCCCTCTTCGGTACGCGGGCCGGCATTGATTTTCATCGTCTGCGTCGCGCCCGATGCCGCCGCCTCAGGGCGGTCGGTGAGCTTGGCGAGACCAAAGTCCAGCAGTTTTATGTGGCCTCTGCCGGCGACCATCACATTGCCCGGCTTCAAATCCCGGTGCACGATGCCGGCTGCGTGCGCCGCGGCCAGAGCATCGGCGATCTGGATCGAGTGTTTCAGCGCCTCGTTCAGCGGCATGCCGTTGCGCGGGATCACCTCGTCGAGCGTCCTGCCATCGACGTACTCCATGGCAATGAATTCGACGTCGTTGTGGCGGTCGATATCGTAGATGTGAACGATGTTGGGGTGATTCAGGGCCGAGGCGGCCTTGGCCTCCTGCACGAACCGCTGCACGCGCTCGGAGTCGGCGACTGCTTCCGGCCGGAGGACCTTGAGGGCCACGAAACGGTCCAGGTGTTTATCCCGGGCCTTGTAGACCATGCCCATGCCTCCCTCGCCCAGCTTTTCGAGAATCTCGAAATGCGACACGGTTTGGCCGACCACTCGCCACCACCTCAATGGGATGCGGTTATTCGATTCGTAGCCAGTGTACTGCCGTACCGCCTCCCAGGCAATTCCGGGTTTACCGGGTTTGCCCAATGCCGTTTCAGCAAGACGCGCCGGCATGGATCCGAGTCGCGCACCTTGTTTTCGCGCGGCCGCCGTTGACCTGTGGCGTCCGCTGGAGTATTGTTCCCAATGGCGAAAGTGCGAAAGCGAGGATCACCGATGAACAGGCGAAATCATCTGTCCGGCGCCGGCTTGGCAGCGCTCTGGATTCTCCCCCTCGCCGCAGTGGGGTCGCAGGCGCAACAGAACACCGTGACGGCGCGCGGGCCGCTGGACCGGCTCTTCGAATTGCAGGACAGCGCAACGGCGCGGATTTCCTCGGCCGACAAAACGGGCGGCAACTACGACGCAGTCAAAATCGCGCCGGGGGAAACGAAGACCCTGGCCGAGATCCCCGGGGCGGGCACGATCCGGCGCTTCTATGTCGCTCCGCTCGCGGCCGACCGGCTGCGTTACAGGAAGGTGATCCTGCGGATGTACTGGGACGGGGAAAAGACGCCCTCGGTCGAGGTTCCGCTGGGCGACCTGTTCGGCTCGGGGCTGGGAACGTTGCGATACTTCCATTCGCTCGCGGTGGACGTCAATCCCGGCAAAAGCACGCTCGACTTCGACGGGCTGGTCTGCTGGCTGCCAATGCCGTTCCAGAACGGCGCCCGCATTACGCTCGAGAACGACGGCCGGGTCGAGAATTTCCTCCTCTGGTATCACATCGACTACGAGCAGTACCCGGGCGGCGCGCTGCCGGCCGATACCGGCCGGTTCCACGCGCAGTGGCGGCAAGTGATCGCAGCCCCGGTGCGGGAGGGAAATCCGAAGAACACCCAACTCGGCAATGCCACGGTGAAGAACCTGGCCGGAGAGGACAACTACCTGATCCTGGATGCGGAAGGCAGAGGGACCTACGTGGGGCTGTTCCTGACGGTGGACAACGTGGTCGGGGGCTGGTACGGGGAGGGGGACGATATGATCTTCGTAGACGGCGCCAAGGCGCCGCCGACCTATGCCGGTACGGGGCACGAAGAGGTGTTTAACGCCGGATGCTGCCCGGACACGGAGTTTTGGGGCGCCTACACGGGTTTCTATCTGATCGAAAACCGCAACGGAGATTTCGGCGGCAAGAACCAGATGTATAAGTTCTACATCAACGATCCGGTGCGCTTTCGGAAATCGCTGCGCGTGACGATAGAACACGGCCACGCCAACAATTTCGAGAACGACTACACTTCGACGGCATTCTGGTATCAGACCGAGCCGCACAAACCGTTTCCGGCGATGCCGGGCGCGCGGGAGCGGCTTCCACGGTGGCCGGAAGGGGTCCAGCAGGCCCTGGAGGCGGAACTCCGGCTGAGCGGCAAGTTGGCGGCGCTGAATTCCGGCGGGGCCGGGCGCGTCAGCGAGGAAGACCGGAAGCGGATCGAAGCGCTGATCGGCGAAAGCAACAAGGCATTTCGGGCCATGCGCTACCCGGATTACGTGTGGGCCGTGTCCGCACTGGAATCGCTGGCGGACCGCTACGCCGGTGCGAGGCCGTGAAACGGGGCAAGCCGAACCCCATGAACACGGCGGGAGTTCGCAGGGGGACCCCGCGGGACGCCTTGGCCCGCAACGGCCCGGGTTCCGGCGCATCCTCGGCGTTCTATTGCGCCGCGGCCCAGGCCAGGCCGTCGGCTCCCTTCCCGGCTTCGAGCAACCTGACGCTCCAATCCGACAAATCGATTCCGGCGATCTGATGGCTCGCATCGCACGAGACGTAGGCTGCGCGGCCGCCGGGCGCGACCAGCACCTCCTGGGGGGCCCTGGGCACGTCGATGGTGCGCGCGATTTTCATCGATTGGAGGTCCACAACAGCTACCTTGTTGGCCCGCGGCATCGCCACTAACAGAAAACGGCCATCCGCGGTCGGCGCCGTACCATACCCGATGCCCGGCAGTGCGATCCACCGGACGACGGCGTTGGTTGCCGTGTCGATCACCGCCAGCCGGGGCTCCCTCTGGTCGGAGGTGAAGGCCATTCGGTCATCGGCCGAGAGTGAAATGCGCTGCGTTTCGCCCGACACCGGGATTACGGCCAGCACCTTGCGGGTTTCGAGATCCAGAACGGACACGCTCCCCGGACCGACGTTGGCCGTATAGCCGCGGCGCCCATCGTGCGTGATGGCGAGCATGTGGGATTCGGGCTGACCCGTGGGAACGGATCCCACGATCTTCAGCGTATGCGGGTCGATGACCGTCACGGTGCGATCGAGTTCCGTCGTCACATAGAGAAGGCCGTCCTTTGGCCCGATGACCGGACAGTGCGGCCGAACGCCATGCCCGAAATCGATGTGGCCGACGACCTGGCGCGCCGCGATGCCGATCACCGCGATGGCGTCGCCGTCCGTACCCGGTTGGCCCACGCCGGAGTTGCCGTAAATGGGGACGTACGCCAGGCGCCCGTCAACCGATGCCGCCACCTAGTGTCCCGTGATGCCTCCCTCGTCCACGGCTGCGATCTGCCGGCCGGACTCCGGGTCCACGATCCCGAGGGTATGATCGCCCTTGTTGGCTACCAGCAGCAGTCCCCGCGCGGAAGTCATGGATTGTGCCCCCCCTGTATGCGTGATTGCGAACAGCGCCAGAATCGCCAATGCGTGTTGGAAACGTACCACCGCACCCCTCCCGCGGAACTGCCCAGTGCGGGCAATTCTATCACGGCCGGCCAGTCCGCTGTATCGCCGGCCCGGCCCGCGCCGCCGAACGCCGCCGCATCCCGAATCCGGTGGCCGTCGATTTCTGCCGGACCGGCGAGTTGTTCAACACAGACGTTTCGAATCTGCGTTCATCTGTGTTTCTCCTTGGCCATGCTTTTGAGGCGATTTTCAGCATCGCGCCGGCCGCAATTACTATCCTTTGTTAGTTCTCCTTTGTTTCCCTAGTAGGTAATTGAATGACTGCGAGCCCGCTCGTAAGATTTAGGGTGGGAGGGCCTATTGTGAAGTACTTAGCCTCACGTCGGCGCGGTGAGTAATCATGAGTCTTGCAGCGAATCAGGTCGTTGGGAACTATGAGTGCCTCGGGATCATTGGGAAGCCGAGGGCGGGCGTCACTTACAAGGTCCGGAACCTGGCTACCGGCGAACTGGAAGCGCTGCGTGCGCTGCCCGGAGCCGGCTCCCGCGACCCGGAATCGGTGGAGCGCCTGCTGCGCGAGATCCGCGTCCAGGCGCGCCTGTCTCATCCGAACATCATCGCCCTTCACGATGCCTTCGAGCTTGACGGCCATCTGGTGATGACCACGGATTTCGCCGAAGGTCCTACCCTGGCTGAACTGTGCAGCAGGGGTCCGCTGCCGCCGCGTGACGCCATTCGGGTAATGATCCAGGTGCTGAACGGCCTCGAGGAGGCGCATGCGCTCGCGATCGTGCACCGGGGCATCAGCGCCGAGCATGTCATCGTCACTTCGGACGGAACCGTTAAACTGGGCGGGTTCGACCTGGCGAAACCGGCTTCCGACGCCACCCTCACCCAGGTGGGCGCCACGATCGGCAACCCGCGATACATTTCTCCGGAGCAGGTGGCAGGACGTGCGTTGGACGCCAGGTCGGATCTCTACTCGGCTGGCGTATTGCTCTACCAGGCGCTAACCGGGAAGCTGCCATTCGAAGCCGAGAGCGACTTCGACGCGCTGGCGGCGCAGGTGGCCTCCCCACCACGGCCGCCGAGCGCGGTGAACCCGGAATTGCCGCCGGAACTGGACGGTATCGTGCTCCAGGCGCTCATGAAAAATCCGGACGAGCGCTTTCAGAACGCGGGCGAGTTCCGGGCGGCGCTGGAGGCCGTGGAAACCGCGACCCAAACGGCGCCGCCGGCCCGCGCCCCCAAGCGGCCGTTACGCATGTGGCTCGTGTTCGGCTGTTTTGCCGTGCTGATCGGCCTGGCTGTCGTTTCCTGGGTGGCGCTGCACTGAGGCGGAGTGACTCGATTGACGATCCAAATCGGCGATATCGTCGGCGACTACAGAGTAATCGATCTCGCCGGCTCCGGCGGAATGGGAGCCGTGTACAAAATCGAGCACGTCATCACCAAGAGAATCGAGGCGATGAAAGTGCTGTGTGTCGATATCACGAGCGGGCCCGAGGACGAGCAGCGATTCGAACGGGAAATCCAGGTGCAGGCGCGCCTCCATCACCCCCATATCGCGGCCCTTTACAATGCCGTGCGCGGCAGCCGCTCGATCGCGCTGATCATGGAATACGTGGAAGGCGAATCCTTGCAACGCATGCTGGAGCGGGGACCGCTGCCTCTCGGAACCGCCGTGGATTATGCCTGCCAGATCCTCGATGCGCTGGCCTATGCTCACGATCAGGGCGTGGTTCACCGGGACGTATCACCGGCCAACATCCTGATCACGTCCGAAGGCGTCGCCAAGCTCACGGACTTCGGCCTGGCGCTGGGGGCCACCGATCTCCGCCTGAGCACCGCGGGAATGGCCGTGGGGTCGCCGTGGTACATGTCGCCGGAACAGGTGAGGGCGGTGGACGAAGTCGATGCGCGGACCGATATCTACGCGCTGGGCGCCGTGCTGCACGAAATGGCCACGGGCAGGAAACTGTTCGATGCGGACGGATCTTTCGCCGTGATGCGCGCGCAGACGGAAGAAGTCCCGCGGCCTCCGAGCGCCTGCAATCCCGAGATTCCCGCGGCCCTCGACGAGATGGTCGCCAAAGCGCTGGCCAAGGATCCGGCGGACCGATTCCAGAGCGCCGGCGAGTTCCGCCTCGCACTGGAGGCCGCCGCCGGGGAGATGCGGGATTCGAGCGCCGCGCCGGGCGGCTGGAGCGAAGAAATCGCCCGCCAGAGGGCGAGGCAGCCGGGACCGCTTGCCCCTCCCTTGAAAGCACGGGGCGCGGCGAGGTGGCGCAGGCGATTTCGCCCGCGAAGCCTCGTTTTTTCGGGGCTTCTCACCGTCGCGGCTGCCGTGGCCGCTATAGTGTGCGCAGGGCTGTTGCGGCCCGGCGCCTCGCGCGTGGAGATCAAAACAGGCAAGGTGGCCGCCTTGCCAACACCCGTGCCCGTCACGGCGGCGGCGCCGACCGGACCCGAGGCGCCCGGGGCCGAGGCCGCGGTCCAGCCGGACGCTCCGCCGGCTCCTGAAATCCTGCCAGCGCCTCGATCCACCGCGTCCCCGGCCCCACACAAGCCACAGGCAGGCAAGGTCGACCGGAGCTTGTCCGAAACTCGCTTTTCCGAAACTCGCGGCAAAGGCGCGGAACCCGCGGCAGCGCCGCCGCCGAATCCGCCTCCTTCAACGCCGGCCGCGGCCCCGGCGCACGCGCAGCCCGAATTGGCGGCAGGTCCCGGGGCCCCGCCCGGACCCGTTGCGCCGGAGCTCTCGACAGAACCGGAGCCCCCCGCCCAAACCGCCGTGGAGCCCAGCCCCCCCAAAGCCGGCAATCGGTTCGTGCGGGCGTTGCGCAGGTTGAACCCTTTTCGCAAGGATGCGAAAAGCGATCCCGCCGACGCCGCCAAGGCCGCGACAAAGAAGGACTGAGAGGAATCAGTCGACGGCGCGGCGTGACGTCTTCTTCAAGAAAGACCCGTCAGAAGAAATCGTGGGTTGATTCCGGATCGGGTAGCTTGCCAGGTGAATGATAGAGGGCCGAGTACCCGGTACGTCCGAAAAGCGCGCGTGAGCACCCCGAAATCGTCTTGCGGCGCGAGGGTTCGCCAATCGGACCTTGACTCGCGCAATTTCGTCCCATAAGCTAAGAATTCTTGGTATGGGACGCAAGGCGCAAAAGAACGATTCGTTGCCCGGTTCACTGGACATGTTAATTCTGCGGACGCTGTCGCGGCGCGACCTCCACGGATACGGAATAGTCCAGTTCATTCAGCAATCGTCCGGCAACGAGCTCCTGGTCGAGGAGGGCTCGCTGTACCCCGCTCTCCAACGCCTGGAACTAAACGGCTGGATCGACGGTGTCTGGGGCGTGACGGCGAACAATCGGCGGGCGAGGATCTACAAGATCACGTTGGCTGGCCGCAAACAGCTGGCCGTTGAAACCCGGAAGTACGCAAAACTCACGCTGGCGATCGCCCGCGTGATGGGAGCGGAGTGACGGATATGTTGATGCGACGGCTGACGTATTGGATGGAGAGCGCCAGGCGCAGCGAGGCGCTACGTGAGGAAATGGAACTCCACCTTGCGGAAAAAGCCGCGGAACTGCAGGCAGACGGTATGGCGCCGGAGGGCGCCAGGGCTGAAGCGCGCCGGCGATTTGGCAACGTCGGACAGAAACAAGAAGAGTCACGGGAGATTTGGCTGACACGGTTTTTGTCGGAACTTGGCCAGGATGTCCGCTATGGATGTCGCACCATGGCCGCCAACAAGGCCTTCAGCGCCCTGGCGGTCTTGTCGCTGGCGCTCGGCATCGGGGCCAATACTGCGATCTACAGCTTCATGGAATCGATTCTGTTGCGCTCGCTGCCGGTGGCCGGGCCGGAGTCGCTGGCGGTCTTGAATTGGCATAGCCGGCCGCCCGAGAGGGGCAGCGGGGAATGGGTCATTCACGGGTTACAAGGCCTTTTCTGGCCGGGCGACAAAGGCGACCTGGTCAGCGGGATATTCCCGTACCCCGGGTTCGAGACGCTTCGCGAGGAGAATCCCGTCTTTTCCACGCTTTTCGGATACTTCAACGGGCATAACCGTAACCTGGCCATCCGCGGGCAGGCCATGAGCGCCGGCACGGAGTACGTCACCGGCGAGTATTTTCGCGGCCTGGCAGTGTCGCCGGCCGCGGGGCGTCTGATCGACTCCGAAGACGACCGTCCCGGCGCGGCGCCGGTCGCCGTAATTAGTTTTGTTACAGGCCAAAATCGCTTTGGAGGAGCGCCGAATGCGATTGGACAGTCGATTCTCGTCGATAACGCGCCCTTCACGGTGATCGGCGTCGCGCCGCCGGAATTCTTTGGCGTGGACCCGGCGGAGGCGCCAGACCTCTACCTTCCGCTGCACACGAATCTGCTCGTAGACGGCCCCAGAGCGGCTCGTATGTATGGCGACGGAAACTTCTACTGGATCGAAATGATGGGCCGCCTGCGTCCCGGCGTCAGCATGGCCCAGGCGCAGGCAGCGCTGGCTCCTCGTTTCCATCAATGGGTTGCCACCACCGCGACGACCGACGGTGAGCGCGCCAAACTGCCCGCGCTGACGCTGAATCCCGGCGCCCAAGGTCTGGGCAGCTTGCGCCGCCAGTATTCCAAGCCTCTGTACGTGCTCCTGGCGATGGTGGGATTGATCCTGGCGATCACGTGCGCGAACATCGCCAATCTGCTGCTGGCAAGGGCCGCCGCGAGACGCCGCGAAATGGCTCTCCGGCTCAGCCTGGGAGCGGGACGGTTCCGCGTCGTGCGGCAGTTGCTTACCGAGAGCGTGATGCTGTCGTCGCTCGGCGGAGCATTCGGGGTCTTGTTTGCGATCTGGGGCGTGCGCTCGCTGACGTTTCTGCTCTCCAACGGGCGGGAGAACTTTACGCTGCACGCGGAATTGAACTGGCGCGTGCTGGGCGTGACGGCGGCGCTCTCAGTGGTTTGCGGCCTGTTATTTGGCCTCGCTCCAGCGCTTCAGTCGACGCGTCAGGGCGTCATGCCCGAGCTAAAGGAGGGCCGCTGGGGCGGACCGCGCCGCCGCGCGCAGGACGTTCTGGTGGTCGCCCAAATCGCGATGTCTTTCGGCATCCTGGTCGCCGCGGGTCTGTTTGTCCGGACACTCGACAAGCTGCACTCCATCCCACTGGGATACGCCCGCGAGCACATCCTTCTGTTCACGTTGAATGCGCGCCAGGCCGGACATCGCGACCCGGAGACCGCCACTTTTTACGAGAACCTGCGCAAGCGCTTCGAAGCGATCCCCGGAGTGATCGGCGCGACGCTTTCAGGATCCTCGATCGTCAGCGCCGGCATGGCCGGGGGGGCATACAGGGGGACAATGAAGATCGGCGCTGTTACCATCCAAGGCGCAGGCGTCATGGCCGCCGGACCGCGTTTTCTCACGACGATGCAGATTCCGATCCTGGCCGGGCGTGAGATTGACGACCGCGACCAGCCGGCCTCCACGCCGGTTGCTGTGATCAGCGAGCAGTTGGCGCGGACTTACTTCGGGAACGAGAATCCGGTGGGCCGGCGCATCACGTTCTTGGACGACAAGCGCGATCTCGAAATTGCCGGCCTGTCGGGTAACGTGCGGTACGGCAGCCTCAAAGAGGGGAGTCCAATGACCGTGTTCGTAGCGGCCAGCCAGTTCTCTCCGGACCGGGTGACCTACGCGCTGCGCACCGCGGGTGATCCGCTGAGGTATGTCAGGAGCGTGCATGAGATCGTGCGGGAGGCAGATTCACGCATACCCGTCACAAACGTCATCACCCAGGCTGCGGAAACCGATCGCACGATCAGCCGGGAAGTCATGTTCGCGAAACTATGCACGGGTTTCGCGGTTCTCGCTCTCCTGATGGCGTGCGTGGGGCTCTACGGAACGATGTCGTACAACGTCGCGCGGCAGGCCGGCGAGATCGGAATCCGTATGGCGCTGGGCGCGCCACGCGGCGCCGTGGTTTGGATGGTTCTGCGCCGCGTTCTCATACTGGCCGCGGTGGGGCTCGCGATCAGCGTGCCTGCCGCGTTGGTCGCGTCCCAGCTTGTCAAATCGCTTCTGTTCGGGACCCAGCCCAATGATCCGGCAACCCTGGCGCTGGCCGGCGTCGTCCTCCTGAGCGCCGCGATTCTCGCTGGCTATGCGCCGGCAAGGCGAGCGTCCCGAATTGATCCGCTGGCGGCTCTGCGGCACGAGTAAGACATGGTCCTTCGGACAACGAAGGATGAGGATCCTCGGGTCGCATACGTCTATCACGCAGCCCGGTTTCGTCGGGATGGACCGAGGACGTGTGCGCAGCGAAGCT
>JAIQFU010000170.1 GCA_020073115.1 Terriglobia bacterium
CTCCAGACGGCGCGGGTCTGCTCAAAGCCCGCGTCGCGCGCGCGGGTGCGCCGGAATACCGCATCCGCGAACTGCCGGGCCTCGGTTTCAGCCGGTTCCGCAGCGCCGCCTTTCCCTTCCGATCCCGGGCGGATCGCCACCGAGCCTTCCTCCAACCAGGTGGTGTCGCGCCAGACATACGGTGGCAGCGCCATGGTCTGACTCCACAGCCCGGTCCCGATCGAGAACAGGATCAAAAACCTCATAGGCGTTCCAGGTCCTTGCGTGTGTCTTCCAGGTGCGCCAGCATTTCCGTTCGGGCGCCCCGCGCGTCGCCTGCGCGGATTCGTTCGAAGATGCGTTCATGCTGCGCTGTGCGGACCCGTACCACCCGCGGCCCGGAGAACGTGGCCCGGCGGCTCTCGCGCAGCAGGTCCGCCAAAGGGGTGAGCATGGCCGTCAGCACCGGGTTGTTCGCGGCGCGCGCGATGGCTGCGTGGAATTCCAGGTCGGCCTCCACATAGCCTTCCGGCTCGCCCGGCTTGGCGCGCATCACCTCCAGCCAGCGCCGCATCGCCTCCAGGTCGCCGGGGCTCCGCCGCTCGGCCGCCAGGGCGCTCATGCCCGTTTCCAGGATCGTGCGGACTTCGAGCAGTTGCGCGATGGAATGGCGGTCGTGCCCGAGGACGAGCCGCAGCGATTCGGACACCTGTTCATGCCCGGGCCGGCGCACCAGCGTGCCCCGGCCGTGCTCGATGCTCACCAGCCCGCGGCTCTCCAGCAGCTTGACCGCTTCCCGCACCACCGTCCGGCTGACGCCGAAAATCTCGCACAGGCTGCGCTCGGGCGGCAGCAGCGATTTTTCCGGATATTCGCCGGAGACGATGCGCTCCGAAAGTTGGGCCGCTATGTCCTTATGCAGCGCGGTTCGCATACTCATCGGCCTTCATACGCCGCCACCACCAGGTCCGCCAGTTCGCCGTCCGCCGGAATGCCGCATACCTCCCCCAGCGCGCCGCGCACGCCCTTATCCCGCACGATCTCCTGCAACCGCGCCGCGGCCGCGTCCCCCGGCTGGTCGTAGCGCAGGGCCGCGGCCATTCCCCGGCTGAGCGCCACCGGCCGGATGCCCTCCTCCAACGCCAGGCATGCCGGCCCCGTCAGCCGGTCGTGCCGCGACAGTTTTCGCAGCGGGTCGCGCGCATTCCGCTCGATCGGGTCCACGATCTCGCGCTTCTGATACTTGGCCAGGGCCGATGCGGCGAACTGGCGCTGATCGCCGGCGTCAAACCCGTACCGGGCGCACAGCGCCGCGCTGGATTCGCACCCCGCCGCGCGGGCCCGTTCGGCCAGTTCCGGATCGTTCGCGGCATCGGCCAGGAACTCGTACCCTTTCAGGTAGCCCTCGTAGGCGATCACCGCGTTGATGGCGTTGTAGGTGAACAGCTTCCGCACCAGCCCGCCCTGGAAATTTTCCTTCGGCGCCAGGCCATGGATCGGCGGGATAGAACCGGCAAACGCGCCCCGGTCCGCCGGCAGTTCCCACATGTCCTGGGCCTTGAGGCACAGCGGATCTTCGGCCTTCATCTCCTCCGTGGGCTCGATGGTGGAGCGCAACACCAGGGTCTCCACAATCCCTACCTCGCGCGCGAACCACTCCCGCGCCTCCGGCGAGAGCCGCTCGGCAACCATCTCCCGCAGCCATTTCGCGGGCTGGAAATAATTCTCGGCCAACAGGATGTTGACGCCGCTCCGCCGCTTCCGCAACCCGGCGGCGAGCAGAGGCGCGACCTGCGGCAGATTGGGCCCGCCGATCGAGATGAAAACCACGTCCGCCGCGGCCACCGCCTCCGCTACGGCATCCTGGTCTCCCGATGGCAGCACACCGAACCCGGCGATCTCGATGCTTTTTTCCGGCGCGCCCATGATGTGGACGCGGTATCGCCCCCGCTCGCGCAACAACCGCACGAGATCGCCGTTCTTCTCCACGAAGGTGACCCGGTATCCGGAGAGCGTCAGCAGGTGCGCGAGGAAACCGCGCGCAATCTTCCCTGCCCCGAAAACCACCGCATTCTTCCCTGGCATAATTTGGGCCTCTAATGTGGCGTACGCACTCGTGCGTGCCGCGTCGACACTCGTGCCGACGCCCGGCCCCAGCGCATGCAAGACCGGCTTCAAGGCAGGATACAACTCACGGTATCGCCCATACAGCCGCGCATATCGCGGGGCCGCCTCGGGGCAAGGCTCGTACCGTTCGCCGCGTCGGGCCATCCCTTCCGACGCCCGCTCCGGCGAGTCATACGCGCCGGCGCCCACGGCCGCCAGCATCGCCGCTCCCATCATCCCCGCGTGCGGATTCGAGAGCGTAACCACGGGCCGGCCCAGCACATCCGCCTTGATCCTGTTCCACAGACGCACGCGCGACGCGCCGCCGCTGAGCGTCAGAACCCGGACCGCGCCCGCCAGCGACCGCTCCACCATCTCCAGGTTCTGCCGCAGGCTGAAAGCGACGCCTTCCATGATGGCGCGCGCCACCGCGCCGCGGCCGTGCGTGGAACGCAGCCCCACCAGCGCGCCGGAAGCGTGCGGGTCCCACACGGGAGAGCGTTCGCCTTCCAGGTACGGCAAAAAGAGCAACTCGCCGGGACCAGCCTCTTCCGCCTCGGCCAGCAGCCGCTCCGGCGGACAATCGGCGAACCGCAGGAACCAGTCCAGCGAACCGCCGCCGCAGGAGGTCACGCCATAGAACAGCTTCCGTCCAGGCAGGTAGGGAGCGCAGATCAATTCGGGCGCGCGCGGCTCGCCGCTGGTGACGGCTCCGATGTGCTCGCTGGTGCCGGTGATGTTGAAGCCGTCTCCCGCGTGCGCCGCGCCGCTGCCCAGCGCCGATCCGTTCAAATCGTTCCAGCCCGCGACCACCGGAAGACCCCGGGGAAGACCCGTTTGCGCCGCCGCCTCTTGCGTCACCGCGCCCACCCGCGCGTACGGTTCGCGCATGGGCGGAAGCAGGTCCGGCAGCCGCAGGTTGTGAAACAGGCCGCCCGGCGCACGGCCCGTGGAGAGGTCCACCATCCCGCGGTTGCTGGAAAGATCGCTGGCCGCGACGCCGGTGAGCCGCAGGTTCACGTAGTCCTTGGCCTGGAGCAGGCGGCGCGCCCGCGCCAGCGTGGCCGGCTCGTGGCGGCGAAACCAGAGCAGCCGTGGGAGTGGCCAGGTCGGCCCCGGGGGCAGGTCGATACCCAGCAGGGCCGCCAGTTCATCCCGCGGGAAAGCCGCTTGCAGTTCCGCCGCCTCCGCCGCCGCACGCACATCCTGGAAGCCGAGCGAAGGCCGGATCGGCGCGCCCGATTCGTCCAGGAACGTCAGGCTGGAAAGGTGCCCCACCGCGCCGAGCGCCAGAATCGATCCCGGCGGCGCCGCGGCGGCCACCTCGCGGATCGATTCCGCCGCCGCCCGCCACCAGTCCGCCGGATCCTGCTCCTTATAGCCCGGCCGCGGTTCGTGCGTGGGATAGGCCCGGCTGGCCAGGGCGGCAACGCTCCCGTCCAATCCGGCCAGCCCCGCCTTCGCCGCCGAGGATCCGATGTCCAGCCCGATTACATAGTCCACGGCGTCACCAGAAAAGAATGTCGAGCGCCACGAAAGCCGCGAGCACGCACGCCCCCTGAAACTCCACCGAGCGGTACCAGCGCAGCCTGGGCCCCGCGTCGCGCAACCCGCCGTACACCAGGCTGGCCACCCGCTTCGCGTCGGGGGCGGGGGTCAGAAGGCTCAGCGTGATGGTCACGATCATCGACGCCGTCCATCCGCACATCGCGCCGTAGAAATTCGCCGCCATGTCCGCGCGGTAGTGCACCCAGCCCGCGCGGTAGGCCAGGTAGTGGCCCACGGAGCCCGCGATGCCCGCAATCATCCCGTAAAACGCTCCCGTGGCGTTGGTCCGCTTCCAGAACATGCCCAGCAGGAACGTCGCGAACAGGGGCGAGATGAAAAACGAGGCGATCAGCTGCATGTAGTCCATCAGGTTGTCGAAGCGCAGCACGATGTAGGCCGTGGCCACGCTCAGCGCCGTGCCCGCCACCGTGGCCAGGCGCGCCACCTTGAGGTAGTGCGCGTCCGAACGGCCGGGCGCGATGTAGCTCTGGTAGAGGTCGTAGGTCCACACCGTGTTGAACGCCGTGACGTTGCCGGCCATCCCCGACATGAAACTGGCCAGCGGAAAGAGCATCTTGGGCATGGCCGCCACCAGCGGCGTCCGCCGGGCCGCGCTCAGGCTGCGCGCCGCCATGGCCCGCTGCACCAGCAGAAAATCCGTGCACCAGTAGGCGAAGCTCATCACGAATCCCAGCCCGAACGTCACCGCGAACCAGTTCGCGCCGAAAGGGTTCTCCGCCCCGCTTCCCATGTACCGCCAGGTATGCAGCAGGGTGTCGGGCAGGCGCTGGCGCAGGCCCGCCCAACCTCCGGCCGCCGCCAGGCTGCGAATCGACAGCGGCAGAAAGCCCACCACAATCAGGCAGAATTGAAGGACTTCGTTGTAGATGGAAGACGAGAGGCCGCCCAGGAAGGTGTAAACCACCACCACCCCCGCCGAGACCAGCACGCTGAAGTTGAAAGTCCAGCCCAGCATCGTCCGGAACACCACCGCCAGGGCGAACATGTTGATGCCGGACATCAGCACCGTCATCACGGCGAAGGTGAGGGCGTTCAACGCGTGCGTGCGGTTGTCGAAGCGGAACTTGAGATACTCGGGCACGCTCCGCACCTTGTTCTGGTAATAGAACGGCATCATGAACACGCCCAGGAAAATCATGGCTGGAATCGCGCCGACCCAGTAGAAATGGTTGGTCAGCATGCCGTATTTCGCGCCATTGGCCACCATCCCCATGATTTCCAGCGATCCGAGGTTGGCGGCCATGAACGCGATCCCCGTCACCCACAGCGGTAACGAGCGCCCGGAGAGCAGGAAATCCTCGCTGTCGCGCACGCGGCGGCGTAAGATGAAGCCGGTAACGAGCACCGCGGCGAAATAGAAACCGATAATCAGCTGGTCAACGAGGGCCAGGCGCATATGACGTCATACCAATTGATATGACATCCTATAGCATGGCGCCGCGAAGGGCAACTCAAAAACGAAGGCAAAAATGAAGGCCATCCAATTCGAACAACCCGGTGCGGTTCGCCTGATGGAAACGTCCACTCCCGAGCCCCCCGCCGGGTGGGCGCGGATCCGGACGGCGGCGGCCGCCATCTGCATGACCGACCTGGAGGTCCTGCGGGGCCGCATCGCGGCGCATTTTCCGCTGATCCCCGGGCACGAGTGGTCGGGCGAGGTGGAGCGCGTTGGCTCTGCCGCGGACGAAGCCTGGCTGCGCCGCCGCGTCACAGGCGATAACGAAATCACCTGCCTCCAGTGCCGCTACTGCCGCCGCGGGGAGTGGCGCCGGTGTTCCCAATACCGCCAGATCGGCTTCGCCGCCCCGGGAGCGTACGCGGAATTCCTGCTGGCCCCGGTGCGCAACCTGCACGCGTTGGTGGATTCGGTTTCGTTCGAGCAGGGCGCCTTGCTGGAACCGCTCGGCGTGGGGTTGGCCGTGGCGGCCATGAGCGGGATCCGGGTGGGCGCGACCGTGGCGGTTTTGGGCGCCGGTCCCATCGGCCTCAACTGCCTGGCGGCGGCCAGAGCTTCGGGGGCGCGCCGCATCCTGTGCCTCGACCGCCGCACCGGGCGCCTGGAACTGGCCCGTTCGTGGGGAGCCGCCGGGGTATTCGAAGAGCCCGAGGCCCTGCGGGCCGCCGCGGCCGAACTGCACCCCTGGGGAACCGACGTGGTCGTCGACGCCACCGGCGCCCCCGATCTCCTGAACTTCGGCGCCGGGCTGGCGCGGTTCGGAGGAACCCTGGCGCTGGCCGGATACTTCGGCGGCTGCCGCGTCGCCATCGCCCCGGACTCCATCCACGAGCGCAACGTGCGGGTCCTCGGGGCCGGGAATAACGCGGGCTTCACCGAGACTGCCGCCGCGGCCGCCGGCGACGGCATCCTGCGCACCGAAAGCATGATTACCCACCGCTTCCGCCTGGAGGACTACGAAGCGGCCCTGTCGCCGGAAACCCATCAGGCGCCCGGCTACATCAAAGGCGTCTTCGTGTTCTGATGTGTGGTGGAGTGGGGTTTGAGCCTGCCATGCCTGCTTTCCTGCAGTCATGAATGCCGCCACGAATGGCGGCAGGGCGCGGCGCTCCACCGCATTGCGGCTCACGTAGCAGGACGACCCGGGTTCCGGCAGGATCTGCAACTGGAACCGGATCCCGTAAGGCCGCGCCACGGTGAAGGCGCGGTGGAAGACCTGCTTCAACTCGGGCCCGTATCGCCCTGACGCCGGCGGAACTGGAGAAGGTCAAGCCCTACATCTGGTCGGCGCAGCAGACCGACGGACAGGGCCACGTCGATCTTTGGGACGCTTCCGACGAAATGATGGACCGCTGGTTCCAGCAGCTCGCGGCCGACGGCGTCACCGCCCTGCGCCTGTTCGCCCGCGCGCGCGTCGGCAACGACGTGCTCGACCTCTGCGGCAAGCTCAATCCCGAGTTGAAGCAGGTCTTCCACCGCGCCTTCACCGTGGCGCGGCCTTACGGGATCCGGTTCCAGTTGCAGATCCTGCCGGAACCCGGGTCGTCCTGCTACGTGAGCCGCAATGCGGTGGAGCGCCGCGCCCTGCCGCCATGAACGATTACTTCACCGATCCGGATGTGCTCGCCTGCCAGAAACTCTACCTCCGGGAGGCTTTGGACTGGGTGGCCGCGGAGCCGCAGGTCTTCGCCCTGGAAATCTATAACGAGCAGAACTGGAACGGCCGGCAATTCATGTTCCCCGTGGAGGATGCCGAAATCCGCTGGTCGCGCGAGATCGTCAAAACCATCAAGAAACGGCTGAAGCGCATGCCCGTGACCCTCTCTCACCCGGGTTTCGGAATCGCCGGCTACGAGCCGTTCAAATGGACGAAAACCGCCGGCGTGGATTTCTATTCCCCCCACGCCTACGCCGGGCTGAGCGGCGAGAACGAGTCCATCGACTTCGCCGCCGTCACGGCGGCCGCCGGACTGATCATGAATGCCGGAATCCCCAGTTTCTACGGCGAGTGGGGCCTCTTCAACAGCCCCGTGCCCCTGGAGGCGAAGCGGTTCAGCCATCGCGACGCCATCTGGCTCTGCCTGCTCGGCGGAGAGGCGGGGTTTCAGCAGTGGACCAACGAGTTCCCCGAGGAATACCGCTGGCCCTCCAAGGTTTTCAAGGCGCTGCCGCGGAACTTCTCGCCGCAAAGGCCCCAAACCGTGGTGCGGATCGGCCGCGAATATGCCGCCTTTCAGGACAACACGCGCTACCCGGCGTTCAAACCCGGCGAGTTCATCGGCTTCGATCTCAACCGCCAGAAGCAGCGGGATCCGAATCTGCAGAAGATCTTCGCCGCCTATACCCGGTCGCTCGAAACAAGCGTGCCGATCGCCTTCAGCCTTTCCGAAAAAGGCATGACCCTGGATGCGTTCGCGGCGCTCGACCCCGCCCGGCTCAAGCGGCCCCTGTGGGCCGGCGCCGGATGCCAAATGACCTGGCTCAAGGATGCCCACAACCCGCTCTGGATCGGCTACGTCCGCAAGCGGGAGATCCGGGGCTTCGGGGGCCAGTTCGCCGGCGTGCCCAAGGCCGGGCCGCTGATAATCCGCTTCGACCTGCCGCGCGGAAAATATGTCGTGCGCCTCATCGACCTGAACACGGGCAAACTCGAACGCCGGACGCTGCAATCCGCCGGCGCTTACGAGCTTGCGGAGGGGAGTGATTCCGTCGTGATCGTGACCTCCGAATCCCTGAAACTGGCCCTCGACCCGGCAGATTGATGCCCTCGGTTATGGTACTCGCGTTATGTAACGGTCTACTGCCCTAACCATTACCCCTGGACCTGGATCTTTGCGTTTCGTCGGCGCATGATTGACACATGCGGATTTTGATCCGATACCTCGACGGCTCCCTTCGGGCTGCGATGGTCCTGGCGATCCTCGGCAGCCGGTTGCGGGTCGCTCTTCCCGGCTGCGAAGACGTGGAGGAACTCCGCTGGGCGGACGGGCAGTGGCTGAACGAGGACTCCCACCCCGTGGAGATCGAGTTCAGCCCCGATCCGGAGGCCTTCGACCTCATCGCGCAAATTGAAGAGGTCCAACCCGAAGAGCCGCCCTTGGAGCCCCTGGCGCTCCGCTGGCAACCCGCTGCGACAGGCGAAGCCGCAAACGTAAACTGAATCTTTATTGCGGCAGGCTACTGAAAAAATCCAGGCCAACCAACGTCTCCACGAAACGTAAGCTCTGTGTGTAATCGCTAACGGAGCCCGACGGCTTCTCGATGTTAGGCAACACGAACCCAAACATCTCTTTCTTACCGTCCGGATGGACGCAGAGGACGACTTTGTAGGTGTGCGTCGGAACCGCAACCTTGTCGCGCCCAATCGTCTTCATGGGCGACGCGCCTGCGAACACGGGTCCGCTGAAGACCCACACGGTCCCGCTCTTAATCGCCAGGGAATGCACCGCGGCTTCCACTTCAGCCCACTTGCCCCCGTTTACCCCATGCCGCTGGGGCACGGAGTTGGTGAGAACGAACGTCGCTTTCAGCGCTTCGACGCTTCGCTTGAAATCGTTCGCCGGGGCCATGTGGCCCTTGTCGTAGCCGCTCTTCGCGTAATCCGCGTTTTCGGCGCGGGGACTGCCCTTTAAAGCGGGGTCGGGCTTGAAGTCGTAATTCCCTTTGTTGCGGTCGGCGGCGGTGGCGGATGCATCGTCCTTGGTCAGAGCGTATCCCACCCACGTGGGGATCTTGTGCCCGGGATCGTAGCAGACCACGAAGTAACTCTTGTCGAGCACCGGCCCGGAGCAGGCGGGTTGCCCGTACTTGAGGTTGTCCTCCGCCAGAAGGGGCGCGAGGCAGAGGAGGAAGACCGCCAGGAATCGGAATTTTCGGGCCCTCATGGTTCTGAATCTTAGATGATCCAGTCCATCAACGCAAGGTGGGGCCCGGGACGTGGCGTGGGCATTTTGCCCGCCTTGCCGGCAAACAAGAATGTTCACGCCACGTTCGGAGCCGGGTTGCCCCGCCAGGCTATTTCGGATATCTTCCCACCACTTTCCGGCAGAAGCCGTGGAGGCGGTGCGGCCAGGCGGCGCCGGGCAGGAACATGAACGGGCACTCCCCGTTTACCGTGTGCATGCCTTGCGATTGGCAGAACTCCAAGGCGCGCGGGCTGACCGCTCCCGCGCCGCCCGCCCGGTACAGCCAGACGGCGTCGATGCCGGCGTGCGCGCACTCCTCCACCACCTTCTCCGTAACCGCGGGGCTGGTGAGCAGGAGCGCGCCCTCCACCGCGGGGGATATGTCCTCAACCCGGGGATAGCACGTTACGCCCTCCGCCTCCTCTACGGCTGGATTCACGGGGATGGCGTCGTATCCTCTTTGCAGCAATTCGCGAAACAGCGTTCGCGTGAAGTCCTTCGGGTTTCGGGAAACCCCGATCACCGCGAGGCGCTTCTTCCCGAGAAACTCGTTGATTTCTCTCAGGGGCGTCATGGGAAATTCTCCCCCGGGGCGTCAGCGTTTGGCGAAGCGCCGCAACCGGAAAACTTCGAGGCAGGCGATGTAGAGGTTCACAGCGCCCAGTCCGCTGATCGCGCCGCGGATATACGTATTATCCCAGTACGGGCGCCATTCCGGGCGGAATGCGGCGAAATCGTTGGCGTAAGAGGTCCAGGGGAAAATCAGCAGGAAAAACCCGATCTCCAGGCAGAACGTGGTGAACAGCACCGCGGACATCCTGTGGTACCAGCGGCAACCGGGAGCGGGAACCTGCGCCGCTTCGGCCGCGGACGGGCTAGCCACCGGCGGCGGGAGTTCGCCCGGCGTCATGCGGCGCCCGCCATATCGAACAGGTTCATCTGCGGAGTATAATCCACGGGGAACAAAGACCGCGCCCGCACCGGCTCGAAACTCAGGCGGTGAAGCGGCGTAGGGCCGTATTTTTCCAGCGCCCGGGCGTGTTCCGGAGTTGCGTATCCCTTGTGCTCGGCCAGTCCGTACTCCGGGAACACCTCGTCCCAAACCCGGATGCAGGCGTCGCGGTAGACCTTCGCCACAATCGAGGCGGCGGCGATCGCGTGGCAACGGGCATCGCCGTGGATCAAGCCCCGCTGCGGCAGGGGAAGATCCACCGGCACGGCATCCACCAGCAGGAAGTCCGGCTGCGGCTGGAGACGCTCCACCGCCATCCGCATCGCCAGGCGCGAAGCCTGGTAAATGTTGATGCAGTCGATGGTCGCGGCATCCACCGCCGCCACGGACCACCCAGCCGCCCGGTCCCGGATGCGCGCCGCCAGGGTCTCCCGGCGTTCCGGTTCGAGCAGTTTGCTGTCGTTCAATCCCCGCACCGGCCGGTCGGGAGCCAGCACGACCGCGGCGGCCACCACCGGACCGAACAAGGCCCCGCGCCCCACTTCGTCCAAGCCCGCCACCAGACGGAAGCCGCGCGCGTGCAACTCTCGCTCCAGCGTGGCCTCACACCGGAATTTCGGGCGGCCCTTCCCGGGTTCCATGGGGTCCGCAGGCTATTGGCGCTCTTTCAGCCGGGCAGCCTTGCCCCTCAGCCCGCGCAGGTAGTAGAGCTTGGCGCGGCGCACGCGGCCCGTGCGCACCACGTCGACATGGTCGATCACCCGCGCGTGCAACGGGAAAATACGCTCCACGCCCTGGCCGAAACTGACCTTGCGCACGGTGATGCTCTCGCCCATCCCCGTGTTATTGCGGGCGATGACGGTGCCTTCAAACGCCTGGAGCCGCTCCTTGTCGCCCTCCTTGATCTTGACGTGCACGCGGATGGTGTCGCCCGGCCGGAACACGGGGATGTCGGTCCGCTGATTTTTCTGAATGAACTTCATCAACAACGCGTTGTGCATGGAAATTTCCTGTAATCTTCTATCTTATACGAACTAGGAGGCTAGCTGGAGACTGCGGACCGCACAGCCGTTAGAAAAAGAGGTTGAGGCCGAAAGTCGGCATCTCGCCGCGCTGGATCTGAGCTTCCCAGAGGTCGATCTTCCCTTCGTCGTTTCTCCAGAACCGGCGGCACTCTTCAAGAAATTGAATGACGGTGTCGCGCTCCGACGCCAGGAGCAGTTCCCGCGCCAAGGACATGTTCGGTCCATCGTTGTCGAGGGTCGCGTCCCCCCAGGCTTGCCCGGCCAGCAGCAAGTGCCTTCTGGCGGACTCGACATCGCCGTGAAGCACTGCCAGCCGCCCCAGCACGAGGTTGCCGTAGAAAACGGCGTCGGTGCGAACGCCCCAACGGTGGCCCTCGGCCCCCACGCGATCCGGCATTGCCGTCCGTCTCACAAGCTGGAGCGCCTCGAGGGCGTACCGTTCCGCCCGATCGTCCGCGGCGGCTTCGAGAGCGGCCTTCGCGGCGCGGGGCAGGATCAGAAACCGCTCGAACTCCGAGCGAGCATGCGCCAGCGACGCCTCTTTCTGAGCCAGATATGTTTGGGGCGATTGCCCCAGAGTGAGGGCCATTGAGTAACGCGCGTTTTGCGCGACCCGGTACGCATCGTCTCGCTCAGGTCTTAGCGTTGCCCGCTCCTGTGCAAAGAGAGAGGCGGGAAGGAGCGCCAGAAGCACTGCGATGTGCCTGCACATCACAACCTCCTATTTCACCAGGTCCGGCCGCAACCGCGCCGTTTTCTCCAGCGCCGCCCGCTTGCGGAATTTCCGGATCTCTTCGTGGTTCCCATTCAATAATACTTCGGGCGCTTTCCAGCCGCGGAATTCCGCCGGGCGGGTCCAATGCGGGCAGTCCAGAAGGCCCTCCCCGTGGCCCGTATCCTGAAACGACTCGAACGCCGCGGAACTCTCGTTCCCCAATACCCCGGGCAGCAGGCGCGCCACCGCGTCGATAACCACCGCCGCGCCCAACTCCCCGCCGCTGAGCACGTAGTTCCCGATTGAGATTTCTTCATCGGCCAGGTGTTCGGCGACGCGCTCGTCCACGCCCTCGTAGCGCCCGCAGATGAGCAGCAGTTCCGATTCGTGGCTCAGCCGGTTGGCCGCGCTTTGGTCGAACAGCCGCCCCTGCGCGGAAAGCAGCACGATCTTTTGTTCCGGCTTTCGCTCGGACCAGATCGATTCCACCGCGTCGAAAACCGGCTCGGGTTTCAGCACCATGCCCTCGCCCCCGCCGAAAGGGCGATCGTCTACGGTCTTGTGGCGGTCATGGGTCCAATCCCTGAGATTGTGGATGCGAATATCGAGGATGCCGGCATCGCGCGCGCGCTTCACCACGCCGTACGCGAACGGCCCCTCGAAGAACTCGGGAAAGATTGTGAGAACGTGAAAGATCATGATTCGGTGGGGCAGGCTTCAGCCTGCGCGGGGCTTCAGCCCCGCCCGGCCGAGCGGGGCTGAACCCTGCCCCACTACCGCTGGTTCAAATCCAAGAGCCCTTCCGGCAATTCCACCAAAATGCGCTTGGCCGCCACATCGATCTCCACGCAGATCGATCGCGCGAAGGGGATCAGGCGATCGCCTTCCACCACCAGCAGGCCCGCGCCGCCGCCGTCCTGCCAGCTTTCCACCCGGCCGAGCGATTCGCCGGTGCGGCGATCCACCACTTCGCAGCCTATCAGGTCCGACTGGTAAAACTCGCCCGGCTCCAGGGGGTCGCGTTCGGCCGCGGGAATCCGCACTTCCGCGCCCACGAGGCGCTCGGCCTCTGATATGCTGTCCACGCCACGGAACTTGAAAACCAGCCCGCCGCGTTGGAACCACGTCGATTCCACTTCGTGGCGTTCGGTCCCGCTCACCCCGCGCCCGCCGAACAGGTACACTTCACGTAAACGCTCATAGCGTTCCGGCTTACTGCCGAGCGCCACTGCCGTGAGTTCGCCGTGGTTGCCCCGGGTCTTCCCCAGCAGCGCCACGGCGACCCATTCGTCCGGCAACCTTACTCCAGGATTTCCAGCGTGAAGCGGCGGTTCAGCTTCATGCCGGCGGCTCCGAGGATCGTACGGATGGAACGCGCGGTCCGCCCCTGTTTTCCGATGACCTTTCCCAGATCGCTGGGCGCTACCTTGAGTTCCAGCACCGTTACCTGCTCGCCCTCCACTAGACGGACAGACACCTCTTCCGGGATGTCAACCAGAGCTTTCGCAATATCTTCGATCAACTGCTTCATCACCCCGCCCCCCTCAAAATCATAGTACCCGATGGCAGGTTAAGCGACGCGCATCCATCGCGGCTCACGAGGCGCGTGGCCGTTCTGTTCTTTACAGTTACGAGATCTCCCCAGTTCGAATCAGGCCACGGTTCCAGCGGGTTCCCCCGGGGCCGGGGCGGGGTTCTTGTCCGCCAGGCGCTTCACCGTGTCGGACAGGTGGGCGCCCTTCCGGGTCCAATACTCCAGGCGATCGTGCTTCAGGATCACCTGGGCCGGCGTCGCCACGGGGTTGTAAGTCCCCACGACTTCCAGGCTGCGGCCATTGCGGGCGCGCTCTTTCTCGATCACCACTATGCGATAAAAAGGCTTCTTTTTGGCGCCGAACCGCGCCAGACGAATCATCAGCATCGATACTCCGTAACTTACCTCGGCATGTCCCCGAACGGGAAGCCGGGAGGCAGCTTCATCTTCCCCAACTTTTTTCCCAGGAAACCTCCGGAGAGACTCTTCATCATCTTCCTGGCCTGGGAATACTGCTTCAGCAACTGGTTCACATCCTGCACGGAGGTGCCGCTCCCCCGCGCAATGCGCCGGCGGCGGCTTCCGTTGATGATCATGTGGTTGTCGCGCTCCCGCGGCGTCATCGAATCGATGATCGCCACCACGCGCCCGATTTCCTTCTCGTCTACCTTGACATCCTTCAGGTCCTTCAGCATGCCCACTTTGGGCATCATGTCCAGCAGGGAGCCGAGCGGGCCGAGCTTGCGGATCTGGCGCAACTGGTCGCGGAAATCCTCCAGGGTGAAGTCGTTCTCGAGCAGCTTGCGCTGCATCTCCACGGCCTTCTTCTGATCGATCTCCTGGGCCGCCTTGTCGATCAGCGAAAGGATATCGCCCATCCCCAGGATGCGGTTGGCCGCGCGGTCCGGGTGGAACGGCTCCAGGGCGTCGAACTTCTCGCCCACGCCCACGAACTTGAGCGGCTGTCCGGTGACGTGGCGGATCGAAAGGGCCGCGCCGCCCCGCGCGTCGCCATCCATCTTGGTCAGGATGACGCCCGTGATCCCCAGACGCTTGTGGAACTCGTCCGCCGATTTCACCGCATCCTGGCCCGTCATCGCATCCGCGACGAACAGGATCTCCGCCGGGTGCAGTTGCTCCTTCAATTCCTGGAGCTCCACCATGAGCTGGTCGTCGATATGCAGCCGGCCCGCGGTATCCACCAGCAGCACGTCGCGCCCGGTGTTGGCGCTTTCCCGGCGCGCCGAACGCGCCAGTTCCGAAGGGGTCTTCTCTTCGGGGGCGCCCTCGTAGATCGGCTGATTCACCTCGCGCGCGATCACCCTCAGCTGTTCGCGGGCGGCGGGACGGTAGACGTCCACCGAAACCAGCATGGGGCTGTGCCCGTTGCGCGAGAGCCAGCGCGCCAACTTGCCGGCGGACGTGGTCTTGCCCGAGCCCTGCAGCCCGACGATCAGGAACACGCTGGGCGGGTCATTGGCGAACCGCAGCTTGGATTCGTGACTGCCCAGGATCTTGATCAGCTCTTCATTGACGATCTTGATGACCTGCTGCGAGGGAGAGAGGGCGGCCAGCACTTCTTCCCCCATGGCCTTGGCCCTGATATTCTCGATGAGCTGTTTGACGACTTTGAAGTTGACGTCGGCCTCGAGCAGCGCGATACGGATCTCGCGCAGCGCGCTCTCCATGTTGGCCGCCGTGAGTTTTCCTTCACCGCGCAGGTTCTTGAAAACCCGCTGCAGTTTCTCCGATAAGTTGTCGAACATGAGAACGTTTCAGATCCGCGGCAGCGCAAGGCGGGACAGGCGTTTCGCCTGGCGCTTGCGGCGGACAGACGGATATCGCCTGTCCTACCCGGAGTCTCTCTATTATAGCCGTTATGCCGGAGGAGCGATCCGGATGCTGCTGGCGGCCATTTTCCCGGTGCGGTCCATCCCCAATTCGTAGAGGACGCGCGTTCCGGGCCGCAAATCCGTCGCCAGGCCTTCCGCCAGCCGCGAGACGTGGAAGAAGATGTCCCGTCCGCCGTCGTCCGGGCGCAGGAACCCGAAGCCTTTGGCTTCGAAATAGGTGACCACGGCCCCGGCTTGCTCGCCCGACGGCGGCTCGCCGGCGGCCTCGCTTCCGGCGCCTGCCGGCGCGCGCTCGGACCTGCTGGTTTTGTCTCCGACGCCTTGCTTGATCAGCGCAAGGTCGGCTTCGGTCCACTCCGTGGCGGTCGCGTTGGAGGGTATCTTGAGCTCCGGATTCCGTTTCCGGGCTTCTTCAAACAACCTTTTTTGACGTGCGTTCAACGAAAGTTCCTCGAATACCAGGATTAAGCCGTGGCCGGAGCCGTCTTCTTCCTGCGGGCGCCCTTCTTCTGCGCAGCCGGGGGTTGCCGGTCGCTCTTCTTCAAACTGCCCATCACCATGTTCGTGACGAATTTTTTCTCGCCGTGATCGTCGAACTTGATCACGATGCGTTCGTCACTGCTGGCCATGACGGTGCCCAAACCGAACTTCTGGTGTTCGACTTGGGCGCCCTGTGCAAAGTTGTTGGAAGCCATAATTTTGGTAACCTTACTCCTCGATTGGATTGCTGGGGAAGTGGCGCCCCGATAAGATGAAGGGAAGATGATCGGGCAGAAGTACCACAATGAGCTAGCCCTTACTGTAGCAAATTCAATGCCAACTTGTCGAGGGCGGGTCTGAAATCACCTGAAATCACTGAAACCGAATGAGTACGCCGGTGGCCGGTTTGCGCCACCCTTCTTCCCTACTCTTCCATTTCAGCGCAACCCGACACGCCCTTTTGCTCATTCAGGGTGAGCGGCTCGGCGCTCCTGCGGAGGTCTTTGCGCGCGCAGGCCAAAAGAACCGGTGGCGCAAACCGGCCACCGGCGGTACTCTTCTACTCGCATCGCAGGGTCACCGCCGGGTCCCCACCCGCGAGGCTCGGCGGGCGGGGATCAGCCCCGCCGCCAGCGCCACGCCGACCAGCAGCGCCGAGGCCAGCAGGAACGCCCGCGCGTCCCGGGGGCTCACCTCGTAGAGCAGGGCCTGCATCAGCCCGGTCAGCGCCAGGGCGCCGGCCACGCCGCAGGCGGCCCCCGCCCCCGCCAGCCCGAGCGTCTGCCGCGCAATCATCCGCAGCACGGCGCTTCGCCCGGCGCCCAACGCCATGCGGATTCCGATCTCCCGCCGGCGCTGCGCCACGCTGCAAGCCAGCACGCCGTAGATCCCCACCCCCGCCAGCAGCAGCGCCGCCGCCCCCAGGATCCCCAGCAGGAACATGCTGAATCGCGGCCGCGCCAGTTGAGCCTGCAGGATCCCGTCCATTGTCCTGGCCCAGGCGATCGAGACTTTATTGTCCTGCGACCAGATGGCGCGCCGGATCGATTTCTCCATGGCCCCGGGTTCCCCCGCGACCCGCGTGGCCAGCACCATCGTGCGCCAGGTATTCTGGCGGTGCGGCACGTAGACGTTGTTCGGCATTCTCTCGGTAAGGCCGTAGTACCGGACGTCGGCCGCCACCCCCACGATTTCACGGTAGAGGTTCTCGTCCCGCCACGAACGGATCCGCCGCCCCAGCGGGTTCTCATGAGGGAACATCTCGCGGGCCAGGGACTCGCTGACCACAATCACCGGGACCGCGCCCTTGATGTCGCGCGCGGAGAACTCGCGGCCGCGGAGCATCGGAATCCCCATGGTCTGGAAGTAGCCCGGCTGGACCACGCTCCACGCCGCGCGGGCGTCGGCGGACACGGGCGGTTCCGGCTGGCCCTCGCGCAGGAACACGCGTCCCAGATAGAATCCCCCGCCGCCCGCCGGAAGCGAACTCACCGCGGCGCAGGAAACCACCCCGGGAACGTCCCGGATGCGCTCCGCCATCTGCTCGAACGCGGGCCCAATCTGCGCCTCCCCGGGATAGCGGTAGCGCGGCAGCAAAATCTCCATGGCGAGCAGGCTCCGGGACTGGAATCCGGGCTCGACCTGCTGGATCCGGCCGAAGCTGCGGATCAGCAGCCCGGCCCCCGTAAGCAGAACGATGGCCAACGCGACTTCGGTGACGACGAGCAGGCGCCGCAAGGCCGCGCCGCGGGCGCCCGCCGAAACGCTGCGGCCCGCTTCGTGCAGGAACTGCCCCGGCGCCAGGCGGGCCGCGCGCGCCGCCGGCGCCAGCCCGGCGAGCACGGCGGAGGCCAGCGCCAGGCCGGCGGTGAAGGCCAGCACGGTCCAGTCCATTTTTACCTCGGCCAGCCGCGGAACATCCGGCGGAGCCAGCCGGACGAGCGCCTTGAGCCCCGCGTAGCCGGCCAGAACGCCCAATAGCCCGCCTCCCGCCGCCAGGAGCGCGCTCTCGGCCAGGAACTGCGCCGCCAGCCGTTTCCAGCCCGCGCCCAGCGCCGCGCGGACCGCCACCTCCCGCTCCCGCGCCGCGCCCCGCGCCAGCAGCACGTTGGCTACGTTCACGCACGCGATCAGCAGCACCAGGAGCACCGCGCCGAACAGCACCAGAAGCGTCCGCCGCAGAGTGGAACCGACGATGTAACCCGCCAGCGGGTGCAGTTTCCAGTTGGTCCCGGCGCGATTGGTCTCCCGCTCCGCGACCCGCGCCCCCATGATCGTCAGCCTGGCCTGCGCCTCTCCCAGCGGGACGCCCCGCTTCAGGCGCGCGATCGCGCGCAGGGTATGGTTGTCGCGCCGCAGCATATTGGCGTCGCGGGGACCTCCCATTCCGAGGGGCCGCACCATTTCCGCATCCTCGGGCCAAATCGCCTCCGGGCGCGCCACCCCGATCACCAGGTGCGGCGCGCCGCCGATCTCGATCCGGCTGCCTACCGCGCCAGGGTCTCCGCCGAAGCGGCGCATCCAGAAACGATGCGCCAGGACCACGACCTTCGGGGCGCCTGGAAGATTATCCTCCGGGCTGAAGAACCGCCCGGCCAGCGGGGCGATGCCCATCACGCGGAAATAATCTTCGTCAGCCAGCGCGCCCGGCACGCGTTCCGGCTGCTCGCCCCCCGTCAGGTCGGCGTCGCCGCTGCTCATGGCCGCGACCGCTTCGAAGACGCCCCGCTCCGCTTTCCAATCGAGGATGTCGGCGAACGCCACCGCGCCGCGGTCGGTGTTGTACCGCGGGAAAATCGTGGCCGGGACCACCAGGCGCTCCGCCTCGGGATAGGGCAGCGGCTTCATGAGGATGCCCCTGACCATGCTGAAGACCGCAGTGTTCGCCCCGATGCCCACCGCCAGCGTCAGCAGCGCCACCACCGTGAATCCCGGGTTGTTGCGCAGGAGCCGGGCGCCGTAGGCGGCGTCCTGAAAAAACGTGGCGAGTGGCGCGAATGTCCGCATCTCGTGCCTGACCTCCTTCACCAGCGTGAAATTCCCGAACTGCCGCCGCGCGGCATGGCGGGCTTTCTCCGGCGTCATCCCCTGCCGCACGAATCGCTCGGCCAGAAGGCTCAGGTGCGTCCGGATCTCGTCCTCAAACTCGCGGTCGGACCGCCGCGCCGCCAGCAGGCCGCCGAGCTTCGATAAAAACGTGCGGACGCGGGCAAACAAGATTCACCTCTGCGCTGCCAGTTCGAGCAGGCGCGCGATCACCCCCGAGATGCGCTCCCAGTTCTCCGCCTCGGCGGCCAGTTGTTTCCGGCCCGCCCGCGTGATCGAGTAGTAGCGCGCCTTCCGGTTGTTCTCCGAAACGCCCCAACCGGATGAGATCCAGCCCTGCTGCTGCAGGCGCAGGAGCGGCCACAGGAAACACGACATCCGCCATGGCAGCGGTTGGTGTCATAAAGAGGTCCGATACAAGAAGAAAATCCAACTTATTGAAGGCATCGCGTACCTTTATGATGTTACTCCAGCTCGA
>JAIQFU010000171.1 GCA_020073115.1 Terriglobia bacterium
CACCACGCCCCCTACTTTGCGCACCATCTCCGCCGCCGCCGCCGCGGTGCCGCCCGTCGCCAGCAGATCGTCCACAATCAGTACGCGGTGTCCGTTTTCGATGGCGTCCTTGTGCATTTCGAGCGTGTCGGACCCGTATTCCAGCCCGTAATTGACGCTCACGCACTCCGCCGGCAGTTTCTTCGGCTTGCGAACCGGCACGAAGCCCGCGCCCAACGCGTAAGCCAGGGCCGGGGCGAAAATGAACCCCCGCGCCTCGATCCCCAGGACTACGTCCACTTCCGCCTCGCTGTAATGATACTTCAGGCCGTCGATGACGGCGCGAAAGCCGCACTTGTCCTTCAGCAGGGTGGTGATGTCGTAGAAGAGTATCCCCGACTTCGGCCAGTCGGGCACCTCACGGATCAGCTTCTTCAGGTCTTCCATGGGACTAGTCCAGTGTAGCGTGGCGCGGGCGGCGCCCGCGGATTACTCGATCTCGAAGTATCCGGACCGCTCGACCGCTGCTTCCTGCTCCTCGACGCCGCGCACGTCCGCCCATTGCGGCCCGCGATACAGCATCCCGGCGAACTCCGAGAGCTTGTCCTCGGGACCCGCGGCGTAGACCTCCACGCGGCCGTCGTCCAGGTTCCGGGCGTAACCCGCCAGCCCGAGCGCGGCGGCCGCGTGCTGCGCGAAGTAGCGGTATCCCACGCCCTGCACGCGTCCACGCACGAACCAGCGCTTTGCCGTCTGTTGCTTGCGGGCCATTAGAGGAAGGATGGGGCCGGGCTGAGCCCCGCCCCCAGCACCAGTGTAATCCTGAGAGCATGATCCCTGGTTTCCTGCTGTTCGCTGCGGTTGCCGCGCCGCCGCCGGTCCCGGCAGGCCGGCGGGCGGACGTTTACGCAGTCTACTCCGCTGTCCTGGCCCGGCCGAGTCTCCCGCACGCCGATAGCAGCGCGAAGTACCTGGTCGTCGATGTCACCGGCATGGCCGGGGAGGGCCGCCCGGACCGTTGCTTCGTCCCGCCCCTGGAGCGCCGCGCAGCCCTCGCTGAAATCATGAGCGACTATCTGGCCTTGCGCGGCCAGTCCTTCCGGCTGGAGCACGGGTTCTCCGCGTCCAAACCGTATGAACTGCTCACCCCGCTCGAGGGCGGCAGCTTCATGGACCCCCGCCGGAACCCGCCCGGTCCCGCGCTGGAACGCCGCTTCGCCGGCGCGATGGACCTGATCACCCTCGGCAATGTCTATTTCAACCGCGACCGCACCGTCGCGGTGGTGAAGACCTTCGACTGGTGCGGAACCCTGTGCGCCCAGGCGACCTGGCACGCCCTGGAGAAGGTCGCAGGCCGCTGGGAGTTACGGGACTGGATCCATTGCTCCGAGATCGCGGCTCCCGCCTGCCGCCCCAGGGTACTTACCCTACCGATTCCCATAGGTAAATACCTATCTGAATCCCTCTTGTTGAATTTATCCACATTCAAGTCTTTTGTTACCAACCGTACCATCCTGGCCGTCGGATTGCATTCTCCTTCCCATACGAACAAAAAATCTGACGGGCTGATGCGGCTCTAAAGGAGCCCACGCCCGCCCCCGACCGTTTGGCGTTCCGCTTCAGAGAGTCGGAACGCCGCACAGCAAAGGAGAATGAAGTTGAACGCTAGGAGTGTCTTCGCAGGCATTGTCTTGTCGATCGCCTCGCTGGCTTCGGTTTACGCGCAGGATTTTCGGGCTACTCTGACCGGACAGGTCACCGACCCGAGCGGCGCCGTAATCGCCGATGCCACCGTGACCGCGACCAACGTCCAGACCAACGCCGTGGTCCAAACCAAAAGCACCGCGGATGGTCATTACACCATTCCATATCTCAACCCCGGCACGTACGCCGTCGAAATCAAGGCCGAAGGTTTCCAGGCCGTGAAACGCGAGAACATCGAGCTCCGGGTGGCCGCCAAGGTCGACCTGCCGGTGCGCCTCGCGATCGGTCGCATGAACCAGGAAGTTACCGTTAACGGCGAGCAGGAAGCGCTCGAAACCGCCGACGCCAGCCGCGGCCTCGTCTTCGACCCGCTCCAGACCCAGCAGTTGCCCCTCAACGGCCGCCAGGAATACATGCTGATGGCCCTCACCCCCGGCGTGCTTTTCACCCAGGAGGCTTTCGGCCCCGGCGGGTACTCCGGCACCCGCGGATGGGACGTCAGCAACGCCTATAAGATCAATGGCGCCCGCACCGGGACCAACGTCTTCCTCCTCAACGGCGCCCGCGTCAGCGACAACAGCGGCGCCTGGCAGGTGGCCCCCAACATCGAATCCGTCCAGGAGTTCAAGGTGATGACCAACACCTACGACGCCCAGTTCGGCGGGTTCAGCGGCGGCGCGGTCAATACCACCCTCAAGTCCGGAACGAATGAGTTCCACGGCGATGTCTTCGATTACTTCCGCAATTCATACATGGACGCCAATAACTTCGCCAACAACGTCAATGGCCAGGCCACTCCTTATCACAACCAGCACCAGTTCGGCGGCGTATTCGGCGGTCCCGTTCGCAAAAACAAGGATTTCTTCTTCCTGAGTTTCGAAGGCTGGCGCGAAGTGCTTCCGGCCCCCGCCACCGATACCATCCCGACCCTCAACATGCGCCAGGGCCTCTTCGGCGCCGACGGCATCCATGTCTACGACCCGCTCACCAGCGTCCCCTGCAACGCGTCGTCCGGCTGCTCCGGCCACGTCTACGTCCGCAGCGAGTTTCCCGGCGACATCATTCCCCAGAACCGCCTGAGCCCGGTGGGAATGAAGATGCTCTCCTTCTTCCCCAACCCCACCAACAGCGCGCTCCAGTACAACTTCAATAACCCCAACACCAAGGACCAGTACGCGTACAACCAGCCCATCGTCCGCTTCGACCACGTGTTCAACGACAGCAACCGCCTCTACGGCATGTTCACCTGGCAGCACGGTTCCGAAAACGACGACTGGACGGGCTTCAACAACCCCGCCAGCCAGGGCAACATCAACAACGAGCGCACCGACCAGAACTACATCCTGGATTTCACGCACGTGGTTTCCCCCACCGCCATCTTCGATGTGCGCGCCTCCTATGGCCGTTTCAGCAACAACCAGCCCGGCTGGGGCGACCCCGGCTACCAGGCTTCCAGCCTCGGGATGTACGGCAACTGCGCCCCCACGATCAGCGGCTGCGCCGCGCCGTCGGTGGCCCTCAGCAATAACTACACCCGCCTGTTCGGCAACCAGTGGATGCCCCTGGTCAACTGGTGGTCCTTCAATACCTGGGACCTCAATCCCAGCCTCACCATGACCCACGGCGCCCATACCCTCCACATCGGCGGCGAAGTGCTCTACCAGGCGCGTCCCAGCCAGAACGCCGGCTGGGCTTCCGGCCTCCTCAGCTTCAACCAGGGCTGGACCCAGCACTACAGCGACCAGGGCCTGGGTTTCAACGACGGCAGCCCCATCGCCAGCCTGATGCTCGGCGACGCCGCCAGCGGCCAGGTGGATTACAACGCCTCCCAGTACATCACGCGCCCGCTCAACGCCGGTTACGTGCAGGACGACTGGAAAGTGAGCCCGCGCCTGACGGTCAACGCCGGGGTGCGCTATGAAGTCCAGCTTCCCTGGATGGAGCGCTATAACCGCGCCATCCGCGGCTTCGATTTCAATTCCGTGAACCCCTACAGCTCCGCCGTCGTCTCCAACTGGAACACCCTCGCGCAGCAGTACAACAGCGCCAACCCGAATGCGGCGGTCCCTTATCCTTCCGCTCCCCAGGCGCTCTACGGAGGCATGCTCTTCGCCGGAGCCGACGGCCAGTCCCGCCGGGTTTATAACACGGATTGGACGAATTTCGCTCCGCGCCTCGGCATCGCCTATCGAATCACGGATAAGACCGTGTTCCGCGCCGGCGGCGGCGTCTTCTACCGCCAGGCGCAGGACGGCCTCTCCTCGCAGTACGGCTACTCGCAGACTACCGGCTACAACGCCGTGGCGCCCGATGGCATGACGCCTTCTTCCGGCGCCGACCTCGCTGGTCCCTATTCGCTCGCCAATCCCTTCCCGGTCGGCATCGCCGCGCCCGCGGGCAATTCGGCGGGCCTCATGACCAACGCCGGCGGCCCCATCTCCTTCTACAACCCGGATTACCGCATCCCCCGCACCTACCAGTATTCCGCCGGGTTCCAGCGCGAGCTGCCCAAGGGCAACGTCCTGGAAGTCTCCTACTCCGGGAACCGCGAGATCTTCGTCCCCGTGGCTTTCAACATGGACAACGCTCCCGCCAACCAGGACCAGTTGAACCAGGCCATCGCCACCCCCAGCCTCTTCAGCAAGACCTTCGCCAACCCGTTCTACGGGGTGCTGCCCAAGACGCAGTCCATCGCGGCCAACCCCACCATCTCCTACTCCCAGCTCGTCCGCAATTGGCCGCTGTTCACCAACCTCACCCAGCAGTACGTTCAGGTGGGCCACTACCGTTCCGACCAGCTCCAGGTGAAACTGGAACGCCGCGTTTCGGGCAATGCCAAGGCGGGCGTCTTCACCTACGTCCTGTCTTACACCTACGGCAAGCAGATGCAGGCCGACCACCGGAAGGACAACTACCTCACCGACGAGCCGTTGTTATATGAAATCGACGACGGCACGAAGCTCCACCAGTTGGCCTTCAGCGGCGTTTATGATCTGCCCATCGGGAACGGCAAGGCCTGGAGCCCCAAGAGCGCAGCTCTCAACCGTCTGGTGGGGGATTGGAGGCTGGATTACATCTTCAGCTACGCTTCCGGCTTCCCCGTGGCGTGGCCCGGGCTCCTGAATTACTGCGGCACGTGGCAGACCGCGAATCAGAACGAGAATAGCTGGTTCAATAACAACAAGAGCTGCTATTCCAGCCTGCCGGCCTATGTGATCAACCCCAACCAGGACCGTTTCTCGACCATCTTCAACCCGGCCAAGCCGCAGTTGAACGCCGCGGTGGAGAAGTCCGTCGCCATCAACGAGCGCTTCCGCTTCGTGCTCCGCGGCGAGGCCTTCAACGTGACCAACACGGCCATCCGCCCCGGTCCCGACACCAACTTCGGCGACTCCACTTTCGGCCAGTTGCCGAAAAAACAGCAGAACTTCCCGCGAACCCTCCAACTCGCCGCGAAATTCTACTTCTGATGTATCTCGTGGGGCGGGGCTTCGGCCCCGCCGCCGGGCTTCGGCCCGGAGCTTCCGCCCGCCCGCTCGATCCGCTCCAACTCCTCTTCGGTAAACTCCAACCCTCTCAGCCCCGCCACGCTCTCCTCGATCTGCAGCACCCGGCTCGCCCCGATCAGCGCGCTGGACATCGCCGGCTGCCTCAAAACCCACGCTACAGCCATCTGCGCCAGGCTCTGTCCTCTCTGGCGCGCAATCTCGTTCAGCGCTCGCACTTTCTCCAGCCGTTCTTCCGTGACGTCCGCCGGTTTGAGAAACGGTCCGCCCCTGCCCGCCCTCGAATCCGCGGGAATCCCTTCCAGGTACCGCCCCGTCAGCAGGCCCTGCGCCAGAGGCGAAAACGCAATCCCCCCGATGCCCTCCTGCTCCAGTTCCGCGAATAACCTCAGCTCCGGGGTCCGCACGAACAGCGAGTATTTCATCTGGTGGATCAGGCAGGGCGTTCCCATCTGGCGCAGCGCCGCCACCGCCCGCGCCGTCTGCTCCGGGCCGTAATTGGAAATTCCCGCGTAGAGCGCCTTCCCCGCGCGCACTGCGTGGTCCAAGGCGCCCATCGTCTCTTCCACCGGCGTTTCCGGGTCGGGCCGGTGCGAGTAGAAAATGTCCACGTATTCCAATCCCATGCGCCTGAGGCTCTGGTCCAGGCTCGCCAGCAGGTACTTGCGCGACCCCCGGTCGCCGTACGGACCCGGCCACATGTCGTAACCCGCCTTGGTGGAGATGATCAGCTCGTCCCGGTACGCGCCCAGGTCCGCCCGCAGCGCCCGCCCGAAATTCTCTTCCGCCGATCCGGGCGGCGGCCCGTAATTGTTCGCCAGGTCGAAATGCGTAATCCCCAGGTCGAACGCCCGCTGTAGCATGGCGCGCATATTCTCGAACGGGTCCACCCCGCCGAAGTTATGCCACAGCCCCAAGGAAATCGCCTGCAGCTTCAACCCGCTCCGCCCGCACCGGCGATAGATCATTTCCTGATACCGCTTCTCGTCCGCGATGTACACGCCCGGTTCTCCCTGGGCTTGTGGGGCGGGCTTTCAGCCTGCGGCGGACTTCAGTCCGCCCCCGCCCCCGCCGAAGCCTGCCCAATACTTGCTTCCACCCTTACTTCGCTTTTCCCGTTCCTCGGCGGCGTCACCAGATTGCCTTCCACCGCCTTCCCTTCCACCCTCAGCCGCACCTCGTTGCCCGGCCCCACCCTCTTCACCGCAATCCTGTACATCACTCCCCTGAACTTCCTGTCCGCCTCAAACCCGCTCCACCGTTCCGGAATCGCCGGCGCAATCCGCAGCCCTTCGTGCTCCGGCCGGATCCCCAGGATCCACTGCGTAATCGCGTAGTAGTTCCACGCCGCCGTCCCCGTCAGCCACGAGTTCTTTGCCTCCCCGTGGGTTGGCGCGTCCCGCCCCGCAATCATCTGCGCGTAGACGTACGGCTCGCACCGGTGCAGGTCGCTGATCGCCTCCCGCGCCGAAGGGTTGATCCGCGAATAATAGTCGTGCGCGGCGTCGCCGTTACCCGCCATCGCCTCCGCGATCATCACCCACGGGTTGTTGTGGCAGAAAATTCCGGCGTTCTCCTTGTATCCCGGCGGGTACGATGAGATCTCGCCCAAGTTCAGGTAATACCGCGAGTACGCCGGCTGCTGCAAAATGATCCCGTGCGGCGTGGCCAGGTATTTGCGGACCGCGTCCAGCGCCCGCCGCGCCAGCCCGTCCTCCAATCCGATTCCGGCCAGCGGACAGAACCCCTGCGTCTCGATGAAGATCTTCCCCTCGGCGCACTCTTTCGACCCCACCTTCGCCCCGAAATCGTCGTAGGCCCGCAGGAACCACTCGCCATCCCACCCGTGCAGCCTGACTGTCTCCTCCATCTTCGCGGCTTCGGCGCGGTACGTCCGCGCCTCCTCGGCCAGTCCCCGCCGCTCCGCCATCGGCGCCATTTCCTTCGCCGCCAGCACGAACAGGGCCGCGATGAACACCGACTCCGCCACCTTGCCCTCTTTGTTCGTCGTGGTCTGAAACGATTGCCCCGGCGCATCGGAGAAGCAGTTCAGGTTCAGACAGTCGTTCCAGTCCGCGCGCCCGATCAGCGGCAGCCCGTGCGGTCCCAAGCGCTCCAGCGCGTAGCGAAAGCACCGCTGCAAATGTTCGTAGAGCGGCTGTTCCGTCCCCGGCTGGTTGTCGTACGGCACGGGCTCGTCCAGGATGGCCCAATCGGCCGTCTCCTTCAAATACGCCGCCACCCCCACGGTCAGCCAGTGTGGATCGTCGTTGAAGTTGCCGCCGATCTCGTTGTTGCCCTTTTTTGTCAGCGGCTGGTACTGGTGATATGCGCCGCCCGAGGGCAACTGCGTCGCCGCCAAGTCCAGGATGCGCTCCCGCGCGCGCCCCGGAACCATGTGCACGAAGCCCAGCAGGTCCTGGTTCGAATCGCGGAATCCCAGGCCGCGCCCGATCCCCGATTCGTAGAACGACGCCGACCGCGACATGTTGAACGTGGCCATGCACTGGTACGCGTTCCACACGTTCACCATACGATCCGTGTGGATGTCCGGCGTGGACGCCTGGCAGATGCCCAGCAAATCGTCCCAGTAGGCGCGCAGCCGCGCGAAGGCCGCGTCCGCGTTCGCCGCCTCGCGGTATTTCGCGATCAGCGGCCGGACGGTCTTCTTGTTGAGGATCTGCGAACCGGGCGGATCGAACTTCCGGTCTGTCGGGTTCTCGTGGTATCCGAGCGCGAACACCACCTGCTGCGTCTCGCCCCCCTGCAAGATGAACTGCACGTGATGCGAACCCATCGGCGCCCACCCATGCGCCTCCGAGTTGAATGCCGCCCCGCGCTCCACCGCCGCCGGCCGGTCCCACCCGCGGTATGCCCCCAAAAACGTGTCCCGCTGCGTATCGAATCCCGCCAGCGGCTCCGAGCAGGCGAACCACGCGAAATGGTCGCGCCGCTCGCGGTATTCGGTTTTGTGGTAGATGACGCCGTCCTCCACCTCCACCTGCCCGATGCTGAAATTCCGTTGGAAGTTCGAGGAGTCGTCCATCGCGTCCCACAAGCAGAACTCCACCGATGAGAACACCGAGATGGCCGCGCCCCTCAGCCGCCGGTTCGTCAGAGTCAACTGCCAGATCTCCAGGTTCTCGTCCAGCGGGACGAAGTACCGCGTGCTCGCCTCGATCCCCGCCCGCTTCGACCCGATGGTGGTGTACCCCACCCCGTGACGGCACGTATAGTTCTCCAACTCGCGCTGCACCGGTTGCCACGAAGGCGACCAGAACTCGCCCGTGGCATCGTCGCGCAGGTAGATATACCGCCCGCCCAGATCGAACGGAGCGTTGTTGTATCGATACCTCGTAAGCCGCCGCAGCCGCGCGTCGCGGTAGAACGAGTACCCGCCGGCCGTATTGGAAATAATGCCGAAATACTCCTGGCAGCCGAGGTAGTTGATCCAAGGCAGCGGCGTATCCGGCCGCGTGATCACGTATTCCCGGTATACATCGTCGAAGTATCCGTATTGCATAATCCGCTCCAAAACGTTTTTGGCCACGGATGAACACGGATGAACACGGATAACACATAATGTTTTCTTATCCGTGTTTATCCGTGTTCATCCGTGGCCCATTAGTTCTCTTTCCCCGACCTGTCGATCATCTCGTAGCAAACCCGCGCATTGTGATACGGGCACTTCCAGGGTCCCACCAGGCACGCATCCGTATCCTCCGCCTCCGTGAACGCCGTCCCGTCCGGCTTTAGTTTGGCGTGCCACTCCCCATGCACCCGGTCCACTAGTTTGTTCTCGATGAACTCCCAAGCCCGATACGCCGCCTCCAGAAACTCCTCGCGTCCCGAAATCCGCCACGCATTGTAGAAACCCACCACTGCTTCCGCCTGCGCCCACCAGTGTTTGTTCGGGTCCACCAGCCGCCCCTGGGCATCGGCCTCGTAGAAAATGCTGCCGTCCTTATCCCGGGCTTCGTCGTACACCGCTTGCGCCATCGCCACGGCCAGTTTTCGCGCGCGGTCGAGCAATCCTTCGTCGCGCACCGCTTCCGCCGCTTCCACCATCAGCCAACTGCCTTCAATGTCGTGTCCGAACGACACGTGGTCCGTCAGCGGGCGCCACTTGCGGTCGAAGAACAGCCGGAAATGTCCCGTGGCGCAGTTCACGATCCGCGTCATCGTCAGTTCCAACAGTTCCTTCTGCCTTGCCACCAGTTCCGGGCCTCTCCAAACGCGCAGCAGGTTGGTGTACGCTTCCAGCACGTGCAGGTGCGTGTTCATGGACTTCGGGCAGTTGAGATCTTTCTCGCTCAGCCGCATGTCCTCCAGCGCGCCCCACTCCCGGCTGCACGCCTCCAGGTAGCCTCCGTGGACCGGATCCCTGCTCTTCGCTTCGATGAGCCGGAACAACTCCCGCCCCCGCCCCAGGGCGCCGGCGTGCCCGGTGG
>JAIQFU010000667.1 GCA_020073115.1 Terriglobia bacterium
CCACGGCGCGTCCCGCGGCCTGGGCGCCCGGCCACGCGCCAGGGTTGACCGCGACGATGCCGACGGACCCCGCGCGGCCGAACTCTTCCCGGGCGCACAGGCGGACGGCATCCCCGGGAATCACTGCGTCGATCCCGCCGGGTTCCAGCAACGGGGCGCAGTCCCCGGCGCCATCCCAGCGCAAGACCACCTCGCCGGCGCGATCGACCGCCATACTAAGGCCTGGGCTTCGGCATCTGGTTTTTTCAGAAAGCCTCGAAATCGTACGCGGCGTCCTTCATGGGCGCGCCGCGCAGGTCGATCTGGCTGAGGTCGGCCGACCCGATCCCCACGGCCTCGGCGAGCAGCATCATGTTATCCGCGTACTGAGAGCTTTCGTCTCCGGGCGTCAACTGTTCCTTGGGGTGGCTGGCCGGGTCTTTGTAGAGGCGGTAGGGCGCCTCGCGCCGGCCCGCGCGCGGGTTGTAGCCCATCAGCGCCATGGCGGCCGCGTCCACGTTGACGCAGTTGCGGCCGGCCACGAGCACGCCGGGCTTGATCGGCCTGGCGCCGAGCACCCATGGGCCCTCGCCGCCGACCGTGGAAACTACGCCGTCCAGAATCGCCAGGTCGATGGGCCGCGCGCCCACGATATCCACCAAAATCCGCGGCAGACGCCAGCCTTCGTACCGGTTCGACCGCGGATCGAGTTCCGCCGGAGCGCCCGAGGGAGCCTGGGTCTGCCCGTAATGGAAGACCCGCTCGCGGCTGCCGTAGAGCGCCGTCGGCGTAATCCCGAACAGATTCTTGATGGACATGGTGACGCCCATCTCTTCGTGGTTTTTCATCTTGCCCAGGCTCACGAAGAAATCGCAGTCCTCATACGAGTGGTTCACGTTGAAAGCGGGGAAGACATAGGGCTGGGTTTTCACCTTCAACGTAGAGTAGGGCTTGTCCGTGCCGGGGCCGTCGGTGTCCTCGAACTCCACCACCGGCGCGGCGCCGCGGAGCGCGGCCACATCCCAGCCGCCGGAGAGCAGCTTGTCTTCCAGTTTGACCTCCCGCCTGCGTCCGCCGGCGCTTTCGAGAATGCGGATGCGCCGGGCGCCCAGTTTCCCGAGCACGGCGGTCACGGCGCCGGCCACCGCGGGGTGGACCCAGTGCGTATCGCCGGCGGTGTAGCCTTCGAAGCGGCCCGCGCCGGTGAGGTTGAGCTTGATGGCGACTGTTTTCCCGCGCACCTGCGAGCCGATCCCGCCGATCTGGTCGAACATGGCTTCGAATTGCGGGACGAGGCCGGCATCGTAGCCGGGGACCTTGGCGATGGAGACGGGCAGCGCCGGCGCGGCGGCGGGCGGTGGCGCCGCGGATGCGCGGGCCGTGGACAGGGCGGCGGCGGAGAGGCTTGAGACCAGCCAGTCGCGCCGGGATAGTCGAGGAACTTGCATGATCACCTCCATAAAACGGCGCCCCAGAGCGGGAGCCTGGGGATGGAAACATCGGCGCTGCCGTCCTCCGTCTTGACCGGCAGGTCGGCCGGGGCGGCGCCGGGCAGAAGCAGTTTTGCGGACTGGAAACGGCCGTGGACTCGAAGGGTGATGGACTCGGCCGGCGAGTTGGAATAGTTCAGCAGATGGGTCAGCAGTCCCGGGCCGAACCCGGCCGTATACGTGATCACCGACGGCACGTTGAACGCGACAACCCCCATCTCTCGCGGCGACAGGATGTCCTTCAGATCGCGCGCCACGGATTCGGGGTCGGGGTCGCGGTAGACGACGGCGCGTCCCTTGCCGAGGGGCCGCTCGGCGTATCGGTCGCCCGCGGGCGGATGGCCCCACGAGGGACCCGCGATCACCACTCCGCCGCGCTGGGCGAACGCGTTCAGGATGCCCCGCTCGGCGGCGGAGGGGGGCGTGAGCGCAAGGGCCAGCACCGCGCGAAAGTCTGCCAGCGATTTGGCGGTGAGCCCGCCCCGCGGAAGAATCCGATACGGGACCTGGCGGCGGGCCGCGAGCTTGAGGTAGTCCTCCTGCGCGGCGCCGTCGCCGTCCAGTACGATGGCGAGATTGCCGTAGGGGTTGCTCCCGGCGCCGTTGGCCTCGGCGAAGTCGAGAAGCGCGCCAATGAGCGACGATCCAGCGGCCTCCGGCTACCGCCGCGTCCGCGACGGCGCGGCCATAGTCCTGGGGTGAGCCGGCGGCGGGCTGCTGGTCGATCCAGACGGCGGGGAACGGCGGCGCAATCCGCAGGGAGCGCACCAGCCAGATGTTGGACTCGATCCAGGGCTCGCTCGAAGGCGCGGAGCGGATGCCCATATCCGCCAGGTTGCGCGACCCGGGCGGCACGCCGCGAAGGGCGATCACCGGCGTCTTGGCCGCGCGGGCGGAAGCCGCATCGGGCCATATGGGAATTGTCAGCGCGGGGGCCGCGCGGAGCGGGACGGGAAAATCGCCATCCAGAACCAGCCCGTCCAGGCTGCTCGCTTCCGCCGCGGCCTTCGGGGCCTCCGGGCCGGGATAGACGAGCCCCAGGACCGCGATGCCGCGCTTGTGCGCCTCGGCCGCATATGCCGTCACGAGTTGGCGCTGGCGCCGTTCGATGGCCGCGTCCGCGCCGGCGCTCCAGGTGACCAGAAGGCAATTGATGCGAGAGCCGTCCAGAAGGCGGAGCGTCGTCGGATCGTACCAATTCTCGATAAGGTCGCGAACCTCGGGGCCGGCCGGCAAGGCTCCGGTTCGAGCGCGGCGCGCCAGCTCCAGCGGACCGCCCTCCCAGCGGGCGGGGATCCAGGACGCAGGCGCGCCGCCGGCCCGCGCCGCCAGGGGCGAACAGAGGATCGCGATGAAAACGACAGCCCTGTCCGGAATCACCGGACTCGATTATCTTCTATGGCGCGGACAGCCGCAAGGCGGGCGAGGGCACATGTCGCCGCAAAATGATAATGTCCTATTTGCGCAAAGTAGAAATGTCCTATTGACACCGCCCAGGCTGGGGAGGTGCAAGAAGGACAACTACTGATGACGCAAGCCGAACGGGACCGCCTGGTGGCCCTGAAGAAGGC
>JAIQFU010000172.1 GCA_020073115.1 Terriglobia bacterium
GGCCGTACGTATTTCTCGACAAACTCACGGTTGAGGCGGCCGGAGCCCGTGAGCCTCCGAAACCCCCGATAGAGAGAGTGCCGCTCAAGCAGCAGTTCAGCGAGCTGGCGCATGCGCCTCCTCCTTGGGCGTCGCTCGAGGCGCCGCGCCTCACAGCGGACCGTACCGCAGCAACGCTTCCCTGGCCGGCGCGCGATGAACAACCCGCCCGTACGGATCGTAGGTCCCCGAACACCGGCCGCCGCACACGAACTCCGGGATACTGTTGAGCACCTTCACGCGTTCGGATGAATCCATCTGCAGAACCAGCGTTTGATCGACGCCGGCGGCGCGGATGGGCGGCGCCACGCCTTCGCCCGAGTATTCCCACCGTCCGTCGCGCAGTCTAAGATTATCGCCCGGCCCGGGAGTGCTGTCCTCGAAATAGTACACGCCGGAAACATCGGTTCCGGGGAAAGCCAATTGAAGGGAGTTATTGAGCCAAAAAGCGGACCCGGAGAACGGATCCGGCGTTTTGGGGACGCCCGTCAGCACCACTACAGTTCCCGGCCGCACCCCCGGAACCGCACGGAGAAGCCGGCGCATGACCTGAAGGTTCACGTTCCATTCCCAGCGGTGATTCCCCTCACGTTCGATTGCGCGGTATGCTCCGGCCCACATAATCGGAACGGCCAGGCCTACCGCGGCGAACGCGCGGGCGCGCAGCGGAAAAACCCGGGCCAGAAGGGCGACAACGGCGCCCAGGACCATCGCGGCGGCAATCGCCGCGAGCAAATGCGTTCGCCGCGGAATGCGAGCGCTTTGCAGCAGAAGATAGGCGGGGAAGCTGAGCGCCAGAAAAATGAGGCCGGCGGCGAACACCGCCCAGAGCTGACGGGCGCGCGCGATCCCCGCGGAGGACCGTCCTTCCAGCCGCGCCAGGAAGACGCCCACTAGAACGAATATCGCCACCACACCCGCCGCCAACAGGTAAAGCTGCGACTGGGGCATGTAGGCGTCGGACGGATACCAGGCCCAGAACGACAGGCTATAACGAATATTGAAAACCCAGTCGCTCAGGATGCCGGATGCATCGAGCGACGCTCGCATCACAGAGCGCTGGTAATCGCCTCCCATGGAGTGGGCATATCGCTGATAGCTCAGCCAGACGTATACGGCGGATGGGACGTACCACAAAGCGGACGACAATAGCGAGATTCGCGAAGGCCTTACCCGGAGAACACACATTACAATCACCGGCGCCACCAGAATGATGAACAAAGGGATCTCGTAAGTCCAAAGAGCCATATATACAAAGAGGCACGCGCCCGCGGCCGATAGAAGCGCCCGGCTGAGTCGTTTCTGCTGGAGAGCGACCACCAGCAGATAGAGCGCAATCAAGAGCCACAGAAACATCCCCCACTGATGCATCTGCCCCAACCATCCCAGCAGATAGTCCGGCGCATGAATCAACATGATGGCGCCTACGGTAAATGGAAGGAGAAAGGAATTTGGGACGAGCCTGCGAAGCAGTAAAAAGGCGAGCGCACTGCGCGCCCACCACAAACAGGCATAGACCAGCTCAAACGGGAAGAACGAGCCGCGGATTCCCATCGCCTCCCCCATCCGGTAGGCGAGTTCGTAGAAGTTGGACTGGTGAATTCGCAGCGGATCCGGAAGGTACAAGAAATTGCGCCAGGAGTGGGTGGCCTCGCTCGTCAAGATGAAGTAGGTTTCCCATCCCATTCCGGTGGTCCTGGCGAAAGGCCCCCAAACGCACAGGAGTATAGCGGCGTAGGCGGCTCCGGCCGCCAGAAACACCGTCATGGAACGGCTGGCGGTGGAAGTCGCGCCTACGGGAGACTTATCCACGGCCGTCTCGGAAGACATGTCGAATCGATCCTTCTTTCCCAGCCGGGATGGGGCGGCCGGTTCCGAAGCGCCCCGCCGATCCCGCCGGCCAGTCCCTGTAATTTGGTTTGACGTCCAGGTTAGCATGGCGAGTCTCCCGGCCGGTTTCGGATAAGGGCGGCGCAATGCGCCCGGAGCCCGCACCCGCTTCGGGGTCAAACCTCTGGAGATTGGTCTCGAAGCGCGCTCTGAGCGGCGGCCAGTTTCCTGACCAGGAAAGGATGATGATCGGGGGCGGTTAAGGGCCGCCACTCATATTCGCGATGCTGGCGGTCCAACCGGATAGCCGGGTCCCCGCTCAGCACATACCCCCAACATACGTTCACGCAATGATACGTGACCTCGCGGCCGAAGCGGGACTCATCATGAATCTCATCGAAGGCACCGCCAAAGACAAGGCGAGAGCGATCCAGTTGCAGACCCGCCTCAACTTCGGCCTGCCGAACCGCGCAGTCACGCAGGGTCTCATCTTTCCACAACCTGCCGCCCAGGGTGAACCAGCAGCCCTCCAGGGGCGGGATCGAGCGCTTGAACAGGAGGGCCCGGCTGTAATCCGGGGCCAATAAAGCCACGTCCACCGTGCAGACCGGCATTGCAGACAGGAATTTTCTAAAGGATGCTTCCGGAATCCATCTACCCATTACAGAAACAGCATAGCTTCTATGGCGAGGTCCACGCCCCCCCACTTCCGAGGGGATAGAGCGGTTGCGCATGCCGTACGCTCTCGAACTCTCGCCGGTATGCTTGATACAATCAGGTGCGTCAACCAATCCATGCTTCGCTGCCCCGCGCCAACCGACCGCGGATTTGCCAGTCTCGTCAAATATGACCGCCTCTAGGATTTGGGCTGCCCCGCCGAAATGGCGCATTTTCAGCGGCCGAACGGAAAAATGGGAGATTTGCGGATGCGCATCCGTCTTAATGTGAGCACCTTCGGAGAAGAAGAGATCGAGCAGGCCGTCGAGGCAATGCGCAGCGGCTTCGTCACGATGGGTCCCCGGTGCGAAAAGTTCGAGAGCGCGTTCGCAGCCTACCTCGGCGGCGGAGAGGCGGCGTTTGTCAATTCCGGTTCCTCCGCGAATTTGCTCGCATTCTTTGCCCTGGCCAACGACGCGGCGCCGAAGCGCCCGGGGAAGCGGAAGTTCTTTGCCGGCGCGGAGGTGATCGTTCCGGCTGTGACCTGGTCGACCACAATCTGGCCGATCATTCAATCCGGCTTGATCCCGGTCCTTGTCGACAGCGACCCCCGAACGCTCCAGATGGACGTGGAGGCGATGAAAGCGGCCATTACCCGCAAAACGGTCGCCGTCTGTCCGGTGCACGTTCTGGGCAACACCGTCGCGATGGACGAGTTGCTGGCAGCCGCCGCCGAACACGAGTTGTGGGTCATCGAAGATACCTGTGAGGCGTTGGGATCGCGGTATCGCGGCACAATTGCCGGAACGATGGGCGATATCGGGACTTTCAGCTTCTTCTTCTCGCATCACATCACCACCATCGAGGGCGGCATGGTGACGACCCGCGACCCCGAGATCGCCGAACTGATGCGCTGTCTCCGCGCTCACGGTTGGACCAGACAACTGAAGCGGCGGGGTGAGATCGAGGCCCGGCACCCGGAAATCGATCCCGCTTTTCTGTTTGTAAATACCGGATTCAACGTGAGGCCTACGGAAATCAACGCGGCTTTCGGCCTCGTTCAGCTTGGCAGACTGGATGGCTTTAACCAGCGCCGGAAGGCTATCGCGGCCGATTGGATCGGGCGCCTCGGGGCGCTGATAGAGGATGGTACGATCTCGCCGATGCAGCCGACCCCGGGCGCGGATTGCGCCTGGTTTGGTTTTCCGATGCTCTGCCGGAACCGGGAGGTGCGCGACGCGCTGAAGCGCCGCCTCGACGAGCGGGGCGTGGAACACCGCCCAATCATCTGCGGCAATATGGCGCGTCAACCGGCGCTGGCGCGCTTGCCACACCGCATAGCAGGAACGTTGTCCGGCGCCGACGCGATCATGGATCGAGGATTGCTTTGGGGCGCGCACCCGCTTATGACCGACGCCGAGGTGGATTATGTCGCTCGGACCGCGCTGTCGGTGGGGACAACCGTATGAAGAAGGCGTTAATCACCGGCATCACCGGGCAGGATGGTTCGTATCTGACGGAACTGCTGCTGGGGAAAGGCTACGAAGTTCACGGTATTATCCGCCGCTCCTCCTCGTTCAATACGGGGCGAATCATCCACCTGTTCAAGGACATCCACGAGCCCGACAATCACCTGATCCTGCACTATGGAGACCTGACGGACGGTAGCCGGCTGGAGCAATTGATCGAGCGGATCGGCCCCAATGAAGTCTATAACCTCGCGGCGCAGAGCCACGTACGCGTTTCATTCGACGAACCGATCTACACGGTAAATGTAGTCGCCCTGGGCATGCTGCGGGTCCTGGAGGCGATTCGGACCGTGTCGGGCGCTTCGAACCTCATCCGGTTCTATCAAGCGTCCAGCTCGGAAATGTATGGAAAGGTAAAAGAGATCCCTCAAAAGGAAACTACTCCTTTCTATCCTCGCAGCCCTTACGCGTGCGCGAAGGTCTACGCGTTCCACCAGGTTGTAAACCATCGGGAAGCGTTCGGCATGCATGCGTCGAACGGCATCCTGTTCAACCATGAGAGCCCGCGGCGCGGCGAAACGTTCGTAACCCGTAAAATCACGCGCGGAATCGCCCGCATCCTCGCCGGTAAAGACAAGAAGCTCTACCTCGGCAATCTCGATGCAAAGCGCGACTGGGGTTATGCCGGAGACTATGTGGAAGCCATGTGGATGATGCTCCAGCAGGACGAGCCCGACGACTATGTCGTGGCGACCGGGTGCACGCGCAGCGTCCGCGATTTTCTGGATGAATGCGCCCTCGCCCTTGGCGACATCGACTGGCGCGGCTTCGTCGAGGTGGACCCCCGCTACTTCCGCCCCACGGAGGTGGATTTATTGATCGGAGATGCGGCCAAAGCGCGTCAGAAGCTGGGCTGGCGGCCACGCACCAGCTTCGGCGACCTCGTGAGACTCATGCTGCGGACGGACCTGGAGGAACAAGGACTCGCGGACCGATACCCCCTATGAGCAATCGTTTCCCTCCCCTCTACGGCGCCAAGGACTTTCACCCTGCCACACGCGAGTATTTTGCCGATAAGACAGTGGCCGTAACCGGCGGGACGGGGTTCATCGGCAGCCACGTGGTAGAGCAGTTGCTTGCCTTGGGAGCGCGCTGCATCGCGCCGTCGCGGTCGGGGCCGGGCTTCCTTGCGGATGCCGGCGAAAAGATCGAGTTTCGCCCATGCGACCTGGAATCGCTGGAGCAGACCCGGGCCGCGTTGCAGGGCGCTTCCGTGGTATTGAACCTGGCCGCGGCGGTGGCCGGTCTGCAATACAACGCGGAACATGCCGCGAGCATCTTCGACGCCAATATCCGCATGTTCCTGAACGTCATCAGGGCAGCTCGCGAAAACGGCGCCGAGCGGTTTCTGGTGACCAGTTCCGCCTGTGTCTACCCGCGGTTCTGCAGCCTGCCCACGCCGGAGGACGAAGGATCCCGCGGAGAGCCGGAGCCAACCAATTCCGGCTACGGCTGGGCCAAGCGGATGGAGGAGTTTCTTGGGGCCCAGTACGCGAAGGAGTACGGCCTTCCGGTAGCGATTGCGCGCCCCTATAACGCGTACGGGCCGCGCGACAACTTCGACCAGGGGAGGTCGCACGTGATCCCCGCGCTGATCCGCAAGGCCTTCGAGACCACGACGGGACAGTTTGAGGTCTGGGGGGACGGTTCGCATTCGCGCTAGTTTCTTTACGTCGACGACTTCGCGCGCGGCCTTCTGGAAATCGCGGCGCGCTACCCCGCGGCCGATCCGGTCAATCTGGGCGCGGACGAGGAGGTCACCATCGCCGACCTCGCCGGCGAAATCGGCCGGCTCGTGTCTGAAATACGGGGCATTCCGATTACGCCGCGGTTTCAACCCGCGGGGCTTACCGGCCAGCCGAGACGCCACTGCGACACCTCGAAGGCCACGAAGAAGCTGGGCTTCCGGAGCCGGGTTCCTTTTCTGGAAGGATTGCAGCGCACCGTGCGCTGGTACGCCGATTATGGAAATCACTCTATGCCTTCTCACTCGCAATGAGCGCGAGTGCCTGGAAAAGATCTATCCGCTGATTCCGGCGCCCTCCGTCGAGGCCGGCTACGATGAAATCGTCGCCATCGACGGCGGATCCACGGATGGCACGGTGGAGTTCTACCGTGACCGCGGCGTGCGGGTGGTCGGCCAAAGCCGGCGCGGCCGCGGGGAGGCCTTTCTTCTGGCTTTCCGCGAGCTACGCTCTGACGCTTACATCTTCTTTTCGCCGGACGGCAACGAGGATGTCGCGGATCTGCCGAAGTTCCGCAAGCATCTCGAGATGGGAGCGGACCTGGTGATTGCTTCCCGTATGATGGCCGGAGCGGTCAATGAAGAGGACCAACACCTATTGCGTCCTCGAAAATGGGCGAATAACGCGTTCAATCTTCTGGCGAACCTGGGGTTTCGGAAGGAGGGCCCGTACATTACCGACTCGATCAATGGATACCGGGCGATCACCGCGCGCGCCGCGGGACTGCTGCAACTGGACGCCTCCGATTACACGATCGAATATCAAATGACCATGCGGGCCTTGAAACGGCGGTTGAAGGTGGTCGAATTCCCGACAACGGAGGGGCAGAGAGTCGCCGGCGCCAGCGGCGCCCCGAGCATTAGCACGGGGTTGAAATTCCTGGGGCGATTGTGGAGCGAAGCCGGATTCCGATAGAGGCCTGATTCGCCGCGATCCTTTCGCCTGGCGGCGAACTCCAACGGCCCGACCGTTCCCGCCTTCTCAGTCCTTTTCGTCGAATACCGCCGCCGCTCGTAGCGCTTCAATCAAATATTCCGCCGACTGCGGCTTTACAGGCGGATTGTTGGAGATCAGAAGCACGACCCCCTCGCCGGCTTTGAGGTGCAAAGCATAGGTCGCGGTCTGGCTGCTGCGCGTGCCCCGGGGCAGCACCGCGGAGCCGAAGCAGTGGCCCATGTCTTCAGTCATTCCGCTGTATCCTATATCTCCCTGAATCAAGCGGTATTTCAAAGTAAAGCGGTACGCCCCGCTTCGTTCCGCAATGAGCGGGCCGTACCAGGACCCATACGCAGACACATGCCCCGCCGTCCTCACCAGGACGCCCTCCGGCCGCTGTTCGAGACGGGCTCTTCCATCCGGATACTCCGACAAGCGCCAGCCCGAAGAAGGCAAGTCCAGGGGTTTGTTCACCTCCTCGAGCTTTAGCGACGCGGTTCCGTCCCGTGAGGCCACGCTGAGGCTTCGCAGGCCCGAGATATTCTCCTGTAATTCCACCATCCTGACCGTGAATGCGCTGCCGCCGTCGTCCACTTTTCTCTCCGCAATCACAGCCGCCCTCAACGCGTCTGGCTTAAGAGCGCGGTCGAGCTTTTCGACTGTCCCGTTTTCTCCCGACAAGACCGCGACCACCCGCCCCGGCTGCAAACCGGCCCTATTATCTACATCGGGAAAGTTCGAGCCGAGCATAGAGTATGCGGACAAGTACACCGAGTTCAGCAAGCTGAACTCCAGCCCTCGGCTCTCCTTTATGTCGTACCAAAACTCAACGGGACCTCTCTTCATATATGGCCACACCAGCTCCGTCGCCTTTTGCGCCCTCTGAAAGATTTCCCTGTAAGGACCGGCGGGTTCCTGCAACCCGACGTACGCTGTCTGGTAAATCCACAATCCGCTCAACGCCGGCACAATGAAGAGCCACTTGCGAGGCGCAACAATCACTGCGACCAACCCGATGGTCGCGATGACGATCAGCCAGCCGACCCCCGCACTTTGCAGTTTGTCGCCTACGCCACCGCCGGCCATCCGGATCGACGCCGCAAACGCGACGCCCGATCCGACAGCCACGCACCAATACGCCTTCACGGGCCAGTCATTGGCGGCTGGAGCCAGAAGGCACCCTAAAGCCAGAAACATGAATGGGAGCAGATAGCTGGCATAATAATCGAACTTCAGAAGAGCGCCGGTACTCCACTCAAGCCAGACCATTACGAGACAGGCTCCCAGATATTGAAAAATGAAAAAGCTTCTCTGATCTCCCCAGGCCAGCGTCTTCCGGTAGGCTGCGCGAATCAGATAAATGACGCACGCCACCGCCACCGAGATTGGGATGCCGATCCAGGGCGCTGTACTCAGGCGACTGTGCAAGACGGGGCCCACAATGAGGACCCTCGCCACACGGATCGATACGCCATAAAACCAGAAGTTCCCGTCGAGGCGGTAGTTAATGGCGCCGAGCGCCGCAGTTAGGATCGCGCCTCCAAGGCCGTACCAGAAGAGCATTTTGGCTGCGGACGCAATCGTACGGGATGGAGACCGTCTGCCGGCCATGACCGAGTAGAACGCCAGGTGGAAGAATACGAAGGCGAACAGGAACAACTGGGTATACACCATCGCCGCGCCCGCCATGCCCGCCAGCATCAGCCATAGTCCGCGACGCGGAGCGTCGATCGCTCGCGAGACGCACGCCAGCCCAACCAGACAATACGTGATTCCGGCGCCGTCTACATAGTCCCACCCAATCGATCTGAGGAATGCGGAGTGGGTGCAGAAAACGATTGTTCCCAGCAGTGCGGTCTTGCGGCCTGTTGCGCGCCTCAGCAGAAAGTACAGCGAGAACGCCGCCGCGTAATAGAAGGCGAAATGCAGAATATATTTAGCGGTTGTTACATCGAACAACTGGTGCACGACATAGCCCGGCAGGATCCAGGGGAGCCGGCTTCCGTAATACAGATTGGGAAATAGAAACGATTTGAACTCGGGCAAATGCAAAAAGTAGCCCCAGTAGAGCCAGGAATCGATGAAGGTAGGAAGAGTATATAGCCAACTGGGATTTGCAGCCGCGAGTAAGGGCGGGAAGAGCAACAACAACCACTTCGTTCGATCTGGAGTGCGCTGCCCATCCCCCGCCGGACGCTGGACACGATCGGCACGCGACTCGCCAGCGGGACCGTCCGGAAGATTCCGGCCGAGAGCGGCTGCGCCTAATCGGCGCGCCATGAGAGCAAGGTTTCTCATTTTTGGCATGTTGCCGCGCCACCGCCGCCCTCCACACGCGGCGCACCACTCCCCCAGGCTATGGGCCAAGGACGGTCCGGGTTACCGCAACGCATACACTGCGGCATTGTCGATCAACACCTCGGAGGAGCCAGCGGCCCCGTTTCGAATCACGAGAAGCCCCGCGGTCGCCGGGGTGGGAATCGGAACGAAGACGTCTTTGGGTTGAGGCGCGGGCGTGAGGTACTCGTGTCCCTGAAAATCGCGGCCGTCGCGGTTCAGAATGCCAATCCCGACCTGGCCGCGAACCACTCTCATCTTCGCGTACAGAAATACATTTCCTGTGGGCTGTCCGAGAGCCAAGGGCATACTTGCCACATAGACGTAATTGGACGCCGGGGTGACAATGCGGACGGGCGGCCCCTTTTCCAGCGTGGCGGGCGAAATGCCTGTAATGCTCCCGAGTGAGACCGCATCCGTCAGCTTCACCGCGCGCAAAACAAGGTCCGCCGCTTCCAACACCGCCTCGCAAGGCGCTCCTGGAACCGTGCCGCCGATTTGTTGGACATCCGGTCCGGCTCTGAGAAATCGTTGGCCGAGAAGCTTGTAATCCGAGGTAAGGAGCCCGAACGACATCTCGCCTTTGGTTACCCGGACCCGGGCCTCGAGCACGCCGCTCCAGGGAATATTGCCATAACCCCACAGCACCACGGCGGCCGCAAATGCGCTTCCTCCGTCCGAATTGATCTTCCACCCGCCTTCGGCCCGAGCGATGGTCCCAGTCCCGGCCGCCTGTATTGCGTCGAGACGCGGCATGCGGATCGTCCCGGCCGTTTCCGATGTCGAGATTGTTTCCCGCGTGGCGCTATCCTTCGGACCGCAGGCCATGCCCATGGCGGCGACCCAGACAACCAGGAAAAGCGACCCGTTTCGTAATCGGCCGCACCCTTCTTCCCTGAGAAATGGCAACAGGTGAAATTTCATCGCCTCAACTTTCGACAACCCCACTCCAGACCGCCGGTACGGGAACCATGCCTCATTACGCCGGGAGGAAGCCGCTTACGGGGCGCGCTGACAACTGGTAGCACAGAAGCGCCCCGCGCGACGGGCCCCGCGCCAACTGTTCCCGAGCAGCGCGCCCGCGCTGAAAGTGCGGGAGCAGAGGCATAGATGCCCCCCAGGCGCGCATATCTGAACAGCGAGTATAACCCATGGCGTGCACATTCGCGGCAAGCTATCCGACCGATAGTTATGGCGCGACTCCCCTGAGGAATATAATGGCTTTTCACTCCCGATGGAAATTAACTGTTCCCCAAAATTCATCCCACGCGCGATAACCGACGGATTGACGGATTCGATCACGGTCGTCGATGTCGGCGCGAGTGGCGGTATTGGCGCGCACTGGAGAGCTTTCGGCGATCGCTTACACGCGGTTGGCTTCGACCCTCTCGTACAGGAGGTCGAAAGACTCAATGCATGTGAGACGAATCGGAACGTGAGCTACGTGGCGG
>JAIQFU010000173.1 GCA_020073115.1 Terriglobia bacterium
GACCTTCGGCTCCTCACCACGGTCGGCGAAATCACGTCCCTGGCGCTGAATGAAGCCCGGCGGACGGAGGGGCCCGTAAGCGAAAACCGGAGGCTGCGGACGGAGTTGACCGCCCGGCATCGCATGGTGGGCGAAAGTCCGGCGATGCGGCGCGTCTATGACTCCATCTCGCGGATCGCCCCCCTGGATTCCACCGTCCTCATTACCGGCGAAAGCGGCGCCGGGAAGGAATTGGCGGCCCGCGCGCTCCACGAAAACAGCGGGCGCCGGGACAGGCCGTTCGTAGCCATCAACTGCGCCGACCTTACCGATACGCTGCTGGAAACGGAGCTTTTCGGGCACGAGCGAGGGGCGTTCACCGGGGCCGTGGCTCAGAAAAAAGGAAAGCTCGAGGCGGCGGAAGGCGGCACGGTATTCCTGGATGAGGTGGGCGAGCTCGCGGGGCCCATTCAGGCCAAACTGCTGCGGGTCTTGCAGGAGCGCGAGTTCGAGCGCGTCGGCGGCGTCCGCCCCATTAAGCTCGACGTGCGGCTCGTCGCCGCCACCAACGGCGATCTGGCGGAAGCGGTCCGCCATCAGCGCTTCCGTGCGGATCTCTTTTTCCGCTTGAACGTGATCTCGATCGCCATCCCGCCTCTGCGCGACCGCCGGGAGGACATCCCGCTGCTCGCCAACTACTTCCGCGTCCTCCACAGCGAGCGCGTCAAACGCCGCGTCACCGGTATTTCGGCTCAGACCCATGCCAAACTCCTGGCATACGTATGGCCCGGCAACGTGCGTGAACTCGGAAGCGCCATTGAAAGCGCGGTCGCGCTCGGCTCAACGGAGCTGATTCTCCCCGAAGACCTGCCGGAAGCGGTCCTGCAGGCTCCCACCGCGGAACCGTCCTCCCACTTCAACCGGGCCCTGATCGAGACCAAGAAGCGCCTGATCGAAGAAGCTTATCAGCAAGCCGGCGGCGACTATGTCAGGGCTGCCAGGCTGCTCGGTCTGCATCCAAACTCGCTCCTCCGGCTGGTCCGCACCCTGGACCTCAAGGGAGCGGTTCTCCATTAACCGTTCGGTTAATGCGTTAACCCGGCAGTTCGCCCCACCGCCCGCAAATCCGCGCAATCGTCTGATTTTACAGGCCTGAACATCTGGAATGTTCCGTGCCCTTCCTTACGGCCGGAGGTTCCACATGAGGCCCCACATGCTCGCCGCCGCGCTCCTGGCCGGTCAGGCCTGGATGTCCGCCGAGACGCCCGGCAAGGTCCTGGTCGGCGTGTATCACTGGGGTGGAGCCGCCTCGAAGTCCATGACCGGCGGCGTTGCCCACATCGCCGCGTTGGGCGGCCACGCCGTCCGCGTGACGCTCTCTCCCACCTATTACGCCGATTACGGGCTTGGGCGTGAGTGCTATCGCGACTATTCGCTGGCCGCGCTCGCCCGGCAAGCCGATGTGGCGGCGGCGCTCTCCTATCCGGGAATCGAACTGGTGATGCTTACCGCCTACGACGGAACCGGCTTCGGCGACTGCAGGACCCAGAGATACGTGAACCCGGAGTTCTACACGCCCGAGAATGCAGCCGCCATGGTCCGCGAATACAGCGACCTCACGCTGCACCTCTACCAGGCTTATCACGACAGCGGGAAGGCGTTCATCATCTCGAATTGGGAGGCCGACAACACGGTCTACTGCGGAGCGGCCTACGCCTATGCGACCGATCCGAAGTTTCGAGCAGAGTGCGATGCCGCCTATCCCGCCCTGTACAACGGCAACGCCGGCCCCTGGCAGACGCTCGAAGGGCTCCGCCGCTGGCTGGAAACCCGCGAACGGGGCATCGCGGACGGCCGCCGCCGTGCGCTGGCCGTCGGGCTGGCCGGCATCGAGGTGTACCAGGCCCCGGAGATCTCGATCGTGCACGCGCTGGCCGATGCGGGGCTCGGCAGCGTGCTCTACGACGTCCTGCCCGGCATGGGATTCGAGCACGTGTCTTACTCGTCCTACGAAAGCATCAACCAGGCGGATCCGGGGGGCGCGCTGGCCAGGGATATCGAGACCATCCGTGCAATCACCAGCTCCCCACACGTGATCATCGGCGAGATGGGGTTCGCACGCTCCCAATGGGGTTCGGAAGTCATTGGCCGGCTCCAGGCGGTCATCTCCGCGGCGGCGGCTTCGGGCGTCCGCCTCATCATCCACTGGCAACTCTTTGACCAGGACCCGCAAAATGACTTCGGCCTGTACGACAGCCAGGATCAGGTAACGGAGGCTGCTCTCTATTTTCAGCGGGTATTCGCGGGCGCGATCTCGACGGATACGAGCCGTCCCATCCGCCGCCTCCCGGGGTCCGGCGCGCGGCCATGATGCGCTTCTGAAAACAGGGAAGCTTGGTGAAAGGAATGGCGGGGACGACGGGGCTCGAACCCGCGACCTCCGACGTGACAGGCCGGCGTTCTAACCAACTGAACTACGTCCCCGCGATGTCACGCAGATACTTTGATGCTAGCACGAGCGGGCCGGCTCCGACAAACCAGCTGCTCCGCGCCGCCGCGCCTGCCCGCGCCGCCCGCGGTACGCCCGCTGGTATCTTATTAGGCATGAAGATTCGCGCCGCCGCGTGCCTGGTGTGCACGCTTCTCGCGCTGGCCGGGTGCGCCGGGCGCAAGGCTACCCCCGAACAGGCCAGGACGTTCATCAATGACGCCGAGCAGAAGCTTATGGCGCTCAATGTGGATGCGGGCCGGGCTGACTGGATCAAGGCTACCTACATCACCGACGATAGCGAAGCCGTCGCCGCCAAGCTGGACGAGCGGGCCATCGCCGCCACGGTGGCCGACGCCAAGCAATCCACCGCCTTCGACGGGCTCTCGCTCGACCCCACCACCGCGCGCAAAATCCGGCTGCTCAAGCTCTCCCTGACGATTGCCACGCCTTCGGACCCGAAGGAGAGCGAGGAGCTGACCCGCATCGTTTCCGGGATGGAAGGGCTGTATGGCAAAGGCAAATACTGCCCGGGCGGTCCCGCGGCCTGCAAGACCCTGGACGACCTGAGCAAGACGATGGCGGAGAGCCGCAATCCCAAGGAACTGCTGGACGCCTGGACGGGCTGGCATGCCATCGCGCGACCCATGCGGAACGATTTCAGGCGCTACGTCGCCCTCGCCAATAAGGGAGCGCAGCAGATCGGGTTCCAGGACAACGGGGCCATGTGGCGCTCGAAATACGACATGCCGCCGGACGATTTCGCCAAAGAGGTGGACCGCCTGTGGGAGCAGGTGCGCCCGTTATACATCTCGCTGCACGCCTATGTTCGCGCACGGCTCCGGCAGAAATATGGCGACGCGGTTCCGGCCAACGGGCCCATTCCCGCGCACCTGCTGGGGAATATGTGGGCGCAGGATTGGGAGAACATCTATCCCCTGGTGGCCCCCGCCAACGCCGACCCGGGCTACGATCTCACGGCCCTGCTCAAGAAGCGCAACACCGACTGGAAACAAATGGTGAAGTACGGCGAAGGGTTCTTCACTTCGCTGGGCTTCGCCCCCCTGCCGCAGACCTTCTGGGATCGCTCCCTCTTCCTGCGGCCGCGGGACCGCGACGTGGTATGCCATGCCAGCGCCTGGGACGTCGATTACAAAGACGACCTCCGGTTGAAGATGTGCATCCAGATCACGGGCGAGGATTTCCTGACGGTCCACCACGAGCTGGGGCACAACTTCTACCAGCGCGCCTACAGCAACCAGCCGCCGCTGTTCCGGGACAGCGCCAACGACGGTTTCCACGAAGCCGTGGGCGACACGATCGCGCTGTCCATCACGCCCGATTACCTGGTGAAGCTGGGTTTGCTCGACAAGGCGCCGGACACGTCGAAAGACATCGGACTGCTTCTCCAGCGCGCGCTGGAGAAGATCGCTTTCCTGCCGTTCGGGTTGATGATCGACCAGTGGCGCTGGAAGGTCTTCTCGGGCGAGATCCCGCCGGAGAAGTACAACGAGACGTGGTGGGAGCTCCGGCGGAAATACCAGGGGATCGCGCCCCCGGGCGCGCGGGCGGAAGGCGAGTTCGACCCCGGCGCCAAATATCACGTGGCGGCGAACGTGCCCTACACGCGCTATTTCCTCGCCGATATCCTGCAATTCCAGTTTCACCGGGCCCTCTCCCAGGCGGCCGGCTGCACGGGACCGCTGAACCGCTGCTCCATCTACGGCAACCGCGAAGCGGGAAGCCGGTTGAACGCCATGCTGGAGATGGGCCAGAGTCGCCCCTGGCAGGAAGCGCTGGAGAAAATCGCCGGGACGCGGCAAATGGACGCCTCGGCCATCCGCGACTACTTCGCGCCGCTCCAGAAATGGCTGGACGAGCAGAACCAGGGGAAGCCGGTGGGGTGGTGAGAAAGAAGTCGTCAGTCGTTAGTCGTCAGTGAAAACCAGCGTGCCGGGCGCCGACGGCTGGCGGCTATGAGTTGTAGAAACCGTCAATGTGAACTCCGGGCAGATCGCGGGCGGCCTGCGTTTGCAGGTCGAGGCATAGCCGGTCCATCGCTGCCGCGGCCTTCTGGAAGCTGAACGAGGCGGAGTTGTTCGGGCCATAGACGCTGGCGACCATGCTGCAAAGCTCGTGCAGGCGGACTCGCGTCCGGCGCAGCTCGTCGCCCAGCTCGCGGTGCCCGTCCAGCGTGAGGGGGGTCGTGTTGATGGCGCTTTCCTCTGGTGAGAGTGTAACAGAGTTACACTCGTCCTTCTTTCCATGAAGGTTCTCATCCCCGTTCTTATAACGTTACCCCTGGCTCTCGCCGCGCAGCCGCGGCTCGGCGCGGGGCTCAAATTCGGCATTCCGTTTCAGGGCTGGTTCGAGGACGTGCAAGGCCGCGAGTTCTCGTTCGATGCAAGCCGGGGCTGGGCCGTTGGACCGGCTCTGGAATTGCGGCTGATCGGCGGCGTTTCAGTGGAAGCGTCGGGACTGTACCGCCAGGTGGGACGCGACGCCGGCGGCGGTTATTCGATTGCGTCTTTTTCCGACCGCGAGCGCGGCTATTCATGGGAGTTTCCGCTGGTCGCCAGGGTGCGGCTGCCCTTGCGGTTCGCCGGCTTTCGGCCGTTGCTTGAGGGAGGTCCTGCAGTCAACTGGCTGCGGACGCACACGGGTGGAATCCATACAGCCATCATCGCCAGCCAGTCGAGTTTCATTACCGTGCCCGTGGCCGTGCACAGTTCCGCAAACGACCTGACTCCCGGCGTAACGGCCGGCGGGGGGCTCGAGCGGCCCCTCGGCCCTCTGCGTGTCTCGCTCGACGTGCGCTACACACGGTGGAAAACGGGGTACTGCTCCGCCGAAGATCTACGTTGCATCGCGCTCAACCAGGGGGCGCTGCAGCTCGGTATCGGGTTCTAGGAAGGACCGCCGGGAGGCCCGCCCCACCGCAGTTGCTACAATCGCAGGTGATGCCTAACGAGATCTACGCTCAATTCGATACCACGGAAGGCCCGTTCAAGGTCCGGCTTTTCGCCGACAAGGCGCCCCGTACAGTCGAGAACTTCGTCAACCTGGCGGAAGGGAAGAAGACCGGCAAGCCATTCTACGACGGAACCGTGTTCCACCGCGTGATCCCCGATTTCATGATTCAGGGCGGGGATCCGGAAGGCACCGGCCGGGGCGGTCCCGGCTACCAATTCGCCGACGAGTTTCACAAGGACCTGAAGCACTCCAAACCCGGTCTTCTCTCCATGGCCAATGCCGGGCCCAACACGAACGGGAGCCAGTTCTTCGTCACCGTGGCGCCCACGCCGTGGCTGGACAACAAGCACAGCATTTTCGGCGAAGTGACGGAGGGCTACGACGTGGTCCAGAAGATTTCCAAACTCCCGCGCAACGCGCAGGACCGGCCGGTGAAGGAAGTGCGCGTCAACTCCGTGAAGATCGAGAGGGAGTAGCGCGCCGGCCCGCCTATGAAACAGGCGATATTCGGCGGCACGTTCGACCCCATCCACAATGCCCATCTGGCGATCGCCCGCGCGGCCGTGGACCGGTTCGCCCTGGACCGCGTCCTGTTCGTGCCCGCCGCGCATCCTCCGCACAAAGCCGGGGTGACGCACGCGGCGTACGATGACCGCGTCCGCATGGTGGAGTTGGCGTGCGCCGGCGAATCCCGGTTCGAAGTTTCGCGCCTGGAACAGGACACGCGCCGCAGCTATTCCATCGGGACGGTGGAGAAGGTGCGCGCGCGCATGGGGCCGGGGGACGATCTGTTCTTCCTGATCGGGGCCGACGCTTTCGCCGAAATCCGCACCTGGTATCGCTGGCGCGACGTGGCGCGCGGCGTGACGTTCCTGGTGATCAGCCGGCCGGGCCATCACTATAGCGCGCCGGAGGGCGTCCGGATGGAGCGGCTGGATACGCTGGAGTTGCGGATCTCATCTTCGGCGATTCGCGTGGAACTGGCGGCGGGAAAAAGGCCCGGCGGGGTTCCGGAGCCGGTCCTGGAGTACATTTTTGCGCGCGGGCTGTACGGCGCGCCGCGGGTGCTTGCGTGAGGGGCAGGCCGGGGACCTGCCCCACGGGTTACACAGCTACCGCTTGTTCTCCGTTCCAGGAGTACGTTTTGCCGTAGCGCACGGCCAGCACGCCCATGAGCGTCGGCAGGGTCGAGTAGAAGCCGGTATCGATGCTGACCACCGGGTCCTGGCGGCTCTTGACGCAATCCAGAAAGTTGCGGACGTGCGCGTGATCGGAGGGTCCGCCGTCGTATCGGAAGCTCGTGCTCACCGGCTCGAACGGCGTTGGCGGGGGAGTCGCTCCGCCGCGCCCGCCGCGCCCGCCCGTAGCGATCGGCCGGTATCGGTAGCCCGTGCGGTTGACGTGCAGCCAGCCCTGCGTGCCCAGGAAGTGGTTCCCCTGAATGTCGAAATCCGGGCTTTGGCGCACGACGTTGGTGTACTGCTGGACAAAGCCCGCGTACTTCCACGTGACCGCCATGGTGTCCGGCAACTGCTCCGGAATGGGCTGCGGGACGCGCACGTACTGCCCCGACGCGCTGCACGTGAGCGGCTCCCTGACATTCATGTACCAGTTGGTGACGTCGGTGAGGTGCGTGCCCCAGTCCAGCAGCGTGCCGCCGGAGTAATCGTAGAAGGCGCGCCACGTCCGCTGGCGCATGGGGGTATAGGGGCGCCGGGGCGCATTGCCCTGGAAGAGCTCCCAATCCAGGTCCGCGGGCGGGTCCGTGGGAGTTGGCTCGGGCCGCGTGTAGTTGCCCTGGTAGATGCACTCCGCGTGGTAGACCTTGCCGATCATGCCGTCCTGAACGCGCTTGGCGTTGGCCTGGAAGTGGTCCCAGGATCGCTGCTGGAGCCCCACCTGAACCACGCGCTTGTACTGGCGGACCACCGCGCGCATCTTCTGCCCCATCTCGATGGTGTTGGAGAGCGGCTTCTCGCAATAGCAGTCCTTGCCCGCCTCGCTGGCCTGGATCACGATGGGGCCGTGCCAGTGGTCCGGCGTGGTGACCAGCAGCGCATCCACGTCCTTGCGTTCGAGGATCCGGCGGTAGTCGTTGACGGGCTCCGGTTTGTTGTTCGACTTCTCTCCCAGCTTGGCCGCGATCCCCTCGCGGGTAGGCTTGTAGACATCGCAGACGGCCACAAGCTCCACATCCGGGAAGTCGGTAAACACCCCGCCGACATAGCTGCCGCGGGTTCCGGCGCCGATGATAGCGAACCGGATTCTGTCGTTGGCTCCGATAGCCGAACGGGACATCGCGGCCGTGGCCGCCGTGCTTACGAGAAATGAGCGCCTGCTTTGCATGGCTTTGCTCCCTGGAAGCGGGGCGGGCCGGGAGGCCTGCCCCACTCGTTTCAGTTGACCTTCGGGTGCGGGGTCGTGCTGCCCTCGGTCCGCTTCATCACCCACTTGACGCCTTCCAGGTACATCTTGCGGACCATGGGGTCTTCCCATGCTTCCTTGGTATGTCCCAGGCTGGAGTAAAACACGCGCCCGGCGCCGTACATCTTTGACCACGCGATGGCCTGGTCCTTGTCCTCCCGCGTGGATTTGATGCCGTACTGCGGGTTGGTGTAGTTGAGCTTCGATTCATCGAGCCGCATCAGCACGTTCACCTTGTCGCGCGACCACTGCTTGGGAGAGTACATCTCGTCGAAGAGCGAGAGGTATTTGGGGAAGTGCTGCATGGCGGGGAAGGTCTGGTCTTCGACGATCACCGGCGCGTCGAAGGTGCCCCATGGGTGGGCCTGGAACCAGCCGCCGATCATTTCGGCGTACTCGGGCCAGTTGTAGTTGGCGTCGAGCGCGGCGTGGGCGATCACGAGGCCTTTGCCGTCCTCGTGCACGTAGGAGAGCAGGTCCTTTTTCTGATCGTCGCTGAGCTTCCAGTCGCCGGTCGTGTTCACGAAGGCCACGGCGTCGAAAAAGGGCAGGCTGTGCGCTTCGCTGCCGGGGTTGGCCTTGGTGATCCACTCCATGTCGGTCTTGATCTCGGTATCCCAGACATCGGATTCTTTCCCGAGGTTCCAGAACATGGCCAGGCCGTTGGACGTGGAGCCATGGTGGTACCCGCGGGTCATGCCGATGACCAGCAGGTGCTTTTTGGGAGCGGGCGCCGGTCCGCCGCGTCCGCCGGGAACGGGCGCGCCGCGGCCTCCGCCGCGGCCTGCCTGCGCCGCGCCGGGCGCCTGAGCGGCCGGCGCCTGCCCCGGAGCGGGGGGCGGAGTCTGGGCCTGGATCACGCCGATCCAAACAGCCGCCGCGCCACCGAATGCCAGCGCCGCGGCGTACGCCGATTTCGAAATACGCATACGGATTGCTTTTCCTTTCACAGCAGGTATCAAATCACGGCTCATTCTATGTCCCGGCTTGGGCGATTGCAATGCGGGTCCGCTCAGCGGCCGGCCAGCGGGAGAGCGTCAACCCCACGTTCCGGCGTCTTCATCTGCGGATTCGGATGGATGTTTCCGGACTGCGCCGGAGTTGTCGGACACGGGCCCGGGCCCGGGGACGCCGGCCTTTTGCTTCGCCCTCCGCCGCTTGATATCGCGCCAGAGAGATAATCCCGACAGAACCAGATAGATCAGCGCCAGATATTGCGAAGGCTTGCGCACCGGAGGCTGCGAGTAGGGAATGTAATGGTGCGCCAGGTCCCAGCCCAACAGAGCGAAGCAAGCGAGCGCCACTGCCCCGCCGAGCGCAAACGGGATCACCCGCGCGACTTTACCCGGCCTCCCGGCTTCCTGCCCGAAGATCACGCTTCGATCTTACCGCCTCCCGCACAATCAGCAGGTCACGCTCCGGCCGAGGCGCCCCGGCCGAAGACTACCCCACTACTTCCAAGAACGCTTTCGCCGCGTGGCTCAGCGCCCGGCGCGTGGGGTACACCAGCCGGATCTTGCGCTCCACGTGCAACTCTTTAATGCGCACCTCGGAGAGCGCTTTCTGCTCGATCTCCTGCTCCACGCACATGCGGGGCAGGAAAGCCACGCCTTGATCGTTCTGGACCATTTTGCGGATGGTCTCGATGGTCGGCATCTCCACGTCCATGCGGAGCGGCA
>JAIQFU010000174.1 GCA_020073115.1 Terriglobia bacterium
CACCGACGCGGTGGCGGCCGCACTGGAGGCCCGCAGCCACGGCGGGTGGCAGGAACTGCAGACGCCCACGGGCGAGACCTGGACGATTATCGTAGTAGACCGATAGCGCTGAGAGCCCTACCGACGGGCAGGCCGGGGACTGGCCCACGCGCCTCCCCTTTTTCATCTCGAAGCGCCATTTCCACACTTCGGCGGTGCACGCGATTATAGCGGCAGGCCTTTTGCTTATAACTGGATAAGCGGGCCCGAAACGTAAGGTCTATTACCCGGGGCTCCGTTTGGGCTATGCTACGCGGTCCAGCTCCAAGAATTCCTGGATGTGCGGGTGATTCGATTTGTGCAGGTCGGCGACCCGGCCGTGGTAGATCACCGAACCTTCGTACAGGAACACGACCCGGTCCGCCACTTTGTACATCAGGTCCAGGTCGTGCGTGACCACCACGGCGGTCAGGCTGAGCTGTTTTTTCAGCCGCAGCATCAGGTCGCTCAGGTGGTCGGACATGATGGGGTCCACCATGGTGGTGGGCTCGTCGTAGAGGACGCACTGGGGCTGCGCGGCGAGGGCCCGGGCAATGGCCACGGCCCGCTTGTAACCGGTGGAAAGGTCGGAAGGGAAGGCATCGCGGGCCGCGGAGATGTCCACCATGTCGAGCAGCCCGTTCACCACCTCTTCCTTGTTTTTCTCGTTATAGTCTCCCCGGAGTTCCAGTGAGAAAAGAACGTTCTCGGCCACGGTGAGCGAATCGAACAGCGCCCCGGACTGGAAGACCATGGTCACTCTTCTCCGGATGCGGCGCAGTTCGGATTCCGCCATATCGGTAATATCTTCGTGGGCCACCACGACGCGCCCGCTGTCGGGCTTCAGGAATCCCATGATGTGCGACAGGGTGACCGACTTTCCCACGCCGCTCCGGCCAATGATGGCGACCGTCTCGCCCGGGTCCAAGTGGAAATTCACGTCGACCAAAACGGGCTTGTCGAACGTCTTATAAACGTGCCGGAACTCGATGTAGTGCGGGTAGGGGTCAGTCTGAGGCATAGGCGGCCCAGTCTTCGGGGGTATTGACATTTTGAAACGGCGTGGCTTCCGGCGCGCTGCGCCAGACTATGCGGAGGTCCGCGAGAGCGAGGGTCACCTTGCGAACGCCGCGCGCGAAGGCGGCTTCGAGCGCCGGGCGGCAGCGCCGATGGTAAGCGGCGCAAAGCGGTTCGGGACGGCCGGAAGGCGCCACCGGGACGAGCGCGTCGGCCCCGCATCGCTCGGCCTCGTCGATCAGGGCGCAGAGGAAACCGGCCGAAAGCCGGGGCATATCGCACGCGGCGAGCAGGTTCCACTCCGCCGTGGTGTGGCCCAGAGCGGCAAGGATGCCCGCCAACGGACCCTCACCGGGAAAGAGATCGGGGATCGCCGGACGCCCGAGGGCAGCCGCCAGATCCGGGTTCCCGACCAGCGTCACGCTGCCGGCCGCCTGTTCGACGGCCCGCGCGACGGAGGCGCCCAGCAGGCCGCCCCGGAACGGCAGCAAGGCCTTCTCGCGGCCCATCCGGGAGCTACGGCCTCCCACCAGCACATATCCCGCCCGGTCCACACGAAAATGATAACATTGGTACTGCAAACGCCCGGCGAGGTCCGCGTCCCACGAGCCGGGGCCTACCCAGGTCCAGCTATCTGTTCTATACTGGAGGGCAAAACATTCTGATGCGGTTCTGTTTTACTTTCGCGTGTGGGTTGGGATGCCTGGCGGCGGCGCATGCCGCGGGCCCCGCGCGGACCGCCGACGCAGGCGCGCAGAGGGCCGCGGGGAAACCAGCGGCGGTGCGCAGCGTAGTGCGCGCGGACCCCCGCACGGGCAAACTGATCCGGACGGTGGTGACCCCGGCGCCACCGCCGAGCGTATCCGTGGCTCCTGTGGCTCCTGTGGCTCCTCCGGCCGCGCCCGCGGGCGCCGGCCCCCTGCGGCAGACGGTGGATCGCATTGCCGCCCAGGAGGCGCTGCCGCCGGAACTGATCCATTCCGTCATCAAGGTGGAAAGCAACTACAATCCTTTCGCCATATCTCCCAAGGGCGCTCTGGGGCTGATGCAGCTTGTGCCGGCGACGGCCCGGCGGTTCGGCGTCTCCGATGTGTTCGACCCGGTGGAGAACATTCAAGGCGGAGCCCGTTATCTGCGTTACCTGCTCGATTTGTATCGTGGAAACTACACGCTGGCGCTGGCGGCGTACAACGCCGGGGAGGGTGCGGTGGCCCGGTACGGCGACGTGCCCCCGTTCAACGAAACCCGGACGTACGTGAGCCTGGTGGGGAAACAGATGGCGGGGCAGGGAAAGCGGGCTAAAGAAGCGGCGGCGGCCCCGCCGGCGGCGCCGGTTGAAAAGCCGGGGGCGGCGCAAAAGGACGGCCCCGCGGAGCCGGCCCACATCGAGGCCGTGGTGGATAAAGATGGTTCCGTGCGTTACGTGTCCCGATAAGCGCGGCTTATGAAGCGAATTGCGGCCTTGTTCATCGCGGTCCCGCTGCTGCTGGCTCAAGGCGGGAACGCGCCGCTGCTCAGCGTCACAGCCGTGCGCCACTGGACGGTGGAAGGCGTCACGCGGGTGGCGGTGGAGGTTTCGGGGGAGTTTCAGTACCGCAGCGACCGCCTGCACAACCCGGAGCGCGTTTATTTCGACGTATTGAACTCGCGTCCCCGGATCGCTTCGCGGCGAGTTTACACGGAGTCCCTCCAGGATTCGCGGCTGCAACGGATTCGCGTGGCCGAGACCGAGCCGGGCGTCACACGGGTGGTGCTGGACCTGGCGGATGGCGTGGCAATTTCCCCGTCCCAGCTCAGCAATCCGAGCCGGCTGATCATCGAGTTGCGCGCCAGCGCTCCGGCTCCCACGCTTCCGCCGCCGGCCGTCAACGCTCCCGAGCGGCTTCCCGAACCTCCGGTGGTGCAGCCGCGTTCCCAGGAGTTGCCGGCGGCCGTGAAGCCAATCGCCGCGACTGTTCCTCCGCCGCCCGCGGCCACGCCGCCGCCCGCCCCGCCAGCCGCGCAGTTCGAATCGAAACCCGAGTTGAGGGCGAAGGCCGAGGCGGCGCCCGCCGCTCCGCCGGAAATCCCCAAAGCGGCCCGGCGCACCAGCGGGGGCGAGAACTCCCTGATCCGTACCTTGGGGTTGAAGGTGTCGCGGGTGGTGATCGATCCCGGCCACGGCGGCCACGATCAAGGCACCGAGGGGCCGCACGGCCTGCTGGAAAAAGACCTGGTCCTGGACATCGCCACGCGGGTGGGGAAGCTGGTTCAGGACCGGATGGGCGCGGAAGTGATCTACACGCGTTCCGACGATACTTTCGTACCGCTGGAAGGCCGGACGGCGCTGGCGAACGACGTGAAAGCCGACCTGTTCCTCTCGATCCACGCCAATTCCTCCCCGGCCCCGCGGGTAGCCGGAGTGGAGACCTTCTACCTCAACATCACGGGGAGCAAGGATGCCCTGGACGTGGCGGCGAGGGAGAACGCCATCTCCCAAAAATCCGTGTTCGAGCTGGCGGACCTCATCCAGAAGATCGCGAGGCGCGATAAGGCCGAAGAATCCAAGGAGTTCGCCGGACGGATCCAGACGGCGCTGTACGCCTTTTCGGCCAAGAACATCCCGGGCTCTCGAAACCGGGGGGTGAAGAGCGCCCCGTTCGTGGTGCTGATCGGCGCGAATATGCCGTCGGTTCTGGCGGAGGTTGGTTTTCTAAGTAACACCCGGGAGGAAGCCCTGCTCCGCAAGCCGGACTACCGGCAGAAGCTGGCGGAAGCGCTCTACCGGGGAGTGGCGCGCTACGCCGACGGGCTCAGCCACTTTCAGATGGCCCTGACGCCCACCACCCGTTCCGCCACGAGCGGAAGGCCTTAGCGCGGCCACTGGGCTGCAACTTCACATTCCCGCGCCAGAGTTGCGTGACGCCGGACTTTTTCTCTGACATACTCGGGGAAAGAGGAGAGGGCGCATTCAGAGCTCAGGAACAGCCGCTGTCAATGACCCGGAGCGAAACAGGGAGGCTCCCACGCCCGAAGCGGGTCCACTGGAACAGCCTGAATCGCCCCGTTGCCCGAACTGCGGCTGGCAAGATGTAAGGCCTTCGCACTCCCGGCGTCTGCTGGACCCGGTTTTGGCCGGATTTTCCCTTACCCCCTACCGTTGCCGCAGCTGCGGAAATCGCTTCTACCGCTTCCGGCGCCGGCCGCGGTAAAGCGTGGATTTCCGACGCGCGCCTCCTCATTTGGGGGGATTGCCTCGTTTAACGCCTGGTAGCACAATAAAGCCGTGGCGCCGGAGCAAGCAGTTTTAGTAGTTGAGGACCCGTTTGTCTCTAACTACCTGATCAGCCTGCTCGCGCAGCGGGGCTACGTGGCAAGTATGGCGGGAGTAGGGGGCGCCGTCCGCCGGCTGCGGACCGAGGCCGGCCGCGAGAAAATCCTGATCACCGACGTTCCGGAGGAGTTCCTGGAATTTGCCCAGCAAACGCCCGTATTGTACCTGTCCGGGGCGCCGGACCCGTCGGTGGTTTCCCGATTTCGCGCCTGCCGCGTGATCCGGAAGCCCTTCCGGGCGGAGCAATTCCTCGCGGCATTGGAAGAGCTTTGCGCCGCCAGGGCCAGGGCGGAGGGGGCGTAGCGCCGCCGTTTTCCAGTCTCCAACAGCGGGCGTCGTCACGCCAAGGACCACGGGTCGAAATTCGCGCCCGCCACACTCCAACCTCACGACGGCGCACCCTTCGTCGGAGAACGTGCGGGTCTTCAAAAACACGGATGAGGGGCGCGAAGGGGATGAGAAGCGCCGGGCGGGACCCTGGCCGGGCAGTGGCCTTCCGCCTCAATCTGCGGTACCGCCGTCTTTCGGCCACAACCGGCGTGAAGGGCCTTCCAGCGTCCGGGTTCCGTCCAATTGCCTCGCAACCGGGCCGGAGGTAAACTCAACCAGACTCGAACATCTCGATTGGGGAGGCGACTCGGTTGATCGGCACGCGGGTGGCGCACTACCAGATCCTCGAAAAGCTCGGCGAGGGCGGCATGGGCGTGGTATACAAAGCCCGTGACACACACTTGGAGCGGTCCGTCGCCATCAAGGTTTTGCTCCCGGAGAAGGTTGCCGACGAGAATCGCAGGGCCCGCTTTGTGCAAGAGGCCAAGGCAGCGAGCGCGCTCAATCACCCGAATATTGTCACAATCCATGACATCGCCGCCGACGCCGGGGTGGATTTCATCGCGATGGAGTTTGTAGCCGGGAAGACGCTCGACCAGTTGATCGGAGGCACGGGGTTCTCGCTCCACGATACGATGAAATACGCCACGCAGATCGCCGACGCGCTGACCCGGGCGCATGAATCAGGAATTGTGCATCGTGACCTCAAACCCGCCAACATCATGGTGGATGAGCACGGCTTGATCAAGGTATTGGACTTTGGCCTGGCGAAGCTCACGGAGACGGTCAGCAAGGACGAAGACGCCCCGACGCGGACCTGCGGGGCCACAACGGAAGAAGGCACGGTGGTGGGCACGGCGGCATACATGTCGCCGGAGCAGGCTGAAGGCAAGAAGGTCGATGCGCGCAGCGACATCTTCAGCTTTGGCGCAGTGCTGTACGAGATGGTGACGGGGAGGCGGGCGTTTCAAGGCGATAGCCGCATGTCTACGCTCGCCGCGGTTCTGCGGGGGGAGCCGAGGCCGATCGAGGACGCTCCGCAAGAGCTCGAGAAGATGATCACGCGTTGCCTGCGCAAAGATCCCGAGCGGCGGTTCCAACTCATGAAAGACCTGCGGGTGGAGCTGGAGGAACTGCGGGAGGAGTCTGCTTCCGGATCGCCGGCCGCGGCGGCGCCCCGACGAAAACGCCGAAGTCGCCGGAAAGGCATCCGGTCGCTGGTGGTGCTGCCATTGATCAACCTTTCCCGTGACGCCGAGCAGGAGTATCTCGCGGACGGGATGACCGAGGCGCTGATCTCCGATTTGGCCAAGCTTCGGGCCTTGAAGGTCATCTCGCGGTCCTCCGCTATGCGCTACAAGGGGACTGCCAAGAACCTGCCTCAAATTGCGGAGGAACTGAATGTGGATGCTGTGGTGGAGGGTTCGATCGCTCGTGCCGGGCAACGAGTGCGCATCACCGCGCAGATCATCGACCCGGCTACGGATACGCACCTTTGGGCGGAAAGCTACGAGCGGGACTTTCAGGACGTGCTCGTCCTGCAGAGTGAGTTGGCGCGAGCCATCGCCCAAGAGATCAAGGTGGCGGTAACGCCGGAGGAGACAAGAAACCTGGCGACCGCCCAACGAGTCGACCCCGAGGCCTATGAGGCCTATTTAAAGGGCCGCTTTCACTGGTACAAACTCTCCCGAGAGCATAACGACCTCGCGCTGGAGTACTTCCAACTCTCGTTAGGCAAGGATCCAAACTATGCGCTCGCTTACGCGGGTATCGCTGACGTCTGGATGATCCGCGGGGATATTGGACTCATGGCGCCCCACGAGGCCATCCCGAAAGCGATGGTGGCCGCGCTGAGGGCGCTGGAACTGGATGACACACTCGCGGAAGTTCATATAACGTTGGGCCATCTCAGGTTGGGCCAATGGGATTGGATCGGCGCCGAAAGAGAATTCCGACGAGCGATCCAACTTCACCCGAGCGATTCAGGGGCGCACTTCTTTTACTCGGATCTCTTGATCATGGTGGGGCGCGTTAAGGAGGCACGGGCGGAGATGGAGCGAGCCTTGGAACTCGATCCCCTTAATTTCTTTTTCCAGTGTTTCCTTGGCTGGCACCTGGTCTACCTGCGCCGGTATGACGAGGCCGTCGCGCAACTGCGCAAAACGCTCGGGGTGGAGCCAGGCTTCTCCTCCGCCCATATGGGGCTCTGGGGCGCCCTTTATCAGAAGCGAAACTATGAGGACGCGCTCGCGGAGGCGAAGAAGTTCTTTACTGTGCTGGGGGATCATGAAATCGCGGAGGCGCTGGCGAGCGGAACAACCGAGGCGGACTACATTTCAGCAATGAGGGGAGCGGCCGACATACTCGCGGGGCGGTCCAGCCGAACCCATGTTCCCGCCATCCGGGTCGCGCGATTGTACGCACACGCCGGGGAAAGAGACCGCGCCCTGGACTGGCTGGAGAAGGCCTACGAACAGGGCAACCCTCCCTTGTCACATCTCAACGTGGCTTGGGATTGGGATACCCTGCGCTCCGAACCGCGTTTCCAGGACCTGCTGCGGCGCATGAACCTGCCGGCGAGGTCTTGATCAGCCAATACTGCATCGAATCGAAGCTCCGCGAGGGTGGGTTATCGGCCTGGCACACCTGTCGCTATATGCCGGCTTGATGGGCCCCGGGCCTGGAGCGAGGCCGCCCCTGCGCCAAGTGAACGCAGCCCAGAGGACTTGAAAAGGGGTCGGCGGCTGCATGCCGTGGCTTTCTACGATATCCCCGTTTCGTCCACAACCCGCGTTCGAGGGGCGAACTTCCGGTATGGCGACGATAGACTTGTGACCAACGTCCCACTGCCGATCCCGTTCACTGTAGTGTATTCTATACTTGGGCTGTTATGAGTTTTGGGCCAACTTTAGCAACAGCTCTTCTGCTGTTCGTTGCAGTAGTCCTGATCCTCTGGGCAATCAAAGACGCGATGAGCAGGCGGAAATCCCCATTACTCGTCGTGATCGCCGTGGTGTTTTTCTTCCCGGTCGGCTTGATTGCGTGGCTACTGTTCCGCCCTGCTGTTTCCGAGCATCCGTCGAGATCTCAGCTTGCACAACCCCGATAGACCAATCGGACTGACACGCGCCAAGAGTTTTCTCCGGCGGTCCGATTGCGGCTTGGCTCCTGTTCACAGGCCGCTCGGAAGTTGGGCAACTGCGACTCTGCACCCAGGGATCGCAGGTTGGGAATGATATGTGAGCTTACCGTAGAAAGGCGGGATTTTCTTCAACGGGCGTCGCTAATGACTGGAGGGTCCCGCTCAAAGCACAGGACTGGCCTTCGTTTGGCATTTTCGATTCGGGGTCGCCTTAACGTTTTGCCGCATCGCGATCAATCCGGGGTGATCGAGGACCTCTAGGATCTTCTCGGCCGGCACCACCACGCCTATTCCGAGATTTACACCACGCTGCCGGTCGGCAACGAAGTGCGCTTTATTCATCTCCGATTCGCGGGTATCCCAGTGGCCATGCATCAAACCGAGAAGGTATGGTATCGATGAGGTCCCCATAAATTCTCCATCGGCGTTCATCGGTCTGAGCGGGAATTTCAGGGACCCCCTTACGAAAACAGGCGAACCGCTCAGGCCACCAATTGACCTTGCTTCCACCAGGTACACCTGGGCGAAGCCGCAGTCCACTTGAATTGGTTCATCGGGTATCATTGCGAGGCTCCCGATTCGGACTATCGGAAGATTTCTCTTCACCCCTGGCGCAAAAGTGAAGAGGCCGGGGATGATGAGTTCGTCACCCAGCCCGATTTTCAGAGCCGTCATGAGGTCGGGCGTTAGGAAGCTCTCCGGCCCTATGGTGACTAAATCGTGTTCAGGCATCGCCGAAAAGGGCAGTACAGCCACGTCCACGGACGCGTCAGGGTGAAAGAACCACCTATCAGAGGACATCGTGAGCGCGGCGACGCCGCCCGATCTCGTGTTCACCAAGAACGCGATATCCCGATCCTGTAAATCCACGGCAACGTGTCTTGCTGTCACGAAATGTCCCCATCCGCGTGAAGGCTCAGCCGGGGCGGTCACCGTGACAAAGAAGCCGGTGGCTGAGTGATCGTAGTGGTCCTCCTTTCCTGAATGCACGACTTCGGCGACATACCCGACAGTCTTCAGAAGTGTCTCAGAAACTCGCATCGCATCAGTTTTATAGCACGGTCTGCGACCCAGTAGCAGCTAACAGGGCCAACGCTGCAATCAGCATTCAGATGGCGGTTGAAGAGTGGGCTTGCCGGAGAAGTGCGCCGATGCCTCCTCCGGCTCCCCAAGGCCGACGAGGTTCACAGCCCGGCTGGTTTCGCGCTGCCGTAGTAGAGCGCATTGAAAAGCAGCTTGAAGGCGGCGCGGGGCTGGCTGCGGAAGGTCACTTCCGGCCCGATCAGCGCAACCTTGCCTTCGCCCACCGAGGCCTCCGCGACCGCGGTTCCGCCGTCCAGGTACTGCTGGCCCCACGCCCATCCGCTGTCCAGGACGTTCGTCCCGGTGAACCAGCCCACGGCCGAGGTGCGCTTCAGCGCCGCCGAAGGCTCGAGGCGGAAGACCGGGCTGTTGTTATAGAACACGTCCTGCGCATCGGGCATGCCGTAAGCGAGCGGGTCGGAGTTATCGATGGTCATCTTCAGCAGCGACCCGGGGATATAGAACTTCTCCGCGGGGAGCGCGCGGTCCCGGCCGTCCGGACCTTTTTCGACGAGGTAGTTTTTCAGGGGGAGGCCGAAATACTCACCGGCGGCGGTGGATGAGCTTCCCACGGCCACCAGGGTTCCGCCGGCCTCGACGAATTTCCGCAGCTGCGGAAT
>JAIQFU010000668.1 GCA_020073115.1 Terriglobia bacterium
CAGCTTCTTCTTCGCCTTCTTCAGGGCCACCAGGCGGTCCCGTTCAGCTTGCGTCATCAGTAGTTGTCCTTCTTGCACCTCCCCAGCCTGGGCGGTGTCAATAGGACATTTCTACTTTGCGCAAATAGGACATTATCATTTTGCGGCGACAGGGCGAATTCATGAAGCCGTGGCCCTGAAGACTTTGCGCTAGAATATGCCGGTGAAACTGACCCCGCGCCTGGTCGCAGACGGACTCGTTCAATCTTTCACCCTTGCCGATGTGGGAGCCTCCGGAGGCCTTGAAGAACGCTGGCGGTCCTTCGGGGCTGCTCTCCATGCAACCGGATTTGATCCGTTCATCTCTGAAGTGGCACGGCTGAACGCCGTAGGCGACCCGAACGTCCGGTACGTGGCCGCCAAAGTGGGCTTCAAGCGATACCGGGACCTGTTCCCCGACCCGGATTGGATTCATCTGCCGAATGACAGTGCCTGGGACCGGACAAGCGCGGTGCGGGCCATGCCGAAGCGCGAGTACGAAAGCCGCTATGACCCAAACGGCAATCTGGAGCAAAGCGCGGTCACGTTGGACCTGGACGACTATTTCTCCTCCCTGGATTTCCTCAAGACGGACACGGACGGCCACGATATCGAAGTCCTCCTGGGCGCCGAACGGCTGATTGGGAAAACGTGTTGGGAGTTCAGGCGGAAGTCCAGTTTCAGGGAGTGCTGAACGACTATTCCAACACGTTCGCCAATGTCGATCGGCTCCTCCGTCATCAGGGATTCTCGCTGTTCGACCTCAAGCCGATGCGCTACAGCCGCGGCGCCCTGCCGGCGCGGTTCCGCTTCCATCAACCCTGCGATACGGTCTCCGGACAGGTCATCTGGGCCGATGTACTCTACCTCCGGGACGTTGGATGCCCAAGGTATGCCGAGTTTTGGGGGGCGGTCGGGCCGGAGAAGGCGCTGAAACTCGCCTGCGTCTGCGAACTCCACGGCCTGGCGGACTGCGCGGCCGAAATCCTCACCCGGATAGACGGCATGGAACCCTACCTGGACCTGTTGACCCCGGAATTGCAGGGGCGAAAAGCGTCCTACCGCGAGTACAACTCCTCGTTCGATCGGGATTTGTCCCTCTTCTTCTGAAGACTTTTCGAAGTTGACCCGATAAAGGAGCAGGTGCATGTGCTTTTCTCCTTTCGGCGGAACCGGGGGCGGTCCTAATGGGCGGCGTCTCCAACCAGGACATGCGCGACCACCTTTTGGGTTCGCCGGCTGGCAACTTCGAGTGGACTTCCGGGCTGGCCCGCCGCTTCGGCCTGCCCTAGGTGGACTACGCCACCCTCCAGCGGACGCCGAAGCTCAGCGCCGAGTTCTTCCGGGAGACGGCCACGCGGAATGCGGTGGCATAGCAATCAGCTTGAGCCAACTTCCTGATTCTGCTATCCTCAAGACGTTGAATTTATAACATTGTCTTCCCGGCCGAGGCCGGGCCTACCTGCGAGGTTCACATGTCAGGCCATTCCAAATGGGCCACGATTAAGCACAAAAAGGCGGCCTTGGACGCCAAGCGCGGAAAGAGCTTCACGCGCATTATCAAGGAAATTACGATCGCCGCCCGGCAAGGCGGTGATCCCGACGGCAACCCCCGGCTGCGTACCGCCATTCTGGCAGCGAAAGCCGTCAGCATGCCTGCCGACAACATCAAGAAGGCCGTCATGCGCGGTACCGGCGAACTGGAAGGCGGGCAGATCGAAGAAGTGATGTTCGAAGGCTACGGTCCCGGCGGCGCGGCCGTCCTGGTCAATGTAGCCACCGATAACCGCAACCGCACCGTGAGCGAACTGCGCCACCTTTTCTCCAAGAACGGCGGGAACATGGCCGAACAGGGCGCCGTAGCGTGGATGTTCGAGCGCAAGAGCCAGATTATCGTTCCGGGCGAGAAGACCAACGAAGACCAGCTCATGAACATCGTGCTCGACGCCGGTGGCGACGACCTGCGCGAGCATCGCCATGGTCCCCAAGAATCTCATTAAGCTCGAAGGAAAGAACGCGTCGGGGATGCTGAGGCTGAGCGAGGCGCTGGAAGAGCACGACGACGTCCAGAACGTCTATTCCAACTTCGATATCGACGAAAAGGAGTTGGAGGCGCTGGCGGCGCAGTAAGGTGCGGACCCTCGGGATCGATTGCGGATCGGAACGCACCGGCTACGGCGTAATCGAAACCGACGGAGCGGAACATCGAATGATTGCCGCGGGGGTCATTCGGACCAGTCCGAAATGGCCCTTCGAGAAGCGGCTTTTGGAGATTGCTCAGGGGTTGCGGCGGCTCATTGGGGAACACGCCCCCGAAGCGGCCGCCGTGGAGGAAGTGTTCTACTCGGCCAACGTGAAAACGGCGCTGAAACTGGCGCATGTGAGGGGTATCGCGTTGCTGGCCATTGCCGAGGCCGGCCTCGAGATGGCGGAGTACTCCCCGCTGGAGATCAAAATGAGCGTGGTGGGATATGGCCGGGCGGAAAAGCGCCAGGTGCAGATCATGGCGCAATCGCTGTTGCGGCTGCGGGAGCCGATCGAATCGGAAGACGCTTCCGACGCGTTGGCCGTCGCCATCTGCCACGCCACGCGCCGGGCGGTCGAGCGGCTTTCGGGGGAGCGCGCATGAAGTGGTTTCTGGCGTTTCTTTTCGCCGGATCCCTGGCAGCGGCCGGCGGGCCGCGGCTCTTCTTTTCCCGCGCGTTTCCCGGCAGCGTCCCGCCGTACCTCCAGGTGACCCTCGATAGCGACGGCAACGCGGAATACGGCGAGGCCCCGGACGACGACAATCCCCTCAAATTCCGGCTGACGGAGGCCGAGGTCCGGCAGGTTTTCGACCTGGCAGACAAGCTGGATCACTTTCAACACCCGCTGGAAGCGCCGGCGAAGGTGGCGTTCATGGGAACCAAAACCTTCCGCTACGAGAATGGCGCTCAAAAGACCGAGGTCAAGTTCAACTATTCCGAAGACCTGTCGGCCCGCGCGCTGCTCGACTGGTTCGAGCGGATGGCGGAATCGGCGGAGCGACGCATCGACCTGGAACGCGCGGCCAAGTACGACAAACTGGGCGTGGTGAAGGCCTTGCTGGAGCTTCAGGCATCGATGGAGCGCAACCGGCTGGTGGGTCTTGACCAGTATCTGCCCATGCTCGACCGCATCGCCAAGAACGAGACCTACATGCACACGGCGCGCGCCCGGGCGGCGGGAATCGCGGAAGCGATCCGCAGCGGGCCCGCCGCGCCGGCCGCCACGGAATCCAAGCCCAAGCCATGAAGGACGGGGCGTGAACATTCCTGTTTGCCGTGTCGACATTTGTGTCGACATCCGGCCCGGTTTACGCCACGGTATCCGTAGCGCCCTCATCCTTCTCCTCCTCTGCGCGCTCTGCGCCGCCCAGGTGAAAACCAGCGGCGCCCGCGAAGACGCCGATCTCGAGCAGGCCCTTTCCGAAGCGGGTTCCAGCCCGATCGAATACCTGCGCGCCATCGAAAAGCACCTGCAAAAGTATCCCGATTCTCCGCGTAAGCCGGAGCTGGAGCGCGCCGCGTTCCGCGCCGCCATCGAAGCCAATGATGCGCCGCGCATCGTCCTTTTCGGCGAGCGCGTGCTGGCGCGGGAGGCGGACGACCTGCAAGCCCTGGAACGCGTCACGCGCGCGCTCCTGGCCGACGATTCGAAGGAGCACGCGGAGCGCGCGCTGAACTACGCCCGGCGCTACGAGGACCTCATCCGGCGGATGCAGGCCGCCGGTTCCGCGCCCGGCGTCGGCGCGGCCGACTTCCAGAACCAGACGGCGCGCGCGTTGGGGCGCGTCCTGGTCTTCCAGGCGCGCGCTTGCGGGGACCTGGGGCGTTTGGACGAAGCCGTGGCGCTGGCCGGGCGGGCG
>JAIQFU010000175.1 GCA_020073115.1 Terriglobia bacterium
CAAGCTGAGCGAGCCGGCCGACCCGGCAGCCAAGCGCGCCCACTGTGTTCGGATTACCGCCTGATCCTCAAAGCCGCCAACCGCCTCCGCTTCCACACCGCCACCGCCCCCAGCAGCGCCAACACCGGCGGCGCCGCCGGTTCGGGCGGCGCGCCGGCGATGCACGGCGAGCCCGTTCGGGGCAATCCGTCGGCCACCAGCGAGATGGGACCGGGGATTGCCGTGGCGCCCGGGTTCGTCAGGGTGACCGGCAGGGCGAAGAACCGGAACAGCGGCGGCACGCCGGCGATGGCGCCGCGCGTCACCTTCACCCGGCTGGTCACGTACTGTGGTTAATTGCAGCGGTAGTGGCAGCCCGCACCGGGGCCCGAGGGCGCGCCGCCTCCAGCCTGTGCGCTACCTGCTCTTCAACTGTTCGGGCAGGACCGCGTACCCTTCCGGCGGGGGGAAGAGCGAGACGAGCAGTTCCAGGCGGCGGCGCAAATAGCGGCTGGGCATCTGCCGGGGGCCGGTTTCCACGTCGATGTCGCAGCAGGTCCCGTGGAGATACAGGGTCAAGGTGTCTTCAAAGGACTGGCGGGCGTATTCGCGGAAGAGCTTCGTCTCTTTGCGCACGTTGGTCTGCCGGCGCAAGAGCGCCTGCTTGAGATGCCAGCTCTTTTCGTCCACTTCGCCGTGCACTTCGGCGCTCAGTTCCTCCCGGATGGCGCGGACGAACCGTTCCTGGATTTCGTTCGTCCAGTGGTCCGCCAGCAACCCGGCCACGGCGTTGTAAAAGTAGTAGTGGTAGTCCGCTACTTCGATCTCCCGGATGCCCAGCGCCAGCACCGTCAACGAATCCAGTTCGCGGCGTGAAGAAGGCGCATAGCGCGGCTCGGCGGGCCTCTCGAAGGTCACCCAATCGCCTTCCTTCTCCCCGCCCCGCTCGACGTAAGGCGCCAGGATGAGGCCGATGGGGGGCAGCGCCGCCACCACCGCCGGCGAGATGGCGGCGATGGGGTCGTTCAGGTACTGCTTTAGATCGTCTTCGGCCACCGGCAAAATGGAAAAATAGGCGAACCGGCTGGTGACCGGAATCATCTCGCCGCGCACCCGCTCGGCCAGTTCTCCTACGCCGACCTTCGGCTGTTCTGCTCCAGTGGACATTTCTTTCGTCCGATTGTAGCAATGTGGCGCACGCTTGAGCGCGCTGCGGCGGGCTTCCGTTCGCCGTCCACGCTCCCCGGGGCCTGAAGGCCGCGACCGCACGTTAAAGACGGCGTCAACAAAACGACCATGCCTTGCAGGCTAGACTTGAGTTGAGAGATGAGCCGCAAGATCCTGGTTTCCGCCGGCGAAGCCTCGGGGGACCTCTACGCCTCGCTGGTCGTGGACGAACTGCGCCGCCTGTGGCCCGACGCCGAGTTCTTCGGTTGCGCCGGGCCGCGCTTGCGGGCGGCGGGCGTGCGCGCCGTCGTGGACGCGGCCAGCCTGGCGGTGGTGGGATTGCTGGAGGTGGTGTCGCACATTCCACGCATCCACGGCGAGTACCGCAAACTGCTGGAGGCCGCCCGGGCGGAGCGGCCGGCCTTGGCCCTTCTCACCGATTCTCCGGATTTTCACCTGCGGATCGCGCGCCGCTTGCGGCGCCGGGGTATCCCCGTGGTGTACCTGGTGGCCCCCCAGGTCTGGGCGTGGCGGAAGGGACGGGTGAAAGAGATGCGCCGCACCCTCGAGCGCGTTCTGTGCATCTTTCCCTTTGAAGAGGAATTCTTTCGAAATGAAGGAGTGCGGGCGGACTACATCGGCCACCCGCTGGTGGGCCTGATTCGGGCTGCTCTCACCCGGGACGAGTTTTTTCGGAAACACACTCTGGACCCGGGCCGTCCATTAATAGCAGTGTTGCCCGGCAGTCGCCGGGGGGAAGCTGCGCGCCATCTGCCGGCGTTGTTGGATGCCGTGGAGCGCCTCGGGAGGCAACGATCCCTGAACTGGGTGCTGCCGGCGTCGGCCACGGCCGGGGCCGCGTTTTTCCGGGAGAGAGTCGGCCGGTCGCCTGTTCATGTCATTGCAGGAGAAAGTTGGGACGCCATGGCGCATGCCGATCTCGCGCTGGCCGCAAGCGGAACCGTTACCGTGGAGGCCGCGCTCCTGGGAACGCCCATGGTGACCTACTACCGCGTGATGCCGGCAAGTTGGCTGGCCGGCAGGTTTTTGGTGGATGTTCCGTTTTACTCGATGGTGAACCTCATCGCGGGGCGCGCACTGGTGCCCGAGTTGATCCAAAGCCAAATGAGCGGCGAGCGCATCGCCGCCGAGGCCGTGCGCCTGCTCGACGACGAAGGGGCGCGCAGCGAGATGAAAGCCGGGTTGGCTGAAGTGCGCGCCAGGCTTACCGGCGGCCAGGTCGGGGACCTGTCCCACACCGCCCCCCAACGCGCCGCCGCCATCATTCAACAGATTCTGGAAGGACAAGTCGCTCATGTTTCGTGATCTCCGCGTATGCGCCGCGCCCGCCGCGGCCTGCCTGCTGCTGCTCGCCACCTCCACGGGTACGCCGGCCCAGGATCGCCGCACCCAGCGTATCAACGTCGATCAGGTGGATCTCGATGCGGAAATAGCGCCGGATGCGCAGACCCTGACGGCCAAGGCCAGCCTCCGCCTGACCGCGCTGGAAGACGGCGTGACGGCGGCGGCCTTCGAGCTGAACAACGCCCTGAACGTCTCCCGCGTGCTGGACGACAAGGGCGCGCAGGTTCCCGCCTCCCGCAACCAGCAGGACTCCACCGTCCGGCTGAGCTTCGACCCGGCCCTGCGGAAGGATCAGCCCGTCACCGTCACCTTCTACTACGATGGCAAGCTCAGCGGGCAGGAAGAATCCCCCGTTTACGGCCTCAAGTTCGCCGCCATTCACCCCGATTACGCCTACCTTCTGTATCCCTCGCGCTGGTTTCCGGTGGCCGGGTACAGCACCGACCGCTTCGCCTCCGACTTCCGCGTCACCGTCCCCGCGGGGTACACAGTAGTGGCCAGCGGCCTGGATTCGAAGCAGGTTGCCGGCCCCAAGGTAACCTACGAGTTCAAGTTCCAGCGGCCGTCCTTTCCGGGAAGCATCGCCGTGGTCAAGGGCGATCCGGTGAAGGCCCCGTCGGAAGGCGTGAACACGACCCTGTACTTCCGCGGCCCCGAAGCGGAACAGGCGCAGGCCTATGGGCAGGAGATCGGGAAACAGATGTCTTATTTCACCGGAGTCTTCGGCCTGCCCCTGGTGGCCGACCTGACCGTGGTCGAAACCGAGGAGGGCGCGCCCAACGGCTACTCCGCTCCCGGCCTGATGTTCCTGTCTCCGCGGGGGATCGGCGCCAAGCCCAACTCCAAGCTCCTGGCGAACCAGATTGCGCGGCAGTGGTGGGAGGAACTGGTGTCCCCCGAGACGCGCAACCACCTCTGGCTCACCAACGGCTTCGCCGCCTACGCCGAGTTGTTGTGGAGCGAGCACGCCGCCGGCCCCGCCGCCATGGAATCCGCCGCGCGCGACACCATGGTCGAAGCGCTCACCGCGGATAACGTGCCGGTGATCCAGTCCGCGCGCCTGGAGGACTACTCTCCCGAACTGTGGGCCCTCACCGGCAGCAAGGGCGCGGCCATCCTCAACATGCTGCGCTTCGTCATCGGGGACGACAAGTTCTTTCAGACGCTCAAGACCTATGCCAAGGACGACGCCTGGAAATCCGTGACCACCGACGATTTCCGCAAAATCGCCGAGAACGTTTCCGGCCAGGACCTGGGCTACTTCTTCACCGAGTGGACCGAATCCGCCGGCGCGCCCGAATTTACGCCGACCTACACGATTTTCCGCACGCAGAAGGGCTTCCGCGTGATGGGCAAGATCTCGCAGGACATGGACACCTTCCGCATGCCCGTGGAGCTGAAGATCGATACCGAGGGCAATCCGGAAATGAAGCGCGTCGAAGTGGCCGGAACCTCTTCCGAGTTTTCCGTGGATACGTTCGGCAAGCCCAAGGATCTGACCATCGACCCCAACGGCCGCGTGCTGCGCTACAGCCCGCAGCTTCGCGTGGCGGTGGCCATCCGCCGCGGCGAGCAGTACGCCGAGTTGAGCGAGTTCAGCGATGCCCTGAAGGAATACAGCAAGGCCCTGGAGACCAACCGCAACAGCTCCCTGGCGCACTATCGCATGGGCGAGGTGTACTTCCTCCAGCAGAACTGGCAGCCCGCGGCCAACGAGTTCCGTGAGGCCCTCAACGGCGACCTGGAGCCCAAGTGGACGGAAGTCTGGGCCCACATCAACCTGGGCAAGATCTTCGACGTCTCCGGGCAGCGCGCCCGCGCGGTCAACGAGTACGACCTCGCCGTCCGCACCAAAGACGATACGCAGGGCGCCCAGGAAGAAGCCGCGAAATTCAAGAAAAACCCCTACGAGCGCCAGAAGCGGGTGGATTAAGTACCGCCGGTGATCGGTTTTTGTCACCGGTTGTTCTTGTGCTCAGCCAAAACAACCGGTGGCAAAAACCGGCCACCGGCGGTACGTGACTCTCAGAAGTGCTCCTTCAGATCCGCAAACCTCTCCAGCACCAGCAGCGTCCCCTTTCCCCTCCTGATCTCCTGTTTCTCCAAAACCCACGTGTGCGCGTGCGGCACGAAGACCGCGTTTAACCCTGCCTCCAGCGCGGGGTTAATGTCGGATTTCGGGCTATTGCCCACCATCCACGTGCGGCTGGGGTCCATTCCCCGTTCCTCCGCCAAATGCGCATACGCGGCGGCGTCCTTCTCCTTCACGATGGCTGTGTGGGCGAAGAACCGGCCCAGCCCGGAACGGTCGATCTTCAGCTTCTGCTCCTCCGCGTGGCCCTTGGTGAACAGGGTCATGTCGTGGCGGGTGGAAAGGTAATCCAGCGTGTCGGGAACGCCTTCGATCACCTCCATCGGGCATTCCAGAATGCGCTCGGCGAACCCCACCACGGTCGCCAGGTCCTCCTCGCGCACTTCCCGCTCCGCCACGCGCTCGTAACACTGACGCAGGTTGCGGCCGAAGTTGAGCGACCCGTAGCCGTGGACCCTGGCGTTGGCCGTCTCGATTTCGTCCAGGATGGCCTGCACCTGCCGGGGCGTCATCGTGGAGTGGCCGAGAAACTGGACGAACTCCTCGAACGCCCGCTCGAAGTAGATGTTGTTCTCCCAGAGGGTATCGTCGGCGTCGACGATCAAAAACGAGCGCATGACTCCGCCGGCGGAAACCAACGTGGTGAGAGCAGGATCGCCCCTGAACGCATGCTAATATTATGCAGCGTTCGCCCCGCATGAATCTCAGGCTGAAACGCACGCCCGGCGTCTATCTGGTGGGCTTCATGGGCTCCGGCAAGTCCACTGTGGGCCGCGCTCTGGCTCGCCGCCTCGGCTGGAGTTTCTACGACCTCGACTCCGAAATCGAACGCGCTGAAAACGTCACGATCGACGAGATCTTCGCCACCCGCGGAGAGGCGGAATTCCGCCGTCTGGAAACGGACATGATCCAGCAGCACGTGCGCTGGATCGAGCGCGGCCGTCCCGCGGTTCTCGCCCTGGGCGGCGGCGCGTTCACTTTTCCGGAGAACCGGGACCTGCTGGAGAACAACGGAATCGCCATCTGGCTGGACTGCCCGTTCGAGACGCTGCGGCGCCGCGTAGCCGAGGCTTCCCACCGGCCGCTGGCGCGGGACCCCGAGCAGTTCGCCGCGCTGTACCAGGCGCGCCGGGAATTCTACGCGTTGGCGGACATCCGGGCTCCCATCGATTGCGACGATCCCGAAGCCGCCGTGGAAACGATTCTGGCGCACCCGCTGATGAAATGAGGACTCCCCACTCCCGCACCCTCCGCCAGAACGCCCTTTCCATCTTCGAAGCCGCCCTGGCCGCGGCCGATCCGGCGGAAGCCGTCCGCCGCCGCCTCGAGCGCGTGAACTTCTCCCGCTTCCGGCGCATCTACGTGATCGGCGCGGGGAAAGCCGGCGCGTCCATGGCGCAAGCCGCGGAGCGCTTCCTCGGCCGCCGCATCGCCGCGGGCCTGATCAACGTGAAATATGGCCACACGGCCAGGCTGCGGCGCATCGAGCTGAACGAATCCGGCCATCCGGTGCCCGACGAGCGCGGCGTGGAGGGTGCGCGGCGCATCCTGGAGATCGCCGGGGCGGCGGGACGCGAGGACCTCGTCGTGTGCCTCATCTCCGGCGGCGCGTCCGCTCTCCTGCCGCTGCCCGCGCCGCCGCTCACCCTCGGAGACATGCAGGAGACCACGCGCCTGCTGCTGGGCTGCGGGGCCGCCATCCACGAGTTCAATGCCGTCAGAAAACACCTGTCCGCCGTCACGGGCGGCCAACTCGCGCGCGCCGCGGCGCCCGCCAGGGTGGAAGCCCTGCTCCTCTCCGACGTGATCGGCGATTCGCTCGACGTCATCGGTTCCGGGCCCACCGCGCCCGATTCTTCCACCTTCCGCGACGCCTCCGACATCCTCTGCCGCTATGGCCTGATGGACCGGGTTCCCGAATCGGTGAGCGAGCGGCTGGCGCGCGGCGGCTTGGGCGAGATCCCCGAAACGCCGAAGCCGGGCGACCCGCTGTTCGCGCGTGTGCGCAACACCATCGTGGGCAGCAACCGGCTGGCGCTGCGAGCGGCGGCCCGCCAGGCGCGCGCATTGGGATACCGCACCCTTATCCTGGCCAGCGAGGTTCAGGGCGAAACGCGGGAGGTGGCCCGCATGCACGCCGCCATCGCGCGCGAGATCGTAAACGCCGGCCAGCCGCTGCGCCCCCCGGCGTGCGTGATCACGGGCGGCGAGACCACGGTGACGCTGCGCGGTTCCGGGCTGGGCGGGCGGAACCAGGAGTTCGCGCTGGCGGCCGCCCTCGACATCGCCGGCCTGCCGGACGTGGCGGTGTTCTCGGCCGGCACCGACGGCACCGACGGCCCGACCGACGCGGCCGGGGCTTTCGCCGATGGCGAGACCCTCGCCCGCAAGCCCGACGCGCGCCGCTACCTCGACGAGAACGACTCCTATCGTTACTTCAACGCGCTGGGCGACCTGGCCATCACCGGTCCGACCAACACCAACGTGATGGACGTGCGGCTTATCCTGGCCGGCATTCCCGCGCCGCGGCCCGGCCGCCGGCCCAGAGCGCGGCGCCCAACACCAGCGAAAGCGCGGGGATGACGTACATCGCCTGGCGCAGCCCGATGGCCCGCGCCGCTTCCGTTAAGGCGCCGGAACCGGCGGCGGCGCGGGCGACGTGGTCGCTCAATCCGCCCGTGAGCAGCGGCCCGAACGATGCGCCGCACAGGTACATGGCCATGAAGTAGGTTCCCATCGCAGTCCCGCGCAGCCCCGCCGGCACAAGGTCCTGGATCGCCGCATAGACCAGGCCGTAGTAGGTCTGCAGCAGGCCGTAAGCGGCCATCATCAGCACAATAGCGGCGCAGGCGGCTCCGGCCGGTTGACGGATGGCCAGGAAAGCCAGCGGGGCGGCCAACACGGCAGCAGCCCCGGCCAGGAGCATCCGGCCGCGTGCGGCGCCGGCGCGATCGCCGAAGATCGTGACGGCGAGCGCCCCCGCAATCCCGGCCACGCCCGACCCGATCCCCGCCCAGAATCCCGCCTGCCCAACGGAAAGCCCGTGAAACCGGGTCAGAAATGCAGGGACAAACGTAGAGAAACTATAGAGCGCGAAATTGACGATAGCTCCGGAAACCACGATCCACCAGAATGCCGGAACTCCGAGCAGATCCCGCACTCCGCCCCCCAGCCTGGGGCGCCCAATCCCCGCCTCCCGGCCCCCGCCCCCCGGTTCCTGGAGCCACAGCAGGGCGGGGACCAGCACCACCGCCGGAGCCGCCGCCAACGCCAGCGCCGCGCGCCAGCCGCGGACCTGCGCCACCGGGCCGGTAACGGCGAAGCTGAGCATCCCGCCCACCGGCACGGCCATCATGAAGAATGCCATGGCGCGGGCCCGCCGGCCGGGAGGAACCAGATCGCCGATCCAACTGGTGGCCGCCGGCGCGCACACCGCTTCGCCGATGCCGACGCCCAGCCGGGTGGCCATTAAAGCCGCGTACGAGCCCGCCAGGCCGCCTAAACCGGTCAGGGCGGTCCATACGGTGGTCCCGATGGCCAGAAGACGCCTGCGGCTCCGGGTATCGGCCAGACGCCCCAGCGGAACTCCCGCCACGGCATACAGCACCGTGAACACGGTGGTCAAGGCGCCGAGTTGCGTATCCGAGAGGTGGAACTCCCGCCGGAGCGGTTCGGCCACTGCCCCGAGCGCCTGGCGGTCGTAGAAATTGAGGACGTTGACGAGGAAGAGAACGAGGAGGGAGAGCACGTGGAGTGGGCTTTCAGCCTGCCATGCCTGCTTTCTGGCAGGCATGAATGCCGCCCCGAATGGCGGCATGGCAGGCTAAAAGCCCACTCCCCATTTTAGATTTCCGTCCTCTTGGGCGGATTGGGCGGCTTCGGCGGTTCCCCTTCCGGCGGCGTGCTCGGGGCGCTGCCCTCCTTCCGCACCGAGATCCAGCCGCGGCCGGCCACCAGCCGCAGCGCCGGACCTTCGCCGCTCTTGCCCGCCAGAGTGGCCGTCCGGCCTGTTACTTCCTTCTGGATCGGCGGCCCGAAATCGTTCACAGCGTCGCCGGTCTCGGCCGTCGCCTGCAGCTGGAAGCTGGCCTTGGGCGGCAATACCAGGTCGATGCGCCCGCTTCCGGACCGCGCGTCGACGGAAGGCAGCGGCGTCCGGCCGGGGGTCAGTTCGATATCGCCCCGATCGGTGTCCACATCCAGCGATACGGTGAACTGCTCCACCGTGACGTCGCGGGAGTGCGCCGACAGCCGTATTGGCCCGACCAGATCCTTGCCCGTAAACTGGCCGAGATCCATGCTGATGCGGCCCGGCAGCGCCTGCACGTGCAGTTCGGTATTGCGTCCTTCGAATACCAGCGGTTTGGCGAGGTTCTTGAAATCCAGGGCCCCGCGGTAGCCGCCGTTGATGGTCACCTGCCCGCCGATGTTCTCCAGGTCGAGATCGGATCCCTCGCCCGTCAGATCGATGTTGCCCTTGACGTCGGTGGCGCGGATCAGGCCGCTGCGTCCCACATCGAGCCGGGCATTGCCTCCCAGCCGCGCCAGGCGTACGTCTCCCCTGTCGGCGGCCAGTTCCACCCCGCCGGTAAGATCGGAGATCTCGTAATCGCCCGAAACGGCCCGCGATTCCACCGTGAGGCCGCGCGGAACCACCACTTCGAGGTCGTCGGAGATGGTCCGGTTGGCTCTGGCGCGGTCCTGGTTCGTCCGCACCAGGATGCGGTCGCCCTGCGGCACGATCTCCACGGGCGTCTCGTTGTTGAGCCGGTCCGCCTCGGGCCGCGCCCAGGCGCGGACCAACTTGCGGCCGCTGATTTGCACGTCCTGTGTGTCGCCGCCGGTCACTTTGATATTGCCGCGCGGGTTTTCAAAGGTTTTCAAAGACGATGCGCGTCATCCCCGCCGCGGAGGCCTTGGCCGATACGTCGTAGTCGTATTGGTTGGCCCACAGGTCGATGCCGTTCATCATCAGGAAACGGTGTCCGTGCTGGCGCGCCTGCCAGAAGCCGAAACCCACTGCGCAGATGAAAACGATCAGGATCACTTCCCCGCCGCTCAGCCCGGTGTGGTAGCCCTTGCTGGTCCAGAAGAGGCTCTCGACCAGCCGCAGGAGACCCCACGCAATCAGCAGGAACGGCCAATACAGCGCGACGATATCGAAGATCGGCGCTTCCGGATGCAGGTTCCTCCACAGAAACAAACCGCCGATCACCAGCAGGATCAGCGGTCCGGTCAGGGAACGCCGTCTCATACGCCACCTCCGGACTCCGGAGGCGGAGCGGAACCCTGCTCCCCCGCGCGCTGCGGGGCGCTCGTTCCGAATCCGCCCTTGACCGTCCCGGCCGGAGTCTGCGGCCCGGCCGGCGGCTGGTTATAAGAGCTTTGGCGATAGCCGCCGGGCCCCGCAGGCTCGAACGGCGGCGCATAAGACGCTGGGTACGGGGGCTGCGGCCCCCCCGCCGGAGCGGCCGGCGCAGTCCCGCGCGCCAGCAGCGTCAGCAGGCCGAATACGATCAGCAGCACGGGCCATGTGCTGTTGAACCCGTACGGGGTGAAGTTGTTCAGGGCGAACAGCCCGCCCACCGTGATCAGCATGATCGGCCCCCGGATGGCGGACACGAAGGAGCGGCTACTGCCGTTCATGGCCGATCTCCTTCGGCGCGGAGCCGTGGCCGGCGAAACGGCTGTACAGCATGTACACCCCGGCCAGGATCAGCAGCACCGGCCAATACCGCGCTACATAGTAAAAATCCAGCAAATCCAGCGTGTGGAGCAGGAGCAGCACGCCCAACGCGATCAACACCACTCCCGCTACCGGGAATTGGCCCTCCTGCCCGCGCAGGTTGATCAGGCTGGAATATTCGTCCACGGGCTCGCCCATGCGGCGCTTGCGCGCGGTGTGGTAGGCCTCGAATGCCATGTAAAACAGCCAGACCGCGATCAGGATTCCGAACAGCGGCTCCAGCCCGCGGGCGTTGTCCACAATGCTGCACAGGATGCCGAAGATCACGGCGTGCACCAGTCCTTTGGCGTACTGCCCGTTATAGATGGCGCCCACGCCCGGGATCCAGCCCAGGAAAAACGCCAGTCCGGGAGAAACATCGGAGTAGACGTAAGTCGGCGGGGGCCCCGCCGCCGCCTGGCGCGGGCCCGCGGCCGGAGGGGGCGCGGCGGGCGCGGGCGCCGGAGCATGCTCCGCGCAAAATACCGTCCCATACGCGTCGCGGCGGCATTCGTCGCAAACCGGCTTGCCGCAAGTGCGGCAATATGCAGTAGCCGGCGTTTCAGGATGATTCTGGCAATTCATACGTATCCCCTTAATGGCTTCCCCCCGTCGGATTCGAAGACGGCGCTGATCCGGGCTGTCCCGGCGAAGCTTTCTGCGGCAGCTTGTGATCGTCCGGCTGC
>JAIQFU010000176.1:0-9460 GCA_020073115.1 Terriglobia bacterium
GCTTGTCGGGGGAGTCAAAATCGGGGGCGGTGCGCCGATTTCCGTCCAGACGATGACAAAGACCAAGACGGATGATGTTGCCGGAACCCTCACAGAACTTCATTGCCACCCGGCACACCTTGAAGGGCGCTGGGGTATGGTCTATCCCGGCGCTGAAAAACGCCGGCTTCGGCCCTGGCCAAAAAATTGTCAAGGCGGTGACCGGAGACTGGCAGCTCTCCGGTATCTGGAGCGCCAATAGCCCCAGCGCGTACACGGTCGGCTATGGCTTCCAGAACGGCTTCGGCAATCAGAACCTCACCGGCTCCCCAGACTTCGGCGGGCGCGTCAAACTGACCGGCGATCCCGGCTCGGGATGCGCCTCCGGCGACCCCTACCGCCAGTTCAACACCTCGGCTTTCGCCCCGCCGCAGCAAGGCAGTGTCGGGATGGAGTCCGGGGTGGACTACATGCGCGGCTGCTGGCAACAGCAGTTCGATCTCGCCTTGCAGCGCGACTTCCGTCTGTTCGGCGAGGGCCGGCGGCTCTCGTTCCGGCTCGATGCCTTTAACGTGTTCAACCAATCCCACATCACCGGACGGAACACGGGCATGACGGTCGTGAGCCAGACCGATCCCACGATCGTGAACCTTCCGTTCGATGCCAGCGGCAACCTGGTTCCCGGCCGTTCCCGCCCGAACTCCTCGGGTTTTGGCATGGCCACCGCCTATCAGAATCCGCGAACCATACAGGCGTGGCTCCGCTTCACGTTCTGAAAACGGCAGTCTTGAACTCCTTCCCCGGCGGCGCGCCCCAGGCGCCGCCGGGCCAGCAGCATGCCGGATAAGAGTGGGGCGGGCAAACTACGGATCTATATGAGCGACACGCGATTCTCCAGACGATATTTCTTTTACGGAAGCCTGCTGGCCGGCGCCGTCCCGGCGGGAGGTTTCGGCAGCACACCCTCGCTGAAGGCGGCGGGCTTCAAGTCGGTACTCGAAAAGCTGAACGTGGCCGGGATCGGCATCGGCGGCCGCGGCGGGCAGGACATCGCCACGGTAGCCACCAGCGAGAACATCGTCGCGCTGTGCGATGTGCACGACGAGTATGCCGCGCGGACCTTCAATCAGTATCCAAAGGCGACGCGCTACAAAGATTTCCGGAAGATGATCGAGAAGGAAGGCTCGAACATCGATGGGGTCGTGATCGGCACCCCCGACCACAGCCACGCCGCCATCGCCCTGTTCGCCATGCAGCACGGCAAGCACGTCTACTGCGAGAAACCGCTGACCCGCACCGTGTGGGAAGCGCGCCTGTTGCGCGACGCGGCCGCTAAATATAAGGTGGCGACGCAGATGGGCAACCAGGGATACTCGCACGAAGGCACCCGAACCGCGGCGGAGATCCTATGGTCGGGCGATATCGGCGCTGTCAAAGAAGTGCACGCGTGGACCGGCGGGATCTATATCGGCGGCGACAACGTGCAGAGCGAGCCGCCCGAGCAGCCCGTTCCGGCCGCTCTGGATTGGGACCTTTGGCTGGCGACCGCCGCCATGCGTCCTTACAACCAGAACGAGTTCCGCCTGTGGCGCGCCTATCTGGATTTCGGCACCGGCGGGTCGCTCGGCGATTGGCTGGTCCACTGTCTGGGCCCGGCGAACCTGGCGCTGAAACTGAGCGAGGCGCCCCCGGCCAGCGTGGAGTGCGTTGAGATCAAAGGAACCAGCAAGTGGACCTGGCCCACCAACTCGCACATCGTGTTCGAGTTTCCCGCACGCGCGGGCATGCCGCCGGTCACTGTCCACGTACATCAGAACCACCGCGGCGATGTCCCATACCCGGCGGGCATGGCGGAGGACGAGCGCCTGCTGCCACGGGGCAACAATTTGGCCGAACGCGAACGGTACGCGCCGCCCGAGCCCACCAGGGAACGCGCCGCCACAACCGGCGCCGGGCGCGCGGGAGCGCCGGGAATTCCGGGAGCGCGGGGCGGCCGGGCGGGAGCCCCAGCCGGCATGCCTGGCCAGGGACCCGGCGGCCCGGTGGACCGCACCAGGGTTCCCGGCAATGGAACCCTCTTCGTGGGCGACAAGGGCTACATGGCCACCTGCGACCGCGGCGAAGGCGTCTGGCTCCTCCCGGCCGCGCGTTGGGCGGAGTATAAACTGCCGCCGCAGATCCTGCCGCGCTCCGTCAGTCACCAGCAGGACTGGGTGCGCGCCTGCAAGGGCGGGCAGCCGGGCTGTTCCAATTTCGATATCGCCGTGCCCTACATCGAGTGGTTAATACTGGGCGCCGCCGCCCTGCGCGTTCCCAACACCAAGCTGATGTGGGACGCCAGGAACATGCGCTTCGACAATGCGGAAGCGAATAAGTACCTGCGGCCCTACATCCGCAGAGGCTGGGAGATGAAGCTCTAAACGAGATTGCGCCCCAGCCCTCCCAGGGCAGCTGTCAAAACGGGCAAGTGGTGCAATTGCGGCTTTTCGGCGGACTTAATTCCGAAAATGAGAGGACGAGGAACGGATCATTGGTCATTCTGTTGCTCGTGACCGCCGCGGCGGCTTACGGTCAAGGTCAACCAGGCGGGCGCGCTCAACAGCAGCTCACCCGCTCGCGGCCGCTGTGCCAGTATCCGCTCGTCGCCAGATACAAGGGTTCCGGCAGCACGGATGACGCCGCGAATTTTGTGTGCACCGCGGGATTCTAGGCCTGTAAGCGAAGTACCAGGGCCGAACGGACCGAAACATGAAGCGTATTCTTCTGCCAGGCTTGGCTGCATGCGTCGGCTTGGCGGCTGCCGTTGCAGGGCTCATCCAGGCTGGGTGGTCCCAAGCCGCGCCGCCGCGGACAGGACCGGGCGCCGCGGCCGACGCGCGTCCTGTGACCCCGCGGCCGGCGGGAATCGTAATTTCGCCGGCCATCGAGAAACCGAAGGGCGCCCGGAAGCTCGCAGAAAAGGACATGGCCGGTTATCTCCTGGTCTATTTCAAAGACCAGACCCAGTCGGCGTATTTCGCCATCAGCCGCGATGGGTACACGTTTACCGACGTCAACGGCGGCCAGCCAGTCTTCGACGGCGCGTTGCTGGCCGGGCAAAAGGGCGTACGCGACCCGCACATCACTCGCGGGCCCGGTGGAGCGTTCTACCTGGCCATGACGGACCTGCACATCTTCGGCCAGCGCTCCGGCTTTCGGACTACGCAGTGGGAGCGCCCGGTTGAGCAGTACGGATGGGGGAATAATCGGGCGCTGGTGCTGATGAAATCGTGGGATCTGATCCATTGGACGCACTCGGACTTCCGGGTGGACCAGGCATTTCCCGGGCTGGGCGATATCAGCGCCTCATGGGCGCCGGAAACGATCTATGACGAGCGGCAGGGCAAGATGATGGTGTATTTCACGATTCGTTTGGGCCCCAACGAATGCCACCTGTACTACTCCTACGCCGACGACGCGTTCACCAGGCTGGAGACAAAGCCGGAACTCCTCTCCGAGGGGGGCGGCATCGACGGCGACATTACCAGGGTGGGCGACAAGTTCCATCTGTTCTATGTGTCGGACGCCAAGGTGAAACATGGCGTCTCCGGCCGGATTAACCGCGACTACCAGTTCGAGCCCCAACGCATCGATCCCGAGACGGTAGCCACAGAAGCGCCTAACCTCTTCAAGCGACTCGGGACCAACACCTACGTGCTCATGTACGACGTCTACGGCGCGCGCCCCAACAACATGGGTTTCAGCGAAACCACCGACTTTGTTAACTATAGGAACCTCGGCCATTTTAACGACGGCGTCATGAAGACCACCAACTTCACCGGCCCCAAGCACGGCGCCGTGACGTACCTGACGCAGGACGAACTGCGGTCCGTGGCGGCTCACTGGAAGGTGAATGTCAAGTTCGATTGAGTGAGTGGAATGATCTTTATCGCTGTTTGCCGGGAGGACAGACATGCATAGCGTCAGGCAATGGTTTCTCATATCAGCTCTGGTTGCAGTGCTGGCCGGAGCGGCGGCGGCGCAACCTGTGGCGGCTGCCATTGACGCCACACGCACGGGGCAGCCCATCACGAAGCTCATCTTTGGCGGTTTCATGGAGCCGGCCACGACCCAGGTTTGGGCCGAAATGTTGTCCGACCGGAAATTCTTCAACACAATCAGCTCCCTGCCGTCCGCCGCGCCCGCCGGAGGGTTTGGTCGAAGGGGGCCGCAACGCCGATGGACCCCTGTCGGCGCCGATGAGTTTCTGGGGATGGACAGGAAGAACGCTTATGTGGGGGAGTGGAGTCCCCTCATACGTCTGGACGCGGCTACGCCGCACGGCATCAGCCAGTCCGGAATTACGCTGCGCGCCGGCAGGGCCTACACCGGGCGCGTCGTGATGGCAGGGAGCCCAGGCGCCAGGGTGGACGTCCGCCTGGTCTGGGGGCCGAATCCGGGCGATCGCCAGACGGTCACCATCCAGGCGCTTGCCGCCAACTACGCCCGGTTTCCCTTGAAGTTCACAGCCAGGGCCGATACCACCGAAGGCCGTTTCGAGATCGTGGCCACAGGCAGCGGCGCGTTTCACATCGGGGCCGCTTCTCTGATGCCCGCGGACAACGTCGCGGGTTTTAAGGCTGCCACGATCCGTTTGCTGAAGGAGCAGGGAATCTCGATTGCGCGCTGGCCCGGCGGGAACTTCGTCTCCGCTTACGATTGGCGCGACGGCCTGGGCAACGCCGATAAACGGCCGCCCCGGCGCGAGCTTGCGTGGAACGGGATGGAATCCAACGACATGGGCATCGACGATTTCATGACCTTCTGCCGCCTGATCGGCGCCGAGCCCTACATTGCCGTGAACTCGGGTCTCGGCGACGCCCACTCGGCCGCGGAGGAAATCGAGTACGTGAACGGTCCCGTCACGAGCCGCATGGGCCAGTTGCGCGCCGCCAACGGACATCCCGCGCCTTACGGCGTCAACATCTGGGGAATCGGCAATGAGATGTACGGTCCCTGGCAGTGGGGCCACATGGCCGTCACTCAATACCCGGACAAGCACAACCTGATCGTCAAGGCAATGCGGAAAGTCGATCCCACAATCAAGGTGATCGCCTCCAGCGCCACGCCGGAAGAACTGTCCTGGACCTATATCGAGAACCGGCAGTTGGGCACTTTCCCGGGGCGGGAACAGGTGAACGACAAGGTGCCGTTCGCCTTTGGCACGAAGTATGACTGGACGGGAGCGTTGCTGCAACGCTCGGCCGATTACATCGACTACCTCGGCGAGCACTTCTACGGCTACCCCAACCTGGCTGTCGACGCCGGGAAGCAGGCGTTCGTGGAGGCTGACGATCCGCTTGCCGACCGAGTACGCCGGATGTCCAACAAAGTGCAGATGAAGTTCGAGGCATGGGAGGAGTATTTGAAAAGGATGCCGTCGCTCAAGGGCAAAGGCATCAAGTTCGCGTTCGATGAATGGGCGCCGAGGAATCGCTCCGTGAATCCGTCGGGCGGCGCCCCCGCCCCGTCGCCCGGCAATCCGATGTTGAATCCCATGACCAATGCCCTGGTCTATCACGAGTTCTTCCGGCATTCGGATATGGTGGCGTTGGGGGTCGCCACGGGGGGCATGGGGACATTGGCAATGGACGCCTGGGGCGAGGCCATCGGGTACCGCATGGAAGGGCTGGTGATCAAGGTGCTCCACGATCACTTTGCGGGCGCGCTGCCGGTTGCCGTTACCGGCAACTCTCCCCAGCGCGCCATCAAGGGGACCCTCTGGGTGGACCTCCCGGCGCGTCCTTCCGGAAGTCCGACTTACCCGCTCGACGTCTTCGCGGCGCTGAGCGCCGATCGCAAGAAGCTTGCCATTTCCGTGGTCAATCCCACCGAGACGGCGCAGGAGTGCAGCCTCGATCTGACCGGCGTGCGGCCCGGCGGGGGCGCAACGCTCTGGCAATTGACCGCTCCCGCCGGGGCCGCGGCGGCGGCGCCCGGACCCGGAAGAGGCGGCTTCGCCGGCCCGCCGGCGACCATGGCGGAGAGATCGCTGCCGCAGGCGCCGGGCAGAATCACCCTGCCTCCCGCCAGCATCAGCGTGTACGAATTCGACGTGATATAGGAACAGGAGAGAACTCGCCCCGGCTGGCCGTGCGCGGAGGCATCAGTTGGTCGCGCGCCGATGCGTTCCCCGGAGAGCGGAATTGCTATCTCGAATCTTCCACCACTTCGACGCCATTCACGCAGGCCATGCCCACAACAGGAACGAAGGTGAGGACAATTTTGCCCTGAGCGGTGGGCTTGACCCCGGAGAAGGTCCGGTCCAGAGGCCGGCCTTCGCCGCCCGCTTCTTTCGTGATATCGAAATCCCTCAGTAGGGCCACGCCGTTACAATACACGTCAAACACACGGCTCCCGACCCCGCCCACTCCAGCGTTACGGCGTCCGTAATGACCTTCGCAGAATTTCAACGTCACCCGATACCGGCCCTCCGCCACGGGTACGGCGTAGGAAAAATGCCCCCACCTTTCGCTGGCGTAAAGCGCCATATCGGGCGGGATGGAGTCGCTTTCCCGAACCGGATTCGTCGTGCGGACCAGCGCATTTCCACCCAGGAAATAGGAGTCGGCCTGCCACTGCCGCCCGGCGGAATCCTGCCACGAGGTGGTCCAACCCGATCGAATTCGGACCGGCCTGACCTTCCCGGCGCTCATCGGCAGCGCTTCGATCCCGCTCAGGATCGCCACGCCCCGGATGGAAGCGAAGCTCAGGTGAAGGAAGCCGTCTCCGGCCGGCGAGACGTCCCTGAACACCCGCTCATCCGAGATGTTGCAGCCGGCGGCATCGGCCACCACATCGAAGAAATCCAGAATCGGTTTCCCGTTGGCGGAGACCCGAAAGAGGCGTTGTCCCTCACCGCTGGATTCCGCGCTGATGAAATCGCCTAAGCCCGTCTCGGCGAAATGAAGATGCAGTTCGTAAGAGCCCGGCGCCAGTGGAATGTCATACCGAAAATCGCCAGTCCGTACGTGGCGGTAAATGTCCGGATCCAGTGTTCGAAGGATTCTCTCGGACGGACGGACCCGCACGGAGCCACTCGAAAAGAAGCGATCCGGCCCCCATGCCCGTCCGCTGCGGTCCATGTAGTCGTTCGTCGAGCCGGCAATCATCCGCAGATTCTCCCTGCCGGACGATGTTTTTCCAGCGGCGGCAAAGGTAGCGGGCGTGCCCTCGCGGGAGGCGCCCTTTGCCGCCTGCCACCTCCACCAGAAAAACGCGCCGCCCATTACCAAAACCGCCACGGAGCAGGCAGTTATGGGGCGGGCGTGCCATTTCCTGCGCGCTGGAATACCCCTCTCCGCCGGCAGCGCTTCCCACCTGAATTCGGCGCTGTAGGATCCCGGCGGCAAATCGATTCTGACCGGATGACACGAGCCGTTCTCGGCAAGGTACTGCTGCGCGAGCTTCTTCCGGACTTCATTCGCTGTTACGCGGACAATCGTGTGCTGGCCCGTATCGAAACCCGTCGGAAGCTGGAAGAGGTCCACTCCGATCGAGCGTTCTTTGAGAGCGCCGCTCGGTCCGTTGATCGTGTGCTCCACGATGTACTCGAGGAACTCCCTGCTTCGCTTGCTGGTGCGAAAGGCAGCGCTCTCCAGCAGACGGCGGAGTTCCACGCGCACGGCCCGCTCTCGTGATTCGCTGAGTCCCATCCCTGCGCCTTCGGACATGGTCTATCTCGTTCGCGCGATGATATCACAATGCATGTCCCGGGTCGAACCTGCGGAAAAGGGAGTTTGACGGGTTAAATGGTCTCGGCTAACGGTTAATCGGCCAAGACTCCGGGCCCGTGAATTGAGGATAACCTACAGATTCCATTTGGGTTTTACGCCGGACACCGTACCAAACCTAGTCAGGGCCTGGCTTGCGCGTTAGGATACCCAAAAACCTAAAGTGGGAGTCGCGTGCCCGAAGCTCTTCCGCAAATACGGCGGAGGAGGCAGCGCTCCCCCGAAATGCTTGGAATCCGTGGAGAGATCTTGTACCCCACGATGAAAGCGTTTACATAGACCCGGCGGCCTGAACGGCGACGGGGGACTCCCGGGGGCAGCGCGGGAGTGGGTGGGAAAGAAAAGAGGCGAGTCGAATGCGAATAGCTGTTTTTGTAGGGCTGATGCTTGTGGTCGCGCTACCGGCTTGCGCGCAGATCGATAACGGCAACATTACAGGTCGTGTGACCGATCCCTCCGGCGCGTCCATCGCCGGCGCACAGATAACTGTGACCCAAACGGAAATGAACTTTGAAACCGCGGCCACCACCAACGAGGAGGGCCTCTACCGGGCGCTGAACCTGCGCCCCGGGCCGTACCGGGTCACGGTTGTCGCCCCGGGTTTCAAAAAGCTGGTACGCGAGAGCATCGACTTGCGCGTCGGCCAGACGCTGGCAATCGACGCGAAGCTCGAAGTGGGCGCGGTGTCCGACTCGGTAGAAGTCACCGCCAAAGCGGCGCTGCTGGAAACGGAAACCACCGCCACCGGCGCGACGTTGGCGGGCGACTACTTCTATAGCTTGCCGAACTACCAGCGGCACACCGAAGCGGTTCTGCTCTTCACGCCCGGAATCTCGTTTGCTTCCAACCAGTTCACCGGAAGTATCAGCGGCATGAACGTAGACGGCCTTGGCTTTGGCTCCATCGGAGTCTTTGAAGACGGCGCGATCGGAACGATGGGCTCCAGAGGCAATGGCTTCATCACCGAGACGGTCGGAAACAGCATCGAGGATATGAAGGTGCTGACCACCGCCTTGCCGGCCGAATACGGCCACTCGACCGGCGCCGTCATCTCCGTCGTGAAGAAGAGCGGCACCAACCAGTTGCACGGCCTGGTGTCGGAGCAGATCCGGACCCGCCGCATGCAGCACCGCCGCTTTTTTGAGAAATACCGCAACTCGCAGCTACAGCCGGGTTGGGACAAAGCGCCGGGGCTGATCGTGCAGAACCCGGACGCCAACCTGAACGGCCCCGTCTATATTCCGCACCTCTATGACGGCCGGAACAAGACCTTCTTCATGTTCGGCTGGCAGATGATGATCGAGAAGCAAACCAAGCAGAACACCGGCACCGTTCCCACCGCGGACATGCTCAACGGCGATTTCAACTTCGCCGGATCCGGCGTCACTCCCAATCCCATCTACGACCCCGTAAGCACGCGGCAGGGGAACGGGCAATGGTTCCGCGACGTCTTCCCCGGGAATATCGTCCCCAGGAACCGGTGGAGCAAGGTGGCCACGACGATGCTGGCAACGAATCCGCTGCGGCTCCCCAACGTCCCCGGATCGTGGACCAACGGCGGGCCTTCCGGCAATATTCAGTTGGGCCCCATGAAGGTCGTCAGGTGGGACAACTATACGGGCCGCCTGGATCACCAGTTCATGCCTAGCCTGAAGGCGTACGCTACGTGGACGTACAACCAGCGGTGGGAGCGGACTCCTCCGTACACC
>JAIQFU010000176.1:9493-11744 GCA_020073115.1 Terriglobia bacterium
GCTGCAACACACGGCCTCCGCCGGGGCAACGTGGATTCCGACCCCGACGATCGTGAACGACCTTCGCGCGACCTATTTCGGGTACTGGAATCTGACCGATTCGATTGCCTACAACAATGACTACGCTACGGCGGTCGGCTTGGGCAACGCGGGCTTGCCGAAGACCTGCATGCCGGGGGTTTGGAACGGCGGCGGGGTCAGCGACCCGAGCGGCGCCACTCTTCAGCTGGGCTGCGGAAGCAGGACCGTGCACGAGACCGTAACTCTTAAGGACGACCTGAGCAAGGCCTGGCGCACGCACGCCTTCAAGATGGGCTACGAACTCCTGCGGTACCGGCTGAATTCGTCGGACCAGGGCAACCCCGACGGTTCGTTCACCTACGCATCGACGGGCGGCATCACGGCCACCGGCGGCAACGTAAACAACACGGGGAATACGCTGGCGAATTTCATGGTCGGCGCCGTCAGCAACTTCAGCTTCAGCTCGCGGTTGAACAGCGACCTGACACGGTCCTGGCAGCACAGCTTCTATATCCAGGACGACTGGAAGGTCAGCTCCAACCTGACCGTGAACCTCGGCCTCCGCTGGAACTTCGAGACCCCGAAGGAGCAGAAATACGGGTTCCTCAGCCTCTTCGATCTCAGCGTGCCTGACAACGCGACGTATACGAATACGGCGAACCTGAACTGCGCGGTGGTCAAATGCATGGGCGCGTTCACGCATCCCGAGGGGGCCGACTCCTACAATATCGACTGGCGCCGGTTTGACCCGAACTTCGGCTTGGCCTGGCACCCTTTGAAGCGGTTGGTGTTCCGGGGCGGCTTCCGCTTGGCGCACAGCGACCTGCGAACGGACAGCACCAGCATCTTTTACACCGACGAGATGATGAGCAACTCCTACTCGGCGTCTCAGGTGTCGGGCAACTTCAAACCGCTGTTCATGCTGGACCAGGGCATTCCCGCGTGGAGCTACCCGGCCCTGCGCCCCGATGGCTCGGTGCCATACGTCACGACGAATCCCGGCAGCCGCGGCGCGAACATTGTCTCGAGCGATATGAAGACGCCGTACGTGATGACATGGAACGCCGGCGTGCAGACGGAATTGAGCAAAGACTATCTGCTCGAATTGCGGTACGACGGGTCCGCCCAGGTAAGGGGTCTGGGCACGTACGACATCAACACCCGGCCGTGGGGACTGATTCCCAATCCGAACGGCAGCGGCTGGCTGAACCTGGAAGACCCGGCCAACGCGGCCTACCGGCTGAGTTGGGTGAACGGCGGCCTGACCCAGTATGCCAGGCCCTGGCCCAATCTCGGGAGCATCAATATCGTGGGCAACGTTTATCACCTCTCGCACCACGCCGGCGTGGTCCGGATCGAGAAACGCTTCTCCAAAGGGCTGAACTTCCAGGCGTTCTACCAATACGGGAGGACGCTCGGAGGCGGCGCCGGCAATCCGTACCTGGACTGGAGCCTCTTCAAGGCCCGCACCAGTGCGGACCAGACGCACGACTTCACCGCGACGATGAACTATGAAATACCGGCCGGCAAGGGCCGCAAGTTCCTGAACCGCGGGGGCTGGCTCAATACTGTTCTTGGCCAGTACAATTTCATGTGGACGTACACCATCGCGTCCGGAAACCCCGCGGGCATGAGCATAAGTGGCCAACCGACCCAGTACTTCTACCCCGGCTACATGCCCAACTACAACAGCGGCGGGGCCGGCGGGGTTATGCTGATGCAGGTTCCCAAGCTGCGCGACAACTGGCAGGATCTGGGCGGCGACCGGTTCACCCAGAACAACCAGAACAGCATGATCGACTGCGGGAACTTCACGGTCGCCTGGGGGAACGACTGCTTCACGTACGTCCGCTCGTTCACCCGGGGAACCAGCGGCAGCAACCTGTGGAACAACCAGCGGCTCATTGCGGCCAACCTCGCCATCTCCAAGGAAGTTCCGATCAAGGAGCGCCTCCGGCTGATGGTCCGCCTGGACTACCAGAACCCGTTCAAGTGGTACAACTGGGGCGGACCCAGCACGGGCCTGAACGTCCAGAGCGTCGCCAACTCCAAGAGCTTCGGTACGAACTCCGGAGGCGGCGAATCCGGCACCGGGACCGCGGGTTACGGCGGTACTCCGCTGATGAATCTCACCCTGGCGTTTAAGTGGTAATCGTGGGCGGTTAGCCGCTCTCTCACGGCCGCGGCCCTGAATGCCGCGGCCGTTAGTGTTTCAAAAGGAGGACTCATG
>JAIQFU010000177.1 GCA_020073115.1 Terriglobia bacterium
CCCTCTTTTTACTGAAATCAAAGATTTAACGGAAATAAATTTGTCTCGGGTTGAGCGTGGATCCGGTGGGCAGCCACGGCAAGTGGAAGGCGGATATCGAAGAGACGCAAGGCCACAAGGTGAATTACCCGATGATCGGCGACCCGGAGCTGAAAGTCGCCAAGCTGTATGACATGCTGCCGGCCGACGCGGGGAGCACAGCGGAAGGCCGGACTCCGGCGACCAATGCGACAGTGCGCACCGTGTTTGTGATCGGGCCGGACAAGAAAATCAAGCTGATGCTGATCTATCCCATGAGCACCGGCCGGAACTTCGACGAAGTGCTGCGGGTTCTGGATTCGATTCAGCTCACAACCAAGCACGCGGTCTCGACGCCGGTGAACTGGAAGCCGGGCGAGGACGTGATCATCTCCGGTTCGGTATCGGACGAACAGGCGAAGCAGAAATACCCCGGTGGCTGGAAAGCGCCGCGGCCGTACCTGCGCATCGTTCCCCAGCCGAAATAGGGCGGAATCTGGCGGGCCCTGGCGGCGATTTGAGAGTCTGGGGTCCGCCCGACGATACTGGAAGGAGATGCCGGAACCGGAAGCCGCCGTTGCCATTGTGCACGCCCGAGGGGCGGAGGAATCCGTGCTGCTGATGCGGCGCGCCGAACGCGCCGATGATCCGTGGTCGGGGCACTGGTCCTTCCCGGGGGGACGGCGCGAGCCGGAGGACGCGGATTTGCTCGACACGGCCATCCGGGAACTGGCGGAGGAGTGCGGCATCCGGTTGGAGCGGGCACAGATGGAAGAGGCCTTGGCTCCCACCAATGCCGGCCGGCGTTTGGGGCGGGTGATCCTGGTGGCGCCGTTTCTGTTCCGCGTAGACCGGGAGCAGCCGACCGTGCTCGATCCAAGGGAAGCTGCCGAGGCGCTGTGGATCCCGCTCGGGCGGCTGCGCGACCCGGCAGAGCATGGTCTGCGGGCGGTGCCGCGGTTGCCAAAAGAAGTGGCGTTTCCAGCGATCGAGCTGAACGGAACTCCGCTGTGGGGCTTCACCTACCGGGTGATCACGCACTGGCTCGGCCTGCACGCGCAGCAACCGCCGGCGGCGCCGGGCTTCGAAGCGGCCCGGCTCCTCCTGGAGTTCCTGTTGGCACGCGGCCTCACGCTCCAACAGGGATGGACCGAGGACAGCGTGGGGCGCCATCTGGCGACGGTGCACGGCGAGATTCCAGCGACGGCGGTGCTGGAACACTTCTCGACGCTGCGTGGAGAGTTTCCTGGCGTCAACCGGATCGAAGTGCAACCGGATTCGGTGCTTGTGGTGGGTCTGGCGCTTGAGGAGTATCTGGTGAAAACCGACCGAAGCAAAAGTCAAAAGGCAAAGGGCAAAAAGCAAAAATAGACTCCGCGCATCAGCGCCGCGGATTTCACGCAATTGAAACCGGCCTGAGCGCTCCGTTGAATTGGAGCGGAGAATGCCGCGGTGATTTTAGAAAATGGAAGAAATGCGCGGAGACTGGAAAGAACCGCGGCGCGAGACGCGGCGAACCGTGCTGACACAAGGACTCCGTGCACGCCGGCACTCGAGGGGAATCCGCAAAAATAGTGTGGCAGTTCTTTGCGAAGATCTTCGATTACGCGGAAATTGAACCTTGACAGCCATGGCGGCTGTGTGAAATCATGCAGAATCCGTAATTTAAAAAGGAGGGAGAATGTCCCCCGCTCCCAACCTGAGGTTCGGCAAAGCTCCGTACGAACGTCGGCACCATCAGCGATTCCCCATCAACGCGCAGACCCAGTACATCCTCACCGGAATCCGAGGGCAGGCCGTAACATCCGACATTAGCAGTGGTGGTGTCTTCCTCAAGACCGACCGCGTGCTGCCGGTCAGCAAGCAAATCCAGGTATTTATCGACTGGCCCGCGTTGCTGGATCAGCGGTGTCCACTGCGTCTGGTGATCACGGGAAAGGTGCTCCGCAGCGATGAATCGGGAAGCGCGATCGGAATAATCCGATACGACTTTAGGATTCGTCCGAAGCGGGCGACTCCCTTCGCGGCATAGATCACGATGCTATGTCGCAGCCACAATCCCCGCCCACTGTCCTGGTGCTCGATAGTGAGCTGGGTTTCATGCTCGCTCTTTCCCAGGAGCTGAGCAAACGTCAGATCGCGTGCTTTCCGGCCCGCACGGTGCAAGAGGCCCAATCTCTCCTATTGCAGTTCCGGTTGAAGCTGGACGCTCTGGTGACGCACTGCGGCCGCCCGGGCGCCTGCGGATTTGCCGAGGCGGTGACCCAAGACCGTCCCGGCGTGCCGATTGTGGGGATAATCTCCGAACGTCACCGCTGCCGACGATGCGCGGACCGGCTGGCCGCGCAATTGCGGGATCCCGAAGACCGGGGTCCGGAGCGGATCAGCCATTGCGCGGACGTCATTGAAATGCTGGTCAGGGGACACAAGCGGCGCGCGCACCGCGCGGGCTGAGACCGCTCAGGACCGAGCGGACACGGGGTCTAGGGGCTCCGTCGGAGCGCTTTTGCGGCTCTACTGGGACAAAGGCCAGAATCGCCTGCCCCACGAACCTAGAGCAACTCAGCGGTGGAGAAGAAGAAGCCCAATTCCTGCCGGGCGGTTTCGGGAGCATCGGAGCCGTGGATGCAATTGTGCTCGATGCTGGCGGCGAACCGCTTGCGGATGGTGCCTTCGGCGGCGTTCGCTGGGTTGGTGGCGCCCATGACCTCGCGAAGCTTGGCGATGGCGTCCTCGCGCTCCAGAGCCATGACGATGACGGGACCCTCGGTCATGAACTTCACCAGGCCGGCGTAGAACGGCCTCTCGCGGTGCACGGCGTAGAATCCCTGCGCCTGCTTTTCCGTGAGGCGCGTCATGCGCATGGCCACGATTCGAAAACCGGCCTGCTCCACAGCGGCGAGGATCTCGCCGGCGTGTCCCGCCGCCACGGCGTCGGGCTTGATGATGGCAAAGGTGCGTTCCAGGTTCATAGTACGTTTTGAACTTTCTCCCCGATTTCGGCCGGCGTGGAGCACACGGTGATGCCGGCCTGCTGCATGGCCTTGATCTTGTCGGACGCTTTGCCGGACCCGCCGGCGATGATCGCTCCCGCGTGGCCCATGCGCCGTCCCGGCGGCGCCGTCTGCCCGGCGACGAAGCCGACCACCGGCTTTTTCACGTGGGCCTTCACGTAGGCGGCCGCGGTCTCCTCGGCGTTGCCGCCGATCTCGCCGATCATGACAATGGCGTGAGTATCCGGGTCGGCGTTGAACAACTCCAGGGCGTCCACGAAATTCGTGCCGATGATGGGATCGCCGCCGATCCCGATGCAGGTGGATTGTCCGATCCCCAGCTTCGTCAACTGGCCCACCGCCTCGTAGGTCAGGGTGCCCGAGCGGGAAATCACGCCCACGTGGCCTTCTTGGTGGATCTGGCCTGGCATGATGCCGATCTTGCACTTACCCGGCGCAATAATGCCGGGGCAGTTGGGGCCGATCAGCCGCGTCGTCTTGCCTTTTAGAAATTGCCAGGCGCGCACCATGTCGAGCGCGGGGATGCCTTCGGTGATGCAAACCACCAGGGGGATGCCGGCGTCCGCGGCTTCCATGATGGAGTCCGCGGCGAACGGGGGCGGCACGAAAATGACGCTGGCGTTGGCGCCCGTGGCCGCCACGGCTTGCGCGACCGTATCGAATACGGGCAGGTCCAGGTGTTTGGTCCCGCCCTTTCCCGGCACCATGCCGCCGACAACGTTCGTCCCGTAAGCGATGGCCTGCTGCGCGTGAAAGGTGGCTTCCTTTCCCGTGAAGCCCTGCACTAATAACCGAGTATTCCGATCGACTAATACGCTCATGTTATTCCGGTACCAACCGCTCCCTTTCGGTCGCGGCTTCTTCTCTATGCCGCCAGTTTGACCACTTTCTCCGCCGCGTCGCGCATGTCTTCGCCGACGGTGAAATTCAAGCCCGACTCCATCAAAATCTTGCGCCCCAACTCCACATTCGTGCCTTCCATCCGGACGACGATCGGCGCTTGGATGTTTAGGTCGCGGGCCGCGGCCACCACGCCGGTGGCCAGAGTGTCGCACCGCAGGATGCCGCCGAAGATGTTGATCAGCACCGCCCTGACGTTCTTGTCGCTGAGCAGGATGCGGAACGCGTTCTTCACCTGCTCGGCGGTGGCGCCGCCGCCCACATCGAGGAAATTAGCCGGGCTGCCGCCGGCGTGCTTGATAATGTCCATGGTGGCCATGGCCAGCCCCGCGCCGTTGACCATGCAACCCACGTTGCCGTCGAGCTTGATGTAGTTCAGGCCGTAGCGCGAGGCTTCCACTTCCAGCGGGTCTTCTTCGTTCAGGTCGCGGAGGTCGAGCAGTTCCTTGTGGCGGTAGAGGCCGTTGTCGTCGAAATTAATCTTGGCGTCGAGCGCGTAGACCTTGCCCTCTTTGGTGAGGATGAATGGGTTGATCTCGGCCAGGGAGGCGTCCCGTTCCACATAGGCCTTGGCCAGCGCGATCATCGCCGCTACGGCGGCGTTGGCGCTGGCCGGCGGAATGCCGATACCGAAGGCCAGCTTGCGGGCCTGATACGGCGCCAGCCCGATGCCCGGCCGGAAGCTTTCCTTGAGGATCATCTCCGGATTTTTCGCGGCCACTTCTTCAATTTCCATGCCGCCCGCGGCGGACGCCATGAACACCGGCAGGCCCAGCACGCGGTCGAGCACGATCCCGAGGTACAGTTCGCGTTGGATGGGCAGCGTCTCTTCCACCAAGAGCCGCTGCACGACGCGGCCTTCGGGCCCGGTCTGGTGAGTCACCAGTTTCATGCCGATCATGCCGCGCGCGATGGCCGCGGCGTCCGCGGCGTTCTTCGCGATCTTCACGCCGCCGCCCTTGCCGCGTCCTCCGGCGTGAATCTGCGCCTTCACTACCACGCTGCCGCCGATTTCCTTGGCCGCCGTTTCCGCTTCCTCGGCGGTATACGCGACCGCCCCGCGCGGCACGGGAACGTTGAATTGGGCCAGAATGGCCTTCGCCTGATACTCGTGAATTTTCATGGAAAGCCCAGCTTATGTTAGGATGACCAGAAGCCAGATCCTCACTATAACATGTCTCTTCATCCGTACTTAGAGCGGATTACTTCGCGGGAGAACCTATCCCGGGAAGAAGCGCTCGGAGCCATGCGCGCGATCCTCGGCGGCGAAGCCAGCCAACCGCAGATTGCGGCATTCCTGGTGGGGCTGCGGATGAAGGGCGAGACAGTGGACGAGTTGGTGGGGTTCGCGTGCGCCATGCGGCAGATGGCCGTACCGGTGGACGCGCGCTTCCCCGGCGAACCGCTGCTGGACACATGCGGCACCGGAGGAGATGGCGCGGCTACCTTCAACATCTCGACCGTTGCGGCATTCGTGGTGGCCGGCGCCGGCGTACGGGTGGCCAAGCACGGTAACCGTTCGATTTCCAGCCGCTGCGGCAGCGCGGACCTGCTGGAAGCCATGGGAATCGATATCGCCCTCCCGCCCGCCGCCGCCGCGCGGGCCATCCGCGAGATCGGGATCGGCTTTCTCTATGCGCCCGGGATCCACACCGCCATGCGGCACGCGCAGCCCGTGCGGGTCGATCTCAGGATGCGCACGGTTTTCAACTTACTCGGCCCGCTGACCAACCCGGCGGGCGCCGATGCGCAACTGGCCGGCGCTCCCTCCCCGCACGCCGCCGGGTTGATCGCCTCGGCGCTGGCTGCCCTGGGGTTGCGGCGCGGGTTCGTGGTGCATGGCTCGGACGGGCTGGATGAAATCACCACCACCGGTCCGACCCTGGCATTTTCGATCGACGGGGCGCGCGTGGAACGCCTGAGCCTCGCCCCCGCGGATTTCGGCGTGCCGGCCGCGCCCGCGGAAGCGCTCAAGGGAGGCGACAAGTCGCGCAACGCCGCGATTGCGAACGCCGTGCTGGCCGGCTGTCCCGGGCCGCAGCGGGAGGTGGTGCTGGTGAACGCCTCCGCGGCCCTGGTGGCGGCGGGGAAAGCGCGGGACTTCCTGGAAGGAGTCAGGCTGGCGGCGCAATCGATCGATTCGGGAGCGGCGCAGGCCAAAGCCGAGGCCCTGGCGCGGTTCCGGTAGTGCCGCCGGCGGTGCTACATCCCCGAATGGCGCCTGAAAATCTGCGGGATGTTCTGCGAAAAGGCGGAACGCGCGAGGACCATATCACAGCCCGCCTCGTGCGCCTGCTGCTTCAATTCCCCCTGCACGTGGGACACGTAGCCGATGAGCCGGGCGCTCTTCGTCTCCGGGTCGCCCTTGAGATGTGAGATCAACTCCAGCGGCCGCACCGCATCGTAGTTCAGGTCGATAATGATCAGCGCCGGCTTCTCGCGGGCTTTCTCCAGGACCTCTTTCGAGTCCTTGACAAACTCCAGCGCGAGCCCGCTCCGCTTGGCGGCGTCGGCCAGTTTCACCGAAAAAAATAGGTCGGTAAGGACGGCTAGAATTCGCTTCGATTCCTGTTTCTGCATAGAGCTGTACAAGTAACTAGGGGAGGGAGAGACTTCAATTCTACCATAGAGATAGTGGCGGACCTGGTGGAGTTGCGGCCGAACGGACTGTACTGCGCTCCAGGCGATTTCTACATCGATCCCTGGGAGCCGGTGGAGCGCGCCGTCATCACCCACGCCCATCCGGACCGCGCCCACCCCGGTTCGCGAGCGTACCTTACCGCGCGCGCCGGGGAGTCCCTGCTGCGCGCCGTGGTCGGCCCGGAAGCGTTGGTGGAGGCCGCGGAGTACGGCCACAGCCTGAAGCTCGGCGGCGCGGCCGTGTCCCTCCATCCGGCCGGACACATCCCCGGCTCGGCGCAGGTCCGGGTGGAATATGACGGCGAGGTATGGGTGGTTTCGGGCGACTACAAGCTCGAGCCCGATCCGACCTGCGCTCCGTTCGAGCCGGTACGGTGCCACACCTTCCTGACCGAAGCGACGTACGGGCTGCCGATCTTCCGCTGGCCGCCGCCGGCGGAAACCATGGCGTCCACCCACGCGTGGTGGCGCGCCAACCAGGAGGCGGGCAAGAACAGCCTGCTATATGCGAATCCGGTCGGGAAGATGCAGCGGATCGTCGCGATGTTGGATCGATCCATCGGTCCGGTGGAGCAGGTCACGGGCCTGCCCGCCCCGGAGAGGCAGGCTGGGGACCTGCCCCGCCTGGTGCTGGCGCCGCCTTCGCTTCACAACACCCCGTGGTCTCGCCAGTTCGCCCCGGCCTCGACGGCTTTGGCCGCCGGCTGGATGCGGATTCGCGGCACGCGCCGCCGGCGCGCGCTGGACCGCGGGTTCGTCCTTTCCGACCATGCGGACTGGCCCTCCCTGCTGCGGGCCATCGACGCTACGGGTGCGGAGACGGTCGGGGTGACGCACGGCTTCCGCGGACCGCTGGTCCGCTGGCTGGAAGAGCACGGCCGCCGGGCCGTGGCGGTCGATGCGCGTTTCGAGAGCGACTTATGAAAGCCTTCGCCGAACTCTACGCCGCCCTGGACGAAACCACGAAAACCAACGAGAAGGTGGCGGCGCTGCAAAGATACCTGTCCGCCGCCGCGCCCGAGGACGCCGCCTGGGCGGTGAACTTCCTCGTCGGCCGCCGTCCCAAACGCCTGCTCGAATCCCGCAAGCTGGCCGAGTGGGCCATCGCCGAAGCGGGCGTCCCGGACTGGATTTTCGGCGAGTGCTTCCAGGCCGTGGGCGATTTCGCCGAGACCATCGCCTTGCTGTTGCCGCCCGCGGCCGCCTCCACGAACCTGCCCCTCCACTACTGGATCGAGCAGCGCCTCCTTCCTCTGCGTGAAGCCGATGACGAGACCCGCCGCGCCTGGCTCGTCTCCGCCTGGCGGGAGATGGATGAAGGGCAGCGTTTCGCCTGGAACAAGCTCCTTACCGGCGAATTCCGCGTGGGCGTGTCGCAGAACCTGGTGGTGCGCGCTATCGCGGAAACGGGCGGGCTGGCCCCGGAGGTGGTGGCCCACCGGTTGATGGGCGACTGGTTGCCGACGGCCGAGTTCTGGCGTCAGCTTCTGGCAACCGAAGCCGCGGCCGATATCAGCAAGCCCTACCCGTTCTTCCTCGCTTATCCGCTGGAAGGACCAGTGGAGGAACTCGGCGAGATCGGCGCATGGCAGGTGGAATGGAAATGGGACGGCATCCGCGCCCAGCTCATCCGGCGCGCGGGGCACACCTTCCTCTGGTCGCGCGGCGAAGAATTGATCACGGACCGCTTTCCGGAGATCGAGGCCGCGGGCGCGGCTTTGCCGGAAGGCACGGCCATCGACGGCGAAGTGCTGCCCTGGCAGGGCGGCGCGCCGCTGCCCTTCGCCCAGATGCAGCGCCGCATCGGGCGCAAGGCGCTGGGCAAGCGGATCCTCTCCGAAGTTCCCGTGGTCCTGATGGCTTACGACCTGCTGGAGTGGGAGGGCCGGGACATCCGCGAACGGCCGCTCGAATGGCGGCGGGCGCAGTTGGAATCCGTGCCGCGCGATGCGGCGCTGGTCCTTTCGCCGGCTGTCGAAGCCGGCTCGTGGGAGGAACTTCGACGGCTGCGCGAGGAATCGCGCGCCCGCAAAGTGGAAGGCTTCATGCTCAAGCGCCGCGGGTCGCCCTACCGCGTGGGCCGCCGCCGCGGCGACTGGTGGAAGTGGAAAATCCAGCCGTATTCGGTAGATGCCGTGCTGATTTACGCCCAGCCCGGAAACGGACGGCGCGCCAGCCTTTTCACCGATTACACCTTCGGCGTCTGGGACGGCGGCAAGCTGGTCCCCTTCGCCAAGGCTTACTCGGGATTGAGCGATGAAGAGATCCGCGAAGTGGACGCCTTCGTACGGCGCAACACGCTGGAGCGGCATGGTCCGGTGCGCATGGTCAAGCCCGAGCTGGTCTTTGAGCTGGCCTTCGAGGGGATCCAGCGCTCGCCGCGCCACCGCTCCGGCATCGCCGTGCGTTTCCCCCGCATGGCGCGCTGGCGGCGCGACAAGAAACCCGAAGAGGCGGACAGCATCGACACCATCCGCGGGCTGCTGTAGGGCCGCGGACCGGCCCCGTACCGTACGCGGGACCAAAGGCCGGCTGCTGTTTCATTGAAAAGCCGGCCTGCAACGCCGGCCGGCTGGGCCACTTCCGGCCGGAAGCCGCCAACACGGACCGCCTCGCTTTCCGCAAAGTCTCCCAGGCCGGCGCGCTGGAAATCTGTACGGCGGTCAAAACGAGCCACGGTTGGCCCCGCTGCCAGTGGCAGCCCGCCACGGTGCACGTGCGCCGCCTTTCGGCCAAACCGAACCGGTAATCAGCCTGGGCCAGGTTACGTGGCATACTTGTGCTGATGGCCACGGTCTTAATCGCCGGTGGCGGTCTGGCCGGCCTGTCGGCAGCCGCCGCGCTCGGCGGCGCCGGATTCGAGGTGGACCT
>JAIQFU010000178.1 GCA_020073115.1 Terriglobia bacterium
GGCATGCGCCTGCGCTCCGCGGGCGCGGACCTGAGCGAGTGCGAAGTGAGCAGCGTGGTGCAGGATTCGCCGGCGTCCCGGGCCGGTCTTCGGAGCGGCGACAGGCTGATCGAGGTCGGCGGCAAACCGGCCGCGGCGCTGGGCCTGGGCGCCATCCTGGAGACCCTGAAGCGCGACGGCGAAACCGTGGCGTTGAAGGTTCGGAGGGGCGAGGAGACGCTCAATGTCCCCCTGCCGTTGCGGAAATTGCTCTGAGTACCGCCGGCGGTACTCATCACATCTTTCGCGCCAGCATCCGCACGATCCGCCTTTTTTCCTCCAGCCTCCCGGCGCTGGTTTGCTGCCAGTCCGCGTATCCCGCCGCATCCTCGTAAAACACCAATTGCAGGGCCGACCAGGCTTTCGGCAGAGCGTTGGGCTTGTCCTGGTCCGTCTCTCTCCACCCGGGCTCCGGGTTGGCGATCGACCGGTACGGCCGGTCCACCAGGACCAGGCCGCCGGGTTTCAGCGCCGCTACCACGCGCTCCACGAACTTCGCGTCTACCATGGGCGCATCCGTGTAGACGAAGTAGATCAGGTCCCAGCGCTCCTTGCCGTAATCGAAGTCTGCGAAACCGGCTTGAACGGTAGTGATCTTCACCCCGGCTTTGCCCGCGTTTTCCCGGGCCACCTTCATGCCTTCCTCGGCGAGATCGTATCCCGTGACGTCCCACCCCTTCGTGGCCAGGTAGACCGCGTTGCGGCCTTGTCCCATGGCGATGTCGAGCGCCTTGCCGGGCTTCAATTCTTTAATGCTGGAAGCCAGAAACGCGTTCGGCTCCGTGGTGAAGCGGGTTTGACTGGGAGAACTGTACAGCCTGTTGAAGCTCAGGGTGGACGCCTCCTGCCGGTACTTGGGGTCGTCCTGGGTCAACTTGCCGATGAGCGCGATCCGCTCGTTCGCCTGCGCTTCCGTCAGGCCTTTCTTCATGAGTTCCGCCCGATAGCTCTCCATCGAAGGGAATTGCGGGCCGGGCTGGGCTTTCATCCACTCGACGGCTTCGCGCCATACCTGATCGGGATCGGCGCTCTGCGCAAACGCCACGCATGAGAGAAGCAGGGCGGCGGCGAACGATGATAGATGGATCTTACGCAATCGTGACTCCTTTCACACAGATACGGTGCTATCCCGGGACCAGTTTCAGACTATTTTACCCGGAACAAACCTGAGGTATGCGCCGTCCTATCGAACATGGCGAACGATACCAGGCCGAACCCCTTTCCCGCACTCGTCCGCCACTTCTTCGGGCGGTTCTTCGATACGGAATCGATCTCGCCGCAGGGCGATCCGCAGGCCAACGTGGTGCAGACCCTGGGCATCCTGGCGGCCCCCAGCGCATTCTTCGTGCTGCTGTTCCGGCCGCTGACGCTGGTGGGTTGGGACCTGGTGTGGGTGCGCTATATCTTCCTCGGGTTCTCCATGGTGGTGATGGGTTTCATCATGGTGTTCGAGTGGGACGCCCTGTTCCCCGACCGCCGCGATTACCAGATCCTCACGCCGATGCCGCTAAGGCTCTCCACCGTGTTCTTCGCCAAAGCCCTGGCGCTCGGTATCTTTCTGAGCATATTCCTGGTGGATATCAACTTCTTCGGCGTGCTCTTCTGGCCGGGGGTGGATGGCGGGAAGGGTTTCCTTTCCATCGCGTTTTCGCACATCACGGCGCTGGTGGCGGGCGGGTTGTTCTCAGCGCTGGCCGTGGCGGGGATCCAGGGCGCGCTCATCACCTTCCTGAGCGGCAATCTCTACCGGCGGGTTTCGGTGGCGCTCCAGACGCTGTTGTTCGGCGTGCTGGTGATGCTCCTGGTCCTCACCCCCCTGATGGGCCAGATGCTCCATGGCCTGGTCAAAACGCATCACCCGGCGCTGTTCTGGTTCCCGGGGTTCTGGTTCATCGGCCTTTACGAGCGGCTGCGGCCGGCCACGCACGACCCCACGCTGCTGGCGCTGGGAGACTGGGCCGTACGCGCCCTATGGATCTCCACCGCGGTAGTGGTCCTCACCTATCTGCCGCTCTACCGGCGGCATGCGCGTAGGATGCTGGAGACGCCCGCTCCCAGCCCGGCCGGGCCGGGCCCGCTGCGCCGCCTTCTGGCCGGCGTACTGGATCGGGGGCTGCTCCGGACGCCGGTGGAGTGCGCCGTCTTTCATTTCATGGGACAGACCATCACCCGCAGCATGAAGCACCGCCTGTTTCTGGCCACCTATGGCGGATTCGGAGCGGCCCTCGCGGTGATGACGCTCGGTGCGGGTCCCTCCGGACTGCTGCGGCTCCCGCTGACCCTCTCGTTCGTGCTGGTATCGGGGCTGCTCGCGGCCTTCAATTTTCCTTCGGAGCTGCGCGCCAACTGGGGCTTCCAGATCACCGAAACGGCGCACGCGGCCGAGTATGTCGCGGCCACGCGGAAGTGGGTGGTGGTCTGCGCCGTGCTGCCGCTGTTCGCGCTGCTGGCGCCCATGGAGTTCATTTGTTTCCCGCGGCCGGCGGCCCTGTTCCATTTGTGCTTCGGCATCGCGCTTTCCGTGGTTCTGATGGAAATCATGTTCTTCGGCTTTCGCAAGGCGCCGTTCACCTGCGCGCACCTGCCGGGGAAGGTGAATCTCACGGCCCTGGTGTTTCTGTACATCTTCGGTTTCACCATGTACAGCCGCCTGATGGCCGGGGTGGAAGCGTGGCTCACGGCGCGTCCCCCCGCCGCGGTGGCGTTTGTGGGCGGCATCGCCCTGGCGTGGCTGATTTTCACCCTCTGGCGCGGCCGCGCCGCCCGTACGCCCGTCACGCTCGATTACGAAGACCCGGCCGAACCCGTGGTCCGCACTTTGGGATTGACGCTGGAGTAGAGGAGGATCGCTCATGCTCGAAATCCAGAACCTGACCAAGCGGTATCGCAACCTCGCGGTTGTGGATCACGTCACTTTCACCGTCCGGCCGGGCGAAGTGACCGGCTACCTCGGGCCGAACGGCTCCGGGAAATCGACTACCGTGAAGATCATTACCGGGCTGCTCGAACCCACCACGGGCCGCGTGCTGCTGGACGGCAAGGACATTCGGGACGATCTCATCGGCTTCCGGCGCAGGTTGGGCTACGTCCCCGAGGAGGCGATCCTGTATTCCTATCTCACCGGGTTGGAGTACCTCCAACTCATGGGCCGGCTGCGCAGCCTGCCCACGGCCGAGGTGGACCGCAAGGCCAACGACCTGCTGGATCTCTTCTCGCTCAGCGAGTACCGGCACGCGCCCATTTCAGCCTATTCGAAAGGGATGAAGCAGCGCGTCCTCATCTCCGCCGCCCTGATGCACGACCCCGACGTGCTGATCCTGGACGAGCCCCTCTCCGGAATCGACGTAACCTCGGCGCTGCTGTTCAAGCACCTGCTGAACCAGCTTGCGAGCCGCGGCAAGACCATTCTGTACATCTCGCACGTGCTGGAGGTGGTGGAGAAGGTCTGCGCCCACGTGGTCATCATCTACAAGGGGAAGATCATGGCCGCGGACTCGGTGGCCCATCTGCGGGACCTGATGGACATTCCTTCGCTAGAGGGAATTTTTTCGCAACTGGTGGAGCATCGGGACCTGGAGAGCGTGGCACGGGACATAGTCGCAGCGATTGCGTAGCGTGGGCGCCTGGGCCTGAGCTACGTTAAACTTCGATATATGGCTGTCGGAGCGCGGCGTAAGGCCGTTGTTGTTGACGTGGGAGGGGTCAAGGTAGGCGGCGATCACCCCATCGTCGTGCAATCCATGACCAACACCGATACGGCGGACGCGCCTTCTACCGTGAACCAGGCGATGGCCCTGGCGCTGGCCGGGTCCGAACTGGTGCGCGTTACGGTCAATACCGAGCAGGCCGCCGCCGCGGTCCCGCGCATCGTCGAAACCCTGGACAAATTCGGCGTGCAGGTTCCCATCATCGGCGACTTCCATTACAACGGTCACCTCCTGCTGAAGAAGTACCCGGAATGTGCGCGGGCGCTGGCCAAGTACCGCATCAATCCCGGAAACGTGGACATCGGGCGCAAGACAGACGACAATTTCCGCACCATGATCGAAGCGGCGGTAGCGAACGGGAAATCCGTGCGCATCGGCGTCAACTGGGGCTCGCTCGACGCCGCGCTGCTCACCCGCATGATGGACGAGAACTCCAAAACGGCGGAGCCGAAGGACGCGCGCCAGGTCACGCTGGATGCGATGGTAGTGAGCGCGGTGCGGTCGGCGCAGGCGGCGGAACGCTACGGCCTGGCGCACGACCGGATTATTCTCAGCGCCAAGGTGAGCGGCGTGCAGGACCTGATCGACGTTTACCGCGCCATGGCCGCCGTCTGCGACTACCCGCTGCACCTGGGGCTGACGGAGGCGGGGATGGGCGGCAAGGGAATCATCGCCACCACCGCCGCCCTGGCGCCGCTCCTTCTGGAGGGTATCGGCGACACCATCCGGACCTCGCTCACGCCGCCGCCCGGCGGCGACCGCACGGAGGAAGTGATCGTCTCCCAGCAGATCCTGCAGTCGCTGGGAATCCGCAGTTTCACGCCGCAGGTGACCGCGTGCCCGGGTTGCGGCCGCACCACCAGCAGCTTCTTCCAGGAAATGGCGGAGCAGATCCAGACGTATCTCCGGGAACAGATGCCCAAGTGGAGACCGGACCGCCCCGGCGTGGAGACCATGAAGGTGGCGGTCATGGGCTGCATCGTCAACGGGCCGGGCGAATCCAAACACTCCAACATCGGCATTTCGCTCCCGGGGACGTTCGAAGAGCCGAAGGCCCCGGTGTACGTGGACGGACGCCTGCTCACCACCCTCAAGGGCGACCGCATTGTCGCGGAGTTTATTGAGATCCTGAACGGCTACGTAGAAACGCATTACTAGTCCGGCGAAAACAGCGTCGCTTACCGGCACGCGCCGCAAAGCGGGGACTGGCTTCGAAACTCCCGCCTTTTGGGAGTTTCGTTGCCTGTACCCGCTTTGCCCGGCTTACTTCCCCGGCGTGCCGAGAAAGACCTTGGCCCCCTCCGCGCGGCACACGTCGATGGCGTGGACGACGTCACCGAACCGCGCCGTGCCGTCCGCCCGCAGCACGACCGGCTGGTCCCGCCGCGCGTACTGTTTCAGTTCCGCGTCCGCGGCTTGGCGGTTCCCCGCGTTCAGAGTCACGGACTGCGCCCCATCCGGCGCCGGCGGAAGCAGCGCCTCGAGTCCCATCGGCGGCGCGTAGGAGGCGTTCGTCGAATCGTGCTGGGACGTCAGCAGGATGGGGGCAGTGACCCCGGCAGTCCGTAGCGCGTCCAGCACCTTCACGACGCTCGAATACGGCGTACGGGCGTCCCCTTTGAGGTAGACCCGCTTGCCGGGATGGCCTGTGAGCTGCGCTTTCACTGCTCCGGACAACTGTTCGGGCGTCACCGTGGTGACCTCCAGGAATACGGCGCCGCGGAAGGTCACGGCCACCACCAGGGAGTCCGCCAGGTCCGCATCCGGCATCGCTACAGCATTCGTCGTGACGGGCATCTGTACGCTGACGCCTTTGCGCAACCCCGGAGTCTGGGCGGCCATGGTTGCCGCGAGCAGCGCGCCAACACTGAAGCGAACGATTCGGCTCATCGGAAGGTCCCGTTACCAGTGTAGAGCGAGTGAGTGCACGAGCGCTCCCCGCCGTGTCGGTCGCCACCGTGGCGGACTTGCGCCACGCCCGCGCCGGGCTGGCGTTCTGAGCGTTATCTCCCTCTGATCTTGTAGAACTGCCGCGCTGCCTTGTGCACACTGCGCCAGCGCTGTTTCTCGGTCAGCAGCCCGCTTACCCGGTCGGCCTCACGGCGCAGTTTGTGGAAGCTATCTAGGCGACCGGCATCCACCGCGCCACGCACGGCGCAACCCGGTTCGGCGGAATGAGTACAATCGCCGAACCGGCATTGCGCGGCCAGTTCCGCGATGTCGTCGAAGACTGCGGCGATGCTTTCTCCAGCGCCCCATAGCTGGATCTCCCGGAGGCCGGGGGTGTCGATCAGCGCGCCGCCGCACGGTAGCTCGATGAGTTCCCGGGCAGTGGTAGTGTGGCGGCCTCGCGCATCGGATTCCCGAACGGACGCGGTCTTGTGGACGTCGCCCCCGGCGATACGATTCAGCAGCGTCGACTTGCCGGCTCCGCTGGATCCCAGCAGTACTGCCGTCACCCCTGGCCCGAGCATCCCGTCAATCGCCTCGCAGCCGAGTCCTGTTCGCGCGCTGATAGCCAGCGCCTTGGCCGCACGTGTTGTTCGACGCGCCTCATCGAGGGCCGCATCGGCGCCCGTGCATACATCGGCTTTGTTCAGCACAATTACCGGCTCGACGCCGCCTTCCTTGGCGATCGCCAGGTAGCGTTCCAGCCGCCGGATATTGAAGTCACCGTCGAGACCGCAGACGATCAACGCCAGATCGACGTTGGCGGCCAGCACCTGCTCCTCGTTACGGCGGCCGGCGGCTCGGCGGGCGATCTTCGAGCGCCGCGGCAACACCTGCTCAATCAGCGCCAACTCTGGTTCAACCCGTCGGACGGCGACCCAATCTCCGGTCGCTGGGAGGTCCGTTGCGCTATCGGCCGCATAGATCACGGCGCCCGCCACGACAGCGCTTAATTCCGCGCCATCCAAGATCACGCGCGCCCGTTCTCCCTGACTTGCGCAGACGCGCGCGAGTTGTTGCCCCCGTCGCAGATGCGACGCGGCATCGTTCTCGGAACTCATTTCGATTCTCCTTGCTTGATTGCGGTGGTGGGGGAGATACACGAAGGGTGAGCTTGGCCTGGCAGCGGCCGCGGTCACCCGGATCAGGCAAGGACTGTGCGTGTCAAATCACGATTCTACCACTGCCAGCGGCAGCGCATCTCTCAATGCCCCGCTGAGTTGGCGGCTTTGGCGGCAGGCAGAAAGTTCTCCAGCACCCATACTTCTTTCTTCTTTTCTCCGCCGAGGTACGCGATTTGCCGCCCGTCGGGATGGATGCTGGCGCGCTCGATCCGCTGCCTGTCCTGCTCGCCTTCGAGCATCCGGTCCTGCTCGATCAGGCGCCACCCCAGCCACGAAAGAATCGCCAGCGATACGACGGTGATTCCGACGATCAGCGCGATGAGACTTCGCGGCGGAAGCGCAAGCTCCTGGAAAGACGTACTTGCCCGGCTTAGTGTACTGCCGCCGTGTGCGGCCGGTGTGGCGGATTTGTGTCGTTTCCGTGAGGCCCGGCGGCACGGGTCAGGCAGAGTGGCGCCTCACCTCCATCAGTGGGACTACCGTAAAGCAGTACCTGGCCGCACGACAGTATTCTGGCCGAGGAGACATTGCAGCGACTCAATCGTCGCCGCATCGTGGAGGAACACGAACCGGAGGTTGCCTCTGGGGTGGAACAAGCCAGACTCGCCGCCTGCAACTTGACGCAAATCCATCAAGTTCCTTCTTTAAGAATTCCAGATCCTGTTTGCCGGCGTGATGGCGCTCCGGGTCACAAGGCCGCCAGAACCCTCAGTTCCTCGCCGTCCGGGTCGTTCACCACCGTGCAGGCGTTGTCGAAGATCATCGTTGCGTCCTTCCCGGTCGTGAACGCCGGCCATTCCGGCAAGCCGTCGTGATTCGGATTCCCGGTGCGGGCGAACCGGATCCATGCCTCGCTCACTTTGGCAGCCAGCGCGCGCGCCGCCGGACCTCCGCCGGTGGCCGCGTCGCACAGGTCGGTGTTGTCGAAGACGAACGGCAACTCGGCGCAATGATAGGACCGCACGCGTCCATCCAGAACGGGCGTGTTCCAGGAAAACAGGTACACGTAGACGGGCGCCGTTCCCTGCGCTGCCTTGGCCGAAGCCTGCCGGATCGCCGATAGGCGGACGCTCGAGGACTGCCAGAGCGCGAACAAATCGCACGGCTTGGCTCCCGGATGGCCGCGCCGGAATGCGTCGAGCACCCGCGCTCCCTTTCCTTTGCCATAGGCTTTGGCGATCGCGTCGGTCAGGTCGCCCATCGTGAATTCTTCGAACTCCGGCCAACCAAAGCCTATGCCGAATTCGGTCCGCGTCGAGCCGACCAGGAGCGGCGTCTTCCTCGAAATCGCGGGCGCACCCGCGACAAACGGAGACTCGGGGAGGATGTCTCCATCCACCGTCGGAGCCCAGGGCATCAGTTCCGCATGACGTCCGAAGTCGAACGGCTGGGAAGAGTCCAGAGGCGGGAAGACCGCTTTCGCCGCGGCGATTCCGGCAGCCACGAGGCGCTCCACCGGGACCGTCTGCGCCTGATCCAGGTTCGCCCTGGTGATGCCCAGTTCCTTAAGGACCGCCTGCGCCAGTTTCGCCGTCGTCTCGGGACCGGGCATATGCAGCATGGAACCGCTCTGCACGATGGCTTTATGGAACAGACCCGCCGCCCGCGGCATGGCCAGCAGCGCCGTGACTTTACCGCCTCCGCCGGATTGCCCGAACACGGTTACATTGGCTGGATCTCCGCCGAAATTCCGGATGTTATCCCGCACCCATTCGAGCGCCGCCACAATGTCCAGCATGCCGACATTCGCTGACGCAGCGTATTTGTCGCCTCCGAACGATGCGAGATTCAGGAATCCCACCAGTCCGGCCCGATGATTCAGCGAGACCACAACTACGCCATGCCGCGCCAGGTTCTCGCCATCGTAAGTCTTCATGTCGTGGGCCGACCCTGTCGAGAAGCCCCCGCCGTGCAACCAGACCATGACTGGCCGCTTGCGGCCGTCGAGTCCCTGCGTCCAGACATTGACGCGCAGGCAGTCTTCGTTCTGGACGCCGTCGTCCCACTGGTACACAAAGGCGACCTCGTCCTTGTCCCATATCGCCCTGGGTTCCTGAGGGCTGACATAGCCGTAGGTCAGCGAGCTTCGGACGCCTTTCCACGGCGCGGGCTTTGCGGGCGGCATGAAGCGCCGCCCGCCACTTGTGGACGCCCCATACGGAATTCCTCGGAACGTGTTCACTCCGCGGCGCACAAACCCACGCACCTTCCCCGAGACCGTTTCTGTCACCGCCACCGAACTCGATGCGATCAGAGTATCGCCCTCCGCGGGCGCCGCGGCGGCCGGGAGCGATTTCCAAAGGGTCAACGCGCCGGCAGTCTTTATCCATGAACGTCTTCCAAGTAACATTCCGCCATCCCTCCGATATAAAAATGATCCGTTGCGCGTGCGGACAGCCTGAACCGGGCGTCAGGATGCTGTCAGAGGCAGGCGCTTCTGTCCCCGCTCGAGCGACAGAAGCCACTCCTTCACATTGAGGCCGCCGCCGTAGCCCGTAAGCCTGCCGCTGCTGCCGATCACCCGATGGCACGGAATTACGATCGCGATGGGATTTGAGCCGTTGGCAAGGCCCACCGCCCGCGAAGCCTTTGGGTTGCCGAGCCGCTCGGCAAGCTCCCC
>JAIQFU010000179.1:0-9435 GCA_020073115.1 Terriglobia bacterium
CTCAGCCCCGATGGTACTGCATGCGTGAGTGTGTGGGAGAGTAGGAAGTCGCCCGGTTTAATCAGAAAGCCCGGTCCTCACGGACCGGGCTTTTTTTATTGGGGGCTGGTGGTCTGCCGCGCAGATGCTGCGCCGTACGATCCGTGAAAGGGCAAACCGGGTACAGGCGCGAAGTTTCGCAAAGACGGCGCTTCGAGCCACTCCTCGCTTTGCAACCCCCCACCAGTTCTGCGCCGCATCTACAAGCCCTTACCAGGCGCACCGGGTTGAAGCGCCGGCCCGGTTTCGCGAGGGTGCGGATTTTGTTCGCAGGTCCACGTTTCGCCCTCCCTCGCACGCCGATCTCCCCCTTTTCACCGGCCTTCCGCCGTGGTATATTCAAAGCGCGTTTGAATAGCTTCCGCGAATCCGGCCGAGCGTTTCCGAGCGGCGGCCCTACCGTGCCGCGTCCGTTCTCTCCCCGATGAGCCCGCTTTCAAATCGTCAGGAGTAAGGTGTGAAGAATATTTTCGTCGGCAATTTGGATTTCAATGCGACCGAAGAGGCTGTGCGCAGCCTGTTTGAACGGTACGGGGCGGTTAATAGCGCCCGTATCATGACCGACCGCGATACCGGCCGGTCCCGCGGGTTCGCGTTTGTAGAAATGGAAAACGATACGGAGGCGGAACAGGCCATTACCGCGCTGAACGGCTATTCGCTCGACGGCCGAGCCCTCAATGTCAATGAGGCGCGCCCCAAGCCGGACCGCGGGTTCGGCGGCGGCGGTGGCCAGAACCGTTTCGGCGGAGGCGGCGGAGGCCGACCCGGCGGCGGTGGTGGTGGCCGGCCAGGCGGTGGCGGGCGGCCCGGAGGCGGGCGCCGCGAGCCGCGCTGGTAGAAAGAGAGTTTTCAGAAATCAGCTGTCAGCGCTCGGCTACGGCTGGGCGCTGGCGGCTTGCGTTCCTCACGCGCCCCGGCCGTTCTCCAGGAATGCCCTCAAGCGGTGACTGCGGCTGGGGTGCCGCAGCTTGCGGAGCGCTTTGGCCTCGATCTGCCGGATGCGCTCGCGCGTTACCGCGAAATTCTGGCCCACTTCCTCCAGGGTGTGCTCGCTGCCGTCTTCCAGTCCGAATCGCATCTTGATGATCTTTTCCTCGCGCGGCGTGAGCGTCTTCAGGACCTGGGCCGTCTGCTCCCGCAGATTGAGATTGATCACCGCGTCCGAGGGCGAGATTCCGTTCTGGTCCACAATGAAATCGCCAAGGTGCGATTCTTCTTCCTCCCCAATGGGCGTTTCCAGGGAAATGGGTTCCTGCGCCACCCGTAACACCTTCCGCACTTTGGAGACGGGTAATTGCAGGCGTTTGGCGAGCTCCTCATTGCTGGGCTCGCGGCCCAGTTCCTGGACCATTTGCCGGGAAGTGCGGATCAGCTTGTTGATGGTCTCGATCATGTGCACCGGGATGCGGATGGTGCGCGCCTGGTCCGCAATGGCGCGCGTAATCGCCTGCCGCACCCACCACGTAGCATAGGTCGAAAACTTGTAGCCGCGGCGATACTCGAACTTGTCCACGGCCTTCATGAGCCCGATATTGCCTTCCTGAATCAGGTCGAGGAACTGCAGCCCGCGATTGGTGTAGCGCTTGGCAATGCTCACCACGAGCCGCAGATTGGCTTCGATCAGCTCCTTCTTGGCCCCTTCGGCCTCGTAGTGCGCCTTGGTGATGATCTCCAGGGTGCGGTGCAGTTCCGCCGCGGATGCGCCGTACTGCTCTTCGAGCTGCTGCAGCCGTTGGAAGAGCGTCCGTTGGCCCTTCCGGAGCTCTTTGATGCCTTCGGAGCGCGCGCCGGGCCACGTCTCCAGTTTCTTTTGGACGCGGGTGATGTCCCACTCCACCGGCTTGAACGCCTCCACCGCTTCGCGGATCCGGTCGATCAGGTGGTGGATCACGGGGGTTTGGAAGCGGATGCCGCGCACCAGCCGCGAGGTCCGCACCATCAGCCGTCCCAGTTCCCAGAGCTGGCGCCGGTACTGCTTCGGTTTCATGCCTCGGGGGATGGCCTGCAGCTTCTGGCGGCACTGCAGATACTTCTTGTGAATGCGCGCGATTTCGTCGGTCGCGCCGATGAAGTCCCGCCGCTTCTCATCCACCATTTCGTCCGTCAGGACCGGGTCGGAGATTTGGATCAGGTCGCGCGCGGAGAGGGCGCCCGTGGCCACTTCCGCGCTGACGGCCATGATTTCCTGGATCACCAGCGGCGCGCGGGAAAGCGATTTCAGAACGGCATTCTGGCCGCGCTCGATGCGGCGCGCGATCTCCACTTCGCCGTCGCGCGTCAGCAGAGGGACCGTGCCCATTTCCCGCAGGTACATGCGGACGGGGTCGTTGACTTTCTCCCCTACGCCCGCGGGGAGTTCCAGATCGAGCAGTTCCTCGCCTTCCTCGAGCTTCTTCTCGAAGTCCTTGGGCTCTTCGAGGATCTCGATTCCGGCGCCGTCCAGCCCGGCTAGCACTTCCTCCAGTTCGGCTCCGACGGAGAGTTCGCCGACAGGCAGGATTTCGCTCACCTCGTCGTACAGAACATAGCCCTTCTCCTTGCCCATCTGTACGAGCCGCTCTAACCCCTCGTATTTATCATCCATCGCCACTGAAGCCCCGTTCTTCTGGCGCAGAAGAATCCAGAACATTGTACATCACGGCGTATTCCCTGGCGTGGCGATTTCGGCGGCAGATCCCTGGGAGCAGTACTCCCCCCGGCGCCCGGTTTCCGGCGCCGGCATCTCTGGCGGCGGCCCCAAAAGCCCGCGCCGGAAAGGGGCCCGCGGGGCCGCGTATACGCCGCGGTTTCATCGTGCCGCCTCCCCTGCCCTCTCGAGGCGCTGGAGTTCGCCCGCTAGGCGCAGCGCTTCGGCCAGGTTGCCGGCCCGCTCCGCTTCTTTGATCTTCCCTTTCAGTTGCGCCCGGCGCGCCTGCTCCCCCGAACGCTGCAGGCTTTCCAGGCACTGCCGGCCGTAGGAGAGCGTGGTTTCGTGAGCCTCCGATCCCTCGGCGAGAGCCAGTTCCGCGAGCAGGTTCTGGTCTTCGGGCGCCAGCCGCGCGCTCACGGCATCGAAGGTGACCGCCGCCCCGCCGGCGTGCGCCGCCATCACCGCCTGAAAGATGCGCCGCGTCGCCAAGCGATCCAAAATCCCGACCTCCTTCAAATCCGGAATCAACTCCTCGCGACCCGGCGTATCCGACAGCAACACGTTAAGGATGCCCCTCTCGTCGGCGCGCACGGTCTCCTTCGGCCCTTCGATCCGGCTCTCCTTCCGCTCCGCCACGGCCTTGCGGAAGCTGTCCAGCACCATCCCGCGGTCCACCCCGATGTACTCGGCCACGTCGTTGGCCACCGTCATCCGCTCCAGCCGGTCCGCAATCCGCTCGATCGCGGGCATCAGGAATTTCAGCACGGCGATGCGGCCTTCCGTGGTGCGCATGTCGTGTTTGGCGCGCGCCCGGTCGGCCAGCCAGTGAAAATATCCCCGGGCGGCATTCAACCGCGCCCCATACGCGCCCGCTCCGCGCTCCTTACAGTACTCGTCGGGGTCCAGATCGCCGTCCAGTTCCATAATCCGGACGTACATCCCCTGCTCCAGGAGCAACTGGATGGAGCGCCCGGCCGCCGCGGCGCCCGGCGCGTCGGGGTCGAAATTCACCACGATCCTCTCCGAGTGCCGCTTCAGCATCTTGACCTGGTGCTCGGTGAGCGAGGTTCCGCAACTGGCCACGACGGCGGCGAAGCCGGCGGCCGAGACCCCGATCGCATCCATGTACCCTTCCACCAGAATGGCCCGGCCCTCTTTACGGATCGCCTCCTTGGCGCGGTGCAGGTTGTAGAGCACGCGGCTCTTGGTATAGATCGGCGTTTCCGGGGAGTTCAAGTACTTGGGATTGTCGTCGGGCGCCAGGGCGCGCCCGCCGAAACCGATGATCTTCCCCGATTCGTTGTGGATGGGAAACATGAGCCGGTTGCGGAAATAATCGTAGGCGCTGCCGTCCTCGCGCTTGCGCACCAGCCCGGATTGTTCGATCTGCGGCGGCTCGATGCGCCGCTGCTCCAACAGGCGCAGCAGGGCGCGCCCGGACCGGTCCGCGTAGCCTAATCCGAAACGCTCGACCGTGGCCGGCGCCACGCCCCGCCGGGCGAGGTAAGCGCGCGCCATCTCTCCCGAAGGACCCTGGAGATTCGCCCGGAAATTCTCCTGCGCCAGATCGTGCATCTGAAAAACCGATTCGCGCAGCTTCGATTCGTCGTCCGCCACCAGGGACCGCTTGGGCAGCGGGATCCCATTGCGCTCCGCCAGCAGCTTCAGCGCTTCATAAAAGGTAACGCCTTCGATTTTCTGGACGAAGCTGAAAACGTCGCCGCCTTCTCCACAGCCGAAACACTTGAAGAACTGGCGCGCCGCGTGGACGTTGAAGGATGGCGTCTTCTCCGTATGAAACGGGCACAGACCCTTATAAACATTGGCTCCGGCCTTCTTCAAACGGACGTACTCGCCGATGACGTTGACGATGTCGACCGCGGATTTGAGCTGTTCTTTGAAGTCCATCACCCCGTCCCGTATTGGAAGCGTAGCACGCCGACGCGTTGTGCGCGGCTAGTCCTCGGACAGGTCCGGAATGCTAACCGATGTCAGCTTGACGGGAGCCGGAATCCCGGCGCTACACTCCGGATGTGGCGCACCGGGACAGGAGGCTTGTTCATGTCGCCGCTGGGCATTCTGGATGAGTTGAGCCCGCACGTGCGGGTCGCGACGGCGGTCGCGCCATTCTGCATCGCGATGGCGCTGCGGGTTGTCGCCGGGAGAAGCAAGGCTGTGGGGGCGCTGATCTCCGCCGGCGTGGTCTGGTTTGCGCTGAACGTTCTGGCGGCGCCCTTCTCCGCGGGCATGCAGCGCGACCTGGGGAGCCTGCAGTCCTGGTTCCGGTAAGAGGGCCCGGGCCTCGGCAGGGCTGCCGATACGGCAGCATCGAAGACCCCGTATCCGGCTGAGCCGCTGATGACCGCTCCCTCCGGCGGCGCGCTCTGGGTCGGGAGCGGCGCCCGTTTCGTACGCAAGTTGACCGAACGCACGCCGAATCCGGTACAATGGATCTATAAAGGAGGCCGTATGGAACCCACTGGCATCCAGCTTGCCGGCTTCGGTGGGCTGGGCTTTCCTGAAATCCTGATCATCGCCGCGGTGGCCGTGTTGCTCTTCGGCGGCAAGAAAGTCGGGGACTTAGGGAAAGGTTTGGGCGAAGGGATCCGCAACTTCAAGACTGCTTTGAAGGGCGACGAAGAGAAGGTCGAAGAGAAGAAGCAGGCGTAAGGCTTCGTGGAACGCCCGCAACTTGGGCTGGTTTCATCTCGGCTTCGAGAGATCCACACAGAAAAAACCCCGCGGACCCGGATGGGCTTCGCGGGGTTTTCGTTTTTGAACCGCCGGGTTACTTTTTCTTGGGGGGGACGATCGCGTCCTTGGCGGCCTTGGCCACGCGGAACTTCACGACCTTCTTGGCCGGAATCTTGATGCTTTCGCCGGTCGCCGGGTTGCGCCCCGTGCGGGCCTTGCGGTCGACGCGTACGAGCCGGCCGATGCCCGGCAGAACGAACACGCCGTTTTTCTTCACTTCGGTGATCGCGAGGCCCGACAGGCAGTCCAGGAAACCGCGAGCCATTTTATTGTTGGTCTCGCAGCTCTCCGCCAACGACCTCACCAGTTGCGTCTGCGTCATTCTTTGATTCGCCATAAATCTCCTTTTGATTCTCCCGTTGGTTATCACGTACCGTGGACCGGGCCTGCGCGCCCAGCGTCACAAAGACCATCGAACACGAATGAAAGCGGAACGTTCTTGCGAACGCGCGCCTCGATCGATATCAATCATAAGGGAAGGGCAAGTTGATGTAAAGAGGAAGACGCGAAAAAAGCCTTATTTTTCGCGGTTTTTTTGATCGGGCGCATCTGAAAGGGCCGTATTACGGGCATTCCGCGCATCCCCGCCCGAGAACGGCCTCAGTTCTCCCTCCTGGAACGCGGCTGCAACCCGATTTTTCAAGATCCGGAATCGCACCACCCCCGCTCCCGGCTGCAGGGCGATGCGCACCGCGGAATAGAGTTTCAGGGAAGGGCCGCCCGCGCTGGTTTCAGGCTCGAGCGCCGCGGCGCCGGCGCGGCCGCGCGCCTGGTTCACCACCAGGACGGCGCAACCCGTTCGAACCGCAACCGCCGCCAGACGCCGCAGCCCGGAACCCAGGATGCGCGCCTGCAACCCGGGGCCGCTCTCCCCCAGGGCGGTCTCCAGTTCGAGTCTCGGCGCCAAAGCCGCGGCGGAATCGATCACCAGCAGATCCAGCGCGCCCGTACCGGCCAGGCGGCGCCCGACCTCCAGAGCTTCCTCCGCGGACGACGGCTGCGCCACGGCCAGGCGCTCCACCGCTACCCCGAGCCCGGCGGCATAGCCCGGGTCGAAGGCGTGGTCGGCATCGATCCAGGCCGCGATCATGCCGTTCCTTTGCAGATGGGCCGCCGCCAGCAGCGCCACGCTGGTTTTGCCGCACGATGCCGGACCGAACAGTTCCACGATCCGCCCACGGGGCAGCCCGCCAATGCCCAACGCGGCATCGAGGGCGGGAAAGCCGGTGGGGATGGCGGAGGCGGGGGCGTGGCGCGAGCGAGCCAGTTTCAGACGAATGGCGCGCTCGCGCTCCTGCTCAGTCATGGGTCGGCCGCCGGTAATCGGCTTTCAGCTCGCAGCGCCAATCCAGGCGGCCTTGCTAATCGCTGACGGCTGAGAGCTGAAAGCCGGTTCCTACTTTCTCACCGGCGCCGGCTTGGGCGCGGCGGCGGATGCCGTGGGGGCCGCGGCGGGCGCCGGCGGCGGAGCAGTCTCGGCCTTCGTCAATCCCAGCGCTTTGCGGAGTTCGGTGTCGATGGACTCGCGGATATCCGCATTGTCTTTGAGAAACTGGCGCGCGTTCTCCCGGCCCTGGCCGATCCGCTCGCCCTTGTAGCTGAACCACGACCCGCTCTTCTCCACCAGGTTCTGCCCCACGCCCAGATCGAGCAGGTCGCCTTCTTTCGAAACGCCCTCCCCATAAATGATGTCGAACTCGGCTTCGCGGAACGGCGACGCAACCTTGTTCTTCACCACCTTCACCTTGGTCCGGTTTCCGACCACGCTCTCGCCGTCCTTGATGGCCGCAATCCGGCGGATGTCGAGGCGCACCGAGGCGTAGAACTTGAGAGCGCGCCCGCCGGTGGTCGTCTCCGGGTTGCCGAACATGACCCCGATTTTTTCGCGGATCTGGTTGATGAAGACGAGACAGGTCCGCGACTTGGAGACGACGCCGGTGAGCTTGCGCAGGGCCTGCGACATCAGCCGCGCCTGCACGCCCATGTGGCTGTCTCCCATCTCGCCATCCAACTCCGCTTTGGGGACCAGGGCCGCGACGGAATCCACCACCAGGACGTCGATCTGCCCGGAGTTTACCAGATGATTGGTGATCTCCAGCGCCTGTTCCCCGAAATCGGGCTGCGAGACGAGAAGATTATCGATATCCACCCCAAGTTTCCGGGCGTAGGCCGGGTCGAGCGCGTGCTCCACGTCGATGAAAGCGGCGATGCCGCCTTTCTTCTGCGCTTCGGCGATCACCTGGAGCGCGATGGTGGTCTTGCCGGAGGACTCCGGGCCGAAAATTTCGCAGATGCGGCCGCGAGGGACGCCGCCGACGCCCAGGGCTGCGTCCAGTGAAATCGAACCCGTCGAAATCACCGAAACCGGTACGATGGCGTCCTTCGACCCGAGGCGCAGGATCGATCCCTTCCCAAACTGCTTCTCGATCTGGTTCAGGGCCAAGTCTAAAGCGCGCGCGCGCTCCTTTTCATCCATGGCGGGCAAATACTCCTTTATAAGGGTGAGATCTCATTGTAACAGCGCCTCCCCGGAACGGAGAGAAGAAGGACACAACGGTCTCGGATGCGCTCCCCAACACGGCCCGGAGGACGCGTCGGTTTCAAGGGGCACACTCTCGCTCCAGTCCTAGTACCACTCCCTGCCAAACCGCGACACGAGTGTTGGAAACCGCGCGGAAAACAAATTGGAACACCCGTATTCTAGCGAAAGCCGTCCAACCCGCAAACAACGACGGCTTAGTTTAACTCCGGAGGAAGACAGCATGAGGATACGTGTGTTCCTTTTCAGCGCGGCGTTGCTGCTGGGCGTTGCATCGCTCCAGGCCGCGGCGCTGTTCCCACAATGCCCCCCCGTGGGCAACAACACCGGGTGTCAGTTCCTGATCACCATCGGCGCCAACAACGCGGTGACGGTAGCCGCGGACCCCAATCCGCCAAATAACGGCCCTTACGACGGCGTGGAGGATACGCTGGTGGGCGTTCTGAACGCGTCCACGGGTGTGGTAGCGTCCCTGCCGCTGAGCAGCACCACGGATATTTTCGGGTTCGACGGCGACGGCCCCTGCACGCAATCGCCCAAGCCCGCCAGTTGCCCGGCCAGCGGCCTGTTCAGCCCCGACACGTCGGGATACGCCGGCCCCAACGTGACGTTCAGCGGCATCAACCCGGCGAACACGTCGGGCACGGTGAATTTCACGGGTGGGTTGGCTCCGGGCCAGAGCAGGTGGTTTGCCCTGGAGGAGTCTCTGACCGCGTCCCAGATTGTCCCCGGAACTCCCAATCCCGGGGGATCGGTGCCTGAGCCTGCCACGCTGCTGATGCTGGGCGGCGGCCTGCTTGCCTTACCCGCGCTCTCGCGGCGCAGGCGCGCCGCGCGCTGATTGCCCAAACCAGCCCTGGTTGTGGCGGATTGCGGCCCGCGAGGCGGCGGTCCGCCACAGGGATCCGCGCCCGGACCTCTGAAAGTTGGGAAACTATAAGCACCCCGTGCGAATCCCTGAAGTATGAGGTACTGGGGCTACTTCACCGCGAAACTCGCCGGGGCCGCGGCGACGCTCTACGGATTGCTGCTGCTGATCGACAGCATTTGGCCGGCCGAAAAAAACCCACCCCTCATCGCGCCCTTGCGCGACGGCCCGGAACTCCTCGGGTACAACCTCCTGATGATGGGATGGTTCTTGATGTGCGTGGGCGCCGTGGTCCTGATCGTCCACGATCAGCGCCGCCGCTGCCGCATCTGCCTGCGCCGGCTCCGCATGCCAATCGAGACCGGATCCTGGGGACGCATGTTGTTTCTGGGCCGGCCGCGGATCGAATACATCTGCCCTTACGGACACGGTACCCTGAAGGAAGAGGAATTGCAGATCTCCGGTAGGGAGGCGCCCGTATGGACGCCCAACTCCGACGATCTCTGGGACGATCTCTGCGCCTCGAGCAAGGAGTCCGATAAAGAATCGTGAGCCGTGTTCCGCGATGGCGCATCGCGGCGGCGGTCGCCGTACTCGCCGCCCTGG
>JAIQFU010000179.1:9476-14224 GCA_020073115.1 Terriglobia bacterium
GATCTTCGCGCCGATCTACCTACGCAATTTGCGGTTTCAGAGTTTCGTGGCGGCGTTGCCACAACGTGTCGCCAAAGAGACGGCCGCCGGGGCGCCGCCCTCCGACGATCTGCTCCGGACCTGGGTACTGGACAAGGCCCATCGGCTCGATCTGCCCGTGACGGCGGGCGACGTGCAAATCCACCGCTCGCCGGGGGTAGGCCTGGTGGAGCGCATCGAGGTGAAGTACCTGGTGCGTGTGGACTTTCCGGGATACACGGTGAATCTGCATTTCTATCCGGGGGCCGGGAGTAAATAGCGCGCCCGGGCCGGGCGCCCCCGGCCCCTGCGCGGAGCGCCGCGTTCGTTCCTCGCCGGCGGCGCCGGCGCTTATTTCATCCCTTCCCGGCGAAAGCGCGATCGCGTACCCTTCATGCGAAAATTAAGTAGAGTGCCGAAAAAAGAAATGAAAGTCCGCGTACCGACGAACGCGGGCCTGGCGCGGTTCTTCCTGGGACCTCTAGGCCGGCTGTTAGTCGTCGGGTTCGCACTCTGCTTTGTCCTCTCCGTAGGCGTCTTCACGTTCTTCTACGCGAGATATTCGCGCGTCATCGACCAGAAGCTTCGCGTCGGGCCGTTCGCCAACACGGCCAAGATTTTCGCCGCTCCGGAATCGGTGGCGGTGGGCGACCTCATGACCCCGGCGGCGATCGCGGCCGAGTTGCGCCGCAGCGGGTACAACGAATCGCGCGGCAACCGTATCGGATACTATCAGATCCGCCCCACCGCCATCGAGATCTTCCCCGGGCCGGATTCGTATTTCGACCAGGAAGCCGGCGTCATCAAGTTCGCCGGCGGCAAAATCTCCCAAATCATCTCCCTGCAGGACAACACCTCGCGCAGCGAATACCAGTTGGAGCCGCAACTCATCACCAACGTCTCGGGACCGAATCGCGAAAAGCGCCGTATCGTGAAGTTCAACGATATCCCGCGCGTGCTGGTGGACGCGGTGATTTCGGCCGAGGATAAGCGTTTCTTTCAGCACAACGGTTTCGACCCCGTGCGCATCGTGAAGGCCGCGTACGTGGACTTGAAGGAAGGCCGCAAGGAACAGGGCGCATCCACGCTCAGCCAGCAGCTTGCGCGTAGTTTCTGGCTGGACAACGACAAGCGGTGGACTCGGAAGCTGGCGGAGATGATCATCACCCTCCAGATCGAGCAGCGCCTCTCGAAACAGGAGATTTTCGAAGACTACGCCAACGAGGTGGACCTGGGCCGGCGCGGCTCGTTCAGCATTCACGGCTTTGGCGAAGCCGCCGAGGCCTACTTCGGAAAGGACCTGAGCCAGGTTACTCTTCCCGAGGCCGCCGCGCTGGCGGGAATGATCCAGCGGCCCTCGGTCTACAACCCCTACCGCCACCCCGACCGCACGCGCGAGCGGCGCAACATCATCCTGGGCCTCATGCGGCAAAACAATCAGATCAGCGACCGCGACTACGCCCTGGCCCTGGAGTCCCCGCTGATCGTGACCCAGAACATGGCCCAGTCGGTGGAAGCGCCGTACTTCGTCGATCTGGTGGACGACGCCATGCAAAGCAAGTTCCAGGACGCCGACCTCAGCTCGAGCGCGTTCCGCATCTACACCACCCTGGACATGCACCTGCAGCGGGCCGCCGTGGAGGCGATCCGGCTCGGGATGCAGAACGTGGACGCCCAGATCCGGAAGCAGCGGCGGTTCCGCGGACAAACACCGCCCGAGGCGCAGGTTGCCCTGGTGGCCATCGATCCCCACACCGGCGAGGTCAAAGCGCTCGCCGGCGGCCGCAACTACGGCGTGAGCCAACTCAATCACGTCCTGGCGAAACGGCAGCCGGGTTCGATCTTCAAGCCGTTCGTCTATGCCGCCGCGCTCGATTCCGCCATCGAAGGCGGGCGGAAGCTGCTCACCGCCAGCAGCCAGGTGCAGGACCAGCCCACCACCTTCTGGTTCGACGGCAAACCATACGAGCCGAGCAACTTCGAGGGAAAGTTCTGCTACTGCTCCATCAGCCTGCGCGACGCCCTGGCGAACTCCAAGAACGTCCCCACCGTCGAGGTGGCCCAGATGGTAGGCTATGACGCGGTGGTGGCGATGGCCAACCGCGCGGGGATGAACTACCAGATCCAACCGACTCCCGCCGTGGCCCTGGGCGCCTATGAGATCACCCCGCTCGAAGCGGCCGGGGCCTACACCATCTTCGCCAACGAGGGCCAGTACGTAAAACCGAGTTTCATTTCGCTGGTCCGGAACAAGGATGGCAAGGCGTTCTACAAGAACAAGATGGATCGGAAACAGGCCATCGATCCCCGGCTGGCCTTTCTGATGACGAACCTCATGGAGGAGGTGCTGCGCAGCGGCACGGCAGCGGGCGTGCGCGCGCGGTACAACCTGAATTTTCCGGCGGCGGGCAAGACCGGCACTTCGCACGATGGCTGGTTCGCCGGGTACACCTCCAACCTGCTGTGCGTGGTATGGGTGGGGTTCGACGACAACCGCGAGTTGGACCTCGAAGGCGCGCATTCCGCCGCGCCCATCTGGGCCGAGTTCATGAAGCGCGCCGTCCAGCTCCGGGAGTACCGCGACACGACGCCTTTCCAGAGCCCCAGCGGCATCGTCTCCGTCAGGATCGATCCGCAATCCGGCATGCCGGCCACGCCGAACTGCCCCACGGTGCGCCAGGAGGTCTACATCGCGGGGACGGAGCCGGTGGGGTCCTGCCCGCTGCACGGCGGCCGCAGCATGACGAATGTCGCCGGCTGGGAGACTCCCCCGCCGGCCCAAACCGCGCCCCCGGGCAGCGCGGCGCCGCGCGTCACCGGCTCGGGTGGGGACGGGGCGGCGGCCCCCCTCCAGACGCCCCGCCGCGTGCGCGCGCAGAGCGCTCCGGAAACACCCCCAGCCACGGCCGCGCAGGCGCCTGCGCAGCAGCAGCCCAAGAAAGAAGAGAAGAAATGGTTATTCCGGCGAATCCTGGGTGTGTTTAAATAGGTCCCAGGAGGCCAATATGGTTTCCCTACGGCTCGCCATCGCGCTGATGGCAGGGCTTGTGGCTTATGGACAGTCCGGCGGACTGCTGGACGATACCAAGGCGCCCGTTAAGGGCGCCGCCCAGGAGGCGGCCCAACCCCCAAGCGCGACGATTTCTCCAGAGGTTCGCGGTGACATCTTCATGGCCCGCAGGATGTATCGCGAAGCCATCGAGGCTTTCGGCCAAGCCTCCCAGAAGGACCCCATCATCATCAACAAGACGGGCATCGCCTATCACCAGCTTCTTCAAATCGATAAGGCCAAGAAGTACTACGAGCGCGCCCTGAAGCTCAAGCCCACCTACTTCGAGGCGCAAAACAACCTGGGAGTCATCTACTACTCCCAGAAGAGCTTCCGCCGGGCGGTCAACTGCTACAAGAAGGCTTTGCGCTTCTCGCCCGATTCCGCATCCGTCCTGATGAACCTGGGAACGGCGTACTTCGCGCGAAAGAATTACAAAGAAGCCTCGGGCATGTACGAGAAAGCGCTCGCCATCGATCCCAACGTGTTCGAGCACCGGGGGACCTATGGGACGGTTCTCGAGGAGCGCACGGTGGAGGAGCGCGCCAAGTTCCACTATTACCTGGCAAAGCTGTACGCCAAGGACAGCCGCACCGATCTGGCGCTCCAGTATCTGAGGAGAGCGCTCGAGGAAGGCTTCAAGGACAAGAAAAAGCTGGAGACGGACCCCGAGTTCCAGGCCATGCGCGAGCTCCCGGAGTTCAAGCAACTGCTGACCGCGGAGCCGCGTGTATTGTAAGCAGGAACCGGGGGCTGGGGGTCGGGGACCGGGGACGCGGGCAAAGTGTTTTACCTGCCCCTGGCCCGTGGCCCCCGGCGCCCTATTGTTTGTACTCGCTGCGCTCGCTCTGGCCGCCTGCGCTCGACAGTCTTCCCCGCCCCCATTCGAGCGGCTGGCCATTTTGCGGTTCGAGAATCTCGGCGCCGATCCGTCGGCGGATTGGATGGGACGGGCCTTCTCGGAGGTGATCACCGCCGAATTGGCGGGCGCTCCGAGGATGTACGCCATTCCGTCCGTGCGCATGCACAGCTACGAACGCAACATGGGGGCCCGCCCCGTTTCCGCCCCGGGCATCTCCGCCGAGCGGGGACTCGCGCTGGTCTCCGGCGCCAACCGCATCGGCTATGGGTACTATGCCACCCGCGGAGGCCGGGTCCAGGTCCGGCTGGTGATCGAGAATCCGCAGACGGGCAAGATGAGCGCCGAAATCGGCGCCGCGGGACCCGTTGAGGACGTGATCGGGACGGCGTCCGCCCTGGCGCGCCGTATCTGGAACGCCGCACCGCCATACCAGATCCGCGGCGCGCCCGCCCTGCAGGAGTACATCGCGGCGCTGGAATCCACGGACCCGGAAGCCGTCGTGCGGAGCCTGCATCAGGCCATTGCCGCGGATCCGAACTTCGGACCCGCGTACCTCCTTCTGCTGCAGGTGCAGTTACAGCGCCTGGACCGCGACGGGGCCGACGCGACCCTCCGGGCCGCCCTGTCCCGGCCGCTCCCGCCGCTGGACCGGGCGCGGCTCGAGTGGCAGGGGGCCGAACTGCGCGGCGATTCCGGCGCCCGGATTCAGGCGCTCGAGGCTCTTTGCCGGCGGGACCCCGACGACCCCGTGGCATGGCGCTCGCTCGCCGGCCCTCTCGCCACCGCGCGGCTTTACGCGGCCGCGGTGAACGCGTATCG
>JAIQFU010000180.1 GCA_020073115.1 Terriglobia bacterium
TAGGCGGAGGCGGGGGCGGCGGAGGCGCAGCCTGGGACGGAGGCCGCGGGACGCGGAAGTCGAAAGACTCCCTGGCCTCTTCGCCGTTGAACCGGGCGACTACCGAGACCGCTACGGTTTGGCCGAAACGCCTCCATCGAATCCGGCGCGCCATCGCGTACCCTCGCGCGTCCGAAACCACCGGTAGGGACGTGTTCCCGTCCGCGAAGCGGCCCGCCGAGCCGTCGGCCGGCAGCGCGAACTCCACGGCCGCGCCGGCGACGGGCCGGCGGTCATCGTCCCGCACCAGAACGACCACATCGCTGGGCTGCCACCGCACGGGCAGGTTGGCGGTAAAGTCCGCCTCGACGAGCGTGAGATGAAGGGCGGCGAAAGCGCATGGCTGGCCGGCGGTGAGCACAGCCAACAGCGCCATCCCGCAAAGACAGGGTCCGTTGCTCTCCATTGGCAGGATTGTACAGCGCCCCCGGAATCGGCACAAGCAAAATGTGGCGCCCCCGTGCGCCGGCGCGGCAATGAGGGTACCTTGGAAACTATGCGTGCTAACGCCTTTGTGGTCCTCGCGGCGCTGTCCGCGGCGCCGGCTGCGCTCGCGCAGGATGCGCTGACGCTCTGGTACCGGCAGCCGGCGAAACAGTGGGTGGAGGCGCTGCCTGTGGGCAACGGGCGAATGGGCGCGATGATCTTCGGCGGCGCTTCGCGCGAGCGGATCCAGTTTAACGAGCAGACGGTCTGGACCGGCGGGCCGCACGATTACGCGCACCGCGGCACCTACCAGCGCCTGGGCCAAATCCGTCAACTGCTTTTCGAGGGCCGCCAGAAGGAAGCCGAAGACCTGGCCATGCGCGAATTCATGAGCGTACCCTTGCACCAGCAGGCATACCAGGCGTTTGGAGACCTGGAACTGAGCTTTCCGGAGCCCGCTGAATCCGCCGTGACGGGCTACCGGCGCGAGTTGAATCTGGACACGGGCATTGCCGCCGTGGAATTCGCCGCCGGTGGAGTGGTCTACCGCAGAGAGGTCTTCGCGAGTCATCCGGCCGGGGTCATTGTCGTGCGGGTCCGGGCGTCGAAGCCGGGGAGCCTCTCGTTCACCGCGAATTTGAAGAGCGCGCACGGGAATGCAGCCATCGCGGCTTCGCCGGTCGGCCGCATTACCATGACCGGCCGGGTGAAAGACGGCGCCATCCGTTATGAAGCCCGGCTCGCCGCCGCCACGGACGGCAAGTTGACGGCCGAGGGCGGTGGACTTCGGGTAGCCAGTGGGTCCTGGGCGACCCTGATCCTCTCCGGCGCCACCAACTTTAAAAGCTATCGCGATGTCTCCGGAGATCCCGCGGCGCGCAACGCCGCCGCGCTCGCGGCGGTCCGCAACCAGAGCTACCAAAACCTGCGCGCGGCGCACGTGGCCGACCATCGCCGCCTGTTTCGCCGCGTGTCTCTGGATTTGGGGGGCGTCGCCGCGGCCGCGCACCCCACCGATGAAAGAATCCGGAATTTCCAGAGCAGCGGCGATCCGCAACTTGTCGCGCTGCTCTTCCAGTTCGGCCGTTACCTGATGATCGCCTCCAGCCGGCCGGGCGGACAGCCCGCCAACCTCCAGGGGTTGTGGAACGACTCCAACGCTCCCGCCTGGGACAGTAAGTATACCGACAACATCAATACCGAGATGAATTACTGGCCGGCGGAGGAAGCCAACCTCTCGGAGTGCCACCTGCCGCTGTTCGATGCGCTGAAAGACCTCTCCGCCACCGGCGCCGTCGTGGCCAGGGAGCAGTACAACGCGCGCGGCTGGGTGGTGCACCACAACTTCGACCTGTGGCGCGGGGCGGCGCCGATCAATGCCTCGAATCACGGCATCTGGCAGACCGGCGGCGCCTGGCTCTCCACCCACCTCTGGGAACATTACCTCTTTACCGGCGACAGGAGTTTCCTCCGGGAAACGGCCTATCCGCTCATGAAAGGCGCGGCCTTGTTCTTCGCAGACGCCCTGGTGAAGGACCCCAAGAGCGGGCTCCTGATTACGGGCCCGAGCAACTCGCCCGAGCAGGGCGGCCTTGTCATGGGCCCGGCCATGGATCGCCAGATCGTCCGCTCGCTTTTTGGCGAAGTGATCGCCGCCGGCCGCATTCTCAATATCGACGCCGATCTGCGCGACCGGCTGTCGGGCCTGCGAAAGCAGATTGCGCCCGACCGCATCGGCCAGTACCGCCAGCTTCAGGAGTGGATGGAAGATACCGACGACCCGAAAAACCAGCACCGCCACGTTTCGCACCTCTGGGGCGTCTACCCCGGAGCGGAGATCACGCCTTACGGAACGCCGGACCTGTTCCAGGCCGCGCGCCAATCGCTGGTATTTCGCGGCGATGCCGCCACCGGCTGGTCCATGGGGTGGAAGGCGAACCTGTGGGCTCGTTTCCTGGACGGCGATCATGCGTATCTGATTTTGCGGAACCTGATCTCACCGGCATCGGAGAAGAAGGCCGGGCTGTTTCCCAACCTGTTCGACGCGCACCCGCCGTTCCAGATCGACGGCAATTTCGGTGCGGCCGCCGCGGTGGCGGAGATGCTGCTGCAGAGCCAGGACCCGTACGGCTCCGCGGACAGCCTCACGCCGGTTCAGGCGGGCGAAGCCGCGTTCGTGAGCCTCCTCCCGGCGCTGCCCAAACAGTTCCCGGCGGGCAGCTTCACGGGACTTGTGGCGCGCGGCGGCATCGGCGTGGACCTCGCGTGGAAAGACGGCAAACTGCTGCGGGCTACGCTGCGCCCGCGGGAATCGAAGCGCGTGACCGTGCGCTACGCCGGCAGGGAAGTGAAGTTGTCGGCGAAAGCCGGGCAGGTCTACCGGCTGGGCGCGGACTTGAAGGCCAGCCGCTGAGGACCGCTCCTTGACCGTCGCGCCTGGGAACAGAGCCGCGGCCGTCGGGGGAGCGGTCAGCGCCTCTTCCACCGCTCCGCCAGCGCCGCCAGCTTGTCGTCCATGGTCGGCTGCGGCTTCGGCGGACGCGCCGGCCTCCCTCCCGGCGTCTTCATCGATAGCGCAATGCGCTTCGTATTCGCATCGGCGCTGAGCACCCGCACCTTCACGATCTGGCCGGCCTTGACGACATCGCCCGGCTCTTTCACGTAGCGGTCCGACAGTTCGCTGACGTGCACCAGTCCGTCCTGATGAACGCCGATATCGACGAAGGCCCCGAACCGGGTCACGTTCGTGACCACGCCCTCGAGCGTCATCCCCTCTTTCAGATCGGCGATTTCCTTTACGTCATCCTGAAAACTGGGAGCCAGGAACTTGTCGCGCGGGTCGCGCCCGGGCTTCCGCAACTCCTCCAGAATGTCGTTCAGGGTATAGACGCCGGCGGCGAGACCGCTCCTGTTCACCTTTTCGAGCAACGTGGGTTCTTCGATCAGGCGCTCGATCGAAACCCCGAGGCCTTCCGCCATCTGCTCCACCACGTGGTAGGACTCGGGGTGGACGCCGGTGATGTCGAGCGGGTTCTCGCCGTGTCGGATGCGCAGGAAACCGGCCGCCTGTTCGAAGGTCTTGGGACCGATGCCCGGCACGGCGTTCAATTGCACGCGCGAGCGGAAACGGCCGTGCCCGTTGCGGAACTCCACAATCTTCTGCGCGGTGCGTTCGTTGATGCCGGCCACGTAGCGCAGGAGGGCCCATGACGCCGTGTTCAGGTCCACCCCCACACGGTTGACGCAGCTCTCGATCACGGCCTCCAGAGACTTGCGCAGTTGGTTCTGATCGACATCGTGCTGATACTGGCCCACCCCGATGGACTTGGGATCGAGCTTTACCAGTTCCGCCAGCGGGTCCTGCAGGCGGCGCGCGATGGAGATCGCGCCGCGGACGGTCAGGTCGAGGTCCGGGAACTCTTCGCGCGCGATCTCCGACGCCGAATAAATGGAAGCCCCGGACTCGTTTACGGTCACGCAGAAAACCGTGGAGAGGCCCTCCTTCCTCAAAAACTCGCGCACCAGCGCGGTGGTTTCCCGCGAAGCGGTTCCGTTCCCGATGGCGATGGCGCGGACGTTGTGCCTGGCGACCAGGGCCTTCAGCGTGCGCTCCGCGCCGGCGACGTCGTTCCTGGGCTGGAACGGGTAGATCACGTCGTGACCGAGGAATTTGCCCGTGTCGTCCACCACGGCGATCTTGCACCCGGTGCGGATGCCGGGGTCGAGCCCCAGCACCGAGAGCTGGCCCGCCGGCGGCGCGAGCAGCACGTTCTGGAGGTTTTCGCGGAAAACCTGGATGGCCTCCGCGTCGGCGCGCTGCTTGAGTTCGAAACGGACCTCCCCCGTGATGGAGCTGCTGAGCAGTCGCTTCCACGCGTCTTCCGCCGCGAGCTTCAGTTGCGGCGCCCACTCGCCCGGCCGCTTGTGAATTCTGCCGTTGATGAGGTCGAGCGGGCGCTGCGGTTCGAGTTCGATCACGAAGTAAAGAACGTTCTCCGCCTCCCCCCGCCGGATGGCCAGCATGCGGTGAGAAGGGATCTGCTTGACCGGCTCGCGGTACTCGTAATACATCTTGAACTTCAATTGCTCGTCCGCCGCATCCGTCATTTTCCGGCTGACCACCACCCCTTCCTCGAACATGGCCTGGCGCAGCAGCTTGCGGATGTCCGCATCGTCGCTGATGATCTCGGCAACGATGTGGCGGGCGCCCTCCAGGGCCTCTTCCACGCTGGCCACGCCCTTATCCGGATCGACGAACGACGCGGCGAACGCCTCCAGCGGCAGGGCGGCCTCCTCCTGGCTCCACAGGTAGGCGGCAAGCGGCTCCAGCCCTTTTTCGCGGGCGATCATGGCCTTGGTGCGGCGCTTGGGTTTATAGGGCAGGTACAGGTCCTCGAGTTCGCCCTTTTCGAGCGTGGCGTCGATGCGCGCCTTCAATTCCTCGGCCAGTTTGCCCTGTTGCTGGATGGAATCGAGGATGGTCTTCTTGCGGGCGCCGAGTTCGCGGAAGTAGAGAAGCTTCTCTTCGATGGCGCGGATCTGGACCTCGTCGAGGTTGCCCGTGGCCTCCTTGCGGTAACGGGCGATGAACGGGACCGTAGAGCCTTCATCGAGGAGTTCGGCCGCGGCGACGAGGCCCTTTACGGGGACCTGGAGCGCGCTCGCAATGTGAATCAGCAGTTCTGGGGAAAGGGGCTGGACTTCGGGCATGGAGACTCCAATTTTAGCGTGGAGCGATGTGGGGCAGGACGCCAACCCTGCCCCGGGCAGGATGCCAACCCGCCCCACAGACCGGAGCGTCGCACGCCTGGCAGCATCTTCCTGAAATGGCGAGAAAGCTGATCCAGGCTTGACCACGAGACGCAGCCTCCCGGAGGGCCTCCCGTTCGCGCCCCGTTTGGCGCCCCGCGGCCGGTACCCGCGGGCTAACGTCTGTGCGGCTGCACGGAATTCGGGATACCTCGGAAATGTCAGCTCGAATTCAGGATGTCATCGATCTCTTCGAGGCTCGGAGTCGCCCAGCACGATAAACCAGATATCGTCGGTCGTAATTGTCGGTGAAATCCAGCGCGGCAGATCTACTGTGTAAGATAATACGGTCCAAAAAGCAGCCATCCGGTTACACTCGGTGCGGGGCAAGCAAACCAAGAACACTAGATCAAAAAGGAGAACGATCTTGACCAAACGCGCACTGTTCATCACACTCGTTTTGTCGGCTGTGGCCATGGCCGTGGTTGGCGCTGGTTACACGCTATTTGGTGGAGCTGCCTATGTTATGCCCGGCAATGCCTCCAACCGCGCCGTTCAGTTGACATCGAACACCGCCAACGCGACCACCGCGGACGATTACAGCGGAATCGACTTCGCGGTACCGGCGGGCATGAAGTTCTCCGACGTCGCGAAGCTGTCTACCGATTACAATTTCACCCACAACAGCTGTGGCGGCGGCTCGCCGCGCTTCCAGATCAACGTCGTCACGCCGTCAAATGTCACCAAGAACGTGTTCGTGTATATCGGACCGGCTCCCAGCTACACGAACTGCACCACCAATCTGTGGACCAGCACCGGGAATCTCGTAGCCCCAGGCAATTTCTTGGACACGGGCCAACTTGATGGCGGAACGTTCTATGACACGTTCGCGGCAGCCGATACCAAGTACGGCGCCTATCCAGTGACCGGAATCCAGCTCGTAGTGGATGCGAGTTGGTTCTTTACGGACGGCACGCAGACCGTTCTCGTGGACAACGTGATGATCAACGACGACACCCACACTTTCGAGCCGACCACCAGCGGCGCTTGCAAGGATGGGGGGTGGAAGACTTTCTCGTTCGCCCCCGGCCCCTTCAAGAATCAAGGTGACTGCGTGAGCTATTTCGCGACCGGCGGCAGGAACGCAGGCAACGGTCAATAATCTGCAGTACCCCTTGAAACGGCCCGCGTTGCGCGCCTGTTCGGCTGTTTCTTTTGGTCGCCGAGGCGCCAGTCCTCCCGCCCGCTTGTGAGCTGAGGTCTGCTGGGTGAAGCGCTTTCGGTTGGGCGCGGGAAAGCCCGTTTAGGCGCAGCAGGAGCGCTCCCCAACGCCTGGCTGCGCCCTCTGAGATGGGTCTTGTGGACCGCTCGCAGGATCTCCCCGAAATCCACCGGCGTCGCGGCCCGGGAAACTCGGGAATCCGGACCGCGTCTTGTGGCTCACGGCCGCACGCTGGTTGGCGTCCCGGTTGGCAGCGGCAGGGGTTCCGGCGGACAGCGGGCAGTGGGGCCACCTTCCTGTTCGCCAACGGCGACAACAACACGAAGTATCACGTCGCGCTACTTCACGCTGACCCTGCCGGACAAGAACGGTGCAGTAGTTCCAATGACCGACTGCCGGAAGATGTATATGGTCTTCGCCCCCTGATTCGGCAACGTCAAGCGGAAATTCAGTTGTCAGGCGAAGTTCCCTGCTTCACAGACTCCGGTCCTACTCCCCTACATAGAACAGCGAGCTCGTCGCCGGCAGCGCCAACCGAACCGTGGTAACCGGCTGTCCGCCCGCCTCCCCTGCGCTCGCCTCCGGCGGCCGCATTTCGCCGGTGTGGGGATTCCAAATGGATAGCGCCTTTTTGCCGCGCAGAATGACCTTGGTATCCACGTCCTTATCCGTGGAGTTGGCGAAGAAGTAAATATCTTTCCCGAATTTTATTTTGTGAATGTAAGTCAGCGCCCCGTCGTAATCCGGCCCCTTCTTCAGCAACGGAATCGGCGCCTGGATGTTCACGTCGCGCACCGGCAGCGCCCGCCCCAGCGCCCACTGTAAAACCCAGGCGTCCGGTTTGGGCAGGAAGTACGCTTGTCCTCCCGCCTTGTTGCGCTTGGAGAAATAGAAAGTGACCAGCCGGCCGCTCGATGCGCGCTGGAGGTCCGCCGTGGGAGGATCGTCCACGGGAAGGCCGAACACGTCGGCCACCATCTTCTGAATTTCCTTGTCGCGTCCGAATTCCGCGGACCGCACGGGCAGCTTCGTGGTGGCGATCACCACCCCGCCTTTATCGTAGAACTCCGTGATCTTCGCGGCCACCGCCACCGAAAGCGTATCGCCCCCGGGGACGATCAAAACGCCGTATTCCTCGCGGTTTTCCTTGTTGTTGAGAATCAGCGTTTTCCCCTCGACCGTGCACCGGCCGGCCAGAACCTCGGGGTGGAGATAGGTGAAATCGGCGCGGACGCCCCGGAACAGCGCTTCGCCGACGTCCTGGTAATCGATCTCCGGCGGCGCGACGCCGCCTTCCCGCGCGGAAACCTCTCCATTGACCCTCGGCGCCGGTTCCGGCGCGGGCGATGCATGCTGCCCGCCGTCGAACTTATAAGTTGAGTCGAGCGCCGCGATCGGATAGAGCACGGCGACATCCGCCACGTGGCGGCCGTGCTGGAGCAGATAGCTCAGCCGGCCCAGGTAGTTATTGAACTCCGACATATAGGCGCTGTTCCACAGGCCCGGGCCGCCGCTGGTTACCTGAAGGTTGACCCCCATGGCGTATTGGTCCATCGCCACCTTGTAGACGGTCTTCTCATTGAGCGCGCTGTAAGCCGCGTAGGTTTCGGCGAACATGACTGGCTTGTCGTAATTGAACGCCGCCGAAGATATGATCTTGTAACCTGGGTTGGATCGCCCCAGAAAGTAGATATCGTCCACGCCGGGAACCCCCTGGTGCTCGAAAACCTTCATCAGGTCGCCGTTCACCCCCACCGGGCTCACCGCTTCTTCCTGGTCGTAGTGTCCGCCGGCCTTGATGCCGTGGGCTTCGCAGAACTCTTCCAGTTTCCCGGCGAAGTTCGTGGCGAAGAGCTGCGCGCGGAACCCGAACAGGGCGTTCCGCGCGGCGGCGGTCCGGGGACCGATGTCGTACCACAGCGCCGGGTAGTACTTCATGGGCGAGAAGCCGTACTGTTTTTCGAAGTTCCGGTTGAAGGAAGCCGTCCACATCCGCCCGTCGATGGGATGCATGGCGGGCTCGTCCCAGAACGTGAACTTGATCTCCTTGCCGAAGAAGTCGCCGAGATGATCGTACATCTTCTGGTAGCTCAGCGAGATATAGGCATCCATCGCGGCCGGGTCCAGGTAGTCCACGAAGGCCCCCTTGGAAGAGGCCGGCCGGATGGACGGGTCCAGGTAGAAGGCCATCACCTTCCAGTTGCCTTTGGGGACCTTCGTCACCAGCGGCTTCCCGGGGGTCCGCCGGGAGCTGATGTCCACCAGTTCGAACGTATCGCGGTTCATCATCACCGCGCCGAGGTAAAGCTCGTTGGGGACGGCTACCTCCGCCGTGGCCGGTCCGATTACGTTCTTTTCCGCCATTTCCAGGCTCTTGGCCACGTGCTGCGGATACTTGGCATAAAGCTGGCCATCCACGATCCCGGTGGGGTAGGTCCACTCGTCGTACAGGATCACCTCCATGCCGCGCTTGCGGGCTTCCTGGAGAGCCACGCGATACAGCTTGAAAAACTCGTCGCTGAGGTATCCCACGCCCTGGCTGGAGGGCGCGCGCCGCGTCGCCTTGAGGTAGTCTTCCGGCAGCCCGGTCGTCGGCCCCCCGTTGGGCTCGGGGGCGAACCCGCCCATATTCGCCTTTTCCATATTCTGGATGGCGGAGACGATACGCTCCTCCGAGAGCGTGGTCAGGTTGAAGAGGCCGTAGCCGTACATCTGGTGGCCCCGGTATTCGGCCGGAGGTTTCTGGAACGTGGCGGGGTCGGGGAAACTGGCGGCGAAGGGCCACGCCAGCACAGCCGCCGCGGCGGCGAGGACGAGAAATCTGGCGGTCATGGGAGAGCAATGAGATTATCAGGATTCGATGGGCGCCTGTGGGGCGGGGCTTCGGCCGGGCCGAAGCCCCGCCCCACAGCCCTGTGGAGAGCGAGGAGCCCCGTCGGGCCACCGAGCTTTATTTCCCGGAGCGCTTGGAGCGCGCGAGCAACTCAGTGGTATCGACTTACGGTGTCGCGTGACGATTGCCCGCGAAGAGCGGCCGCCCGCGCTTCCATCACACGAGCTTCCTCCCGGTGGTGATTCTTCCGCAGGACATAGGCGTAATTCGTCAACACCGGCCCCAGAACCACCGGATCCAAGCGCGTTATGCCCTCGGCCATCGCAGTCGCGTCGCGCAGGTCCTGCTCCGCGTCCCGCCACTCCCGCAGACGTGCGTGCACCACCGCCCGCGTGGCGAGCAGCTTGAAGCGGTCCATGGGGACGGCGTTTGCGGCCGAGGAGAAGACGTCCAGCGCGCGGTCCAGAGTGCGCCGCGCGTCATCCAACCGCCCCTCGGCGATGAAGACCGCGGCGAGCCCGTTCAGGGCTGAGCCGTAATCCGCCGTGCCGCCGCGCCCCGCCTTTTCCCAGGCGTCCAGGGCTAAGGCATATTCCGATTCAGCTTCCTGGCGCCTTCCCGCCAAATTCAACAGCGCGGCCGAGACGCCGTGAAACAGGGCGCGATCCTCCGGCCGCTCGATCCGCAGCGCCTGCATCCTTTTGAAGGCCTCCCTGGCCTTGCCGATCTCCCCACGCTCGATGCGCGCGGATGCCAGGACGTGAAGGGGACGCAGGAACGCGGGATCGTCCGCGGCGTAGACCTGCTCCAGGACATGAATGGATCGTTCCGCAAACATCTCGGCTTCGGGCAGCCGTCCGGAAATACTCAGCAGGGCCGCCACGTTGCTCAGAACCACTCCGGCGCACAAATGGTCTTCGGCGGTGGCGTTACTGGCCAGGACCCCGGAAAGCGCGGCTTCGGCCTCCGGAAGCTTGCCCGCTGCCGCGTCGGTCAGCACGGCGCGATTTAAAGCGACGCATGCGGCGCCCTGCCAGCCTTGGCCTTGCGCGGCGGCCGGTTGCGCGCCGAAACCGAAGACTGCAACCCACAACGCAGCCCCAAGACCGAGCCACGGGCCGCTGTGGAGCGGGTTTTCCGGGCCGATGCGCCGGCCCGGCGAGGGCCCGCGGGGCGCCCCGCAGTCCGGAAGAGCCGCCCCACACGGGTTTACTGCGCCGGCTCGCAGCACCGAATCACCGCCGTGTCATTTCGATTACCGCCGCCACGGCCGGCGAACCGTTGCGCGTCATTTTGCGCTCCGCGTTGGTCTCGCGCACTCCGCTGCCCTGGTCGGACCCGGGGGACCAGACCGTAGACAGGAAATACTGATCGCCGTAACGATGAAAGATCAGCTTGCCCGACGTCTGCATACTCATGCTTTGGGTCCCGATCGTCTGGACCATCGCTTCGGCTTTGCACTCCCGGCACCCCAGGAACAAAATGCCGTTCATGTAGTTGGGGCGTACATCGTAATGGCCGGCCGGGAGAACGGTCTTCCCGACGCTGAACTCGAACGGAATGTCGGCATGCATGACGGAGCCGCTCTGAGCGAATGCGGTCGCGGCGGCCAGCAACGTGAGTGAACTCAATGTGGTGAAGATTCTGCTTTTCATAGTGGACCTCCTCTGTCCGTCTAACGCGGCCGGGTTGAAGCATCCCTGCGCGCCCCTCGTTTGGTGAACCGGCCTCGCGGCCGCTTGCCTCAGCACCTCTGGAATGGTGATGGTTACGCACTCGAAAGGCCATCGGCGCACAGGCGTTTCTGTCGGCGCAACGCCTTGCCTCTAAAGCAGTTGCGGGAACCGTGCGGGTTCGTACTCACCTTGTTGAGGGCCTCGGGATCTATCCGAATGTGCGGGGTCTATACTTTCCAATAGGAACACGGCCGTCTGAAAAGGCGGTTGGCAAAAGAACAGGCGCGTGGCGGAATGGAACGTGTGCTGAATCCGCGGCTGATCGGGATCAGAGGCCCGGTGGAGGGAGGCGTATTCGCGCTTTCCGACGGCGAGATTTCGATCGGCCGCGATCGCGCCAACACCCTGCTGATCGAAGACAGCTCGATTTCGAGGAGCCACTGCTCGATCCACAAAGCGGGCGAGGACCGCTTCGAAATCCGCGATCTCGGCAGCCGCAACGGGACGGCGATCAATGGTATCCCGGTCTCCAGGCGCGTGCTGGGCGACGGCGATGAAATCCGGCTGGGGGAATGTCATTTTCTCTTTCTGCTGTGGGATTCGAGCGAGCCGGCCAACGTGGTAATCGATGAGGCGTCACTGGAGACCGGGACCTTCCGCCAACTCCCTCGTGAGGCGGCGGAACCACTGCTCGATGAGGCTGCCTCCGTATCCGCCAGCCTGGAGGTCCTGATCCGGCTCGGCACCCAGATCCACACCGCCCGCGGGACCCGGGAGATCGCGCAGTTACTGTTGGAGACCATCTTGCGGGCGATCCCCGCCGAACGCGGGGCCGTCCTGCTGTTCGACGGCGCGCACGACGACCCCGCTTTCGCCAGTTCCCGCGACCGCCTCGGCAATTTGGATCCGCCCCTGCGCGCCTTCAGCGAAATTGTCGCCCAGGTGCGGCGCGAAGCGGTGGGGGTCATCGCGGACGGCGCCGGCGACCCGCGAGAGAGACCCTGGCGGGTGCTGGCCGCCCCCATCACAACCCGGGAGAGCATCCTGGGGGTCATTTATCTGGAGGGGAGCCATCCGGGGACGGCATTCGAGAATAAGCACGTGGAGTTGGCGCAGGCGGCCGGCGGCATCGCCGGAATGCCGTTTGAAAACGCCCGTCGCTTGGAATGGCTGGAATCGGAGAACCGCCGCCTCCGGGAAGCGATCGACCTCGACCACGACATGATCGGCGCCGGCCCGCGCATGCGCGACGTGTTCCAGTTCGTGGCCAAGGTGGCGCCCACGGATGCCACCATCCTGATCCGTGGCGAAAGCGGGACCGGAAAGGAACTGGTCGCGCAATCCATTCACCGCAACAGCCCGCGCGCGGCCCGGCGCTTCGCCGCCATCAACTGCGCCGCCCTCGCGGAATCGCTCCTCGAATCCGAACTCTTCGGGCATGAAAAGGGCGCATTTACCGGGGCGATGTTGCAGAAGAAAGGCAAGCTCGAAATCGCCGACGGGGGCACGCTGTTCCTGGACGAAGTCGGCGAGCTTCCGCTCTCGTTCCAGACCAAACTGCTGCGGGTCCTTCAGGAACGCGAGTTCGAGCGCGTCGGCGGCACCCAACCCATCCGCGTCGACGTGCGCCTGATCGCGGCCACGAACCGGGACTTGGAAAGCGCGATCGCCACCGGCGCCTTTCGCAAGGATCTGTACTACCGGCTCAACGTGGTCTCCCTGACCATGCCGCCCCTGCGGGACCACCGCGAGGACATTTCCCTGCTGGCCCGGCACTTCGCCGTCAAACACGCCAGGGCAGCCCGGCGGAAGGTCGAGGGGATCTCCCCGGAGGCCCTCGCCTGTCTGGAGGCTTACGACTGGCCGGGAAATGTCCGGGAACTGGAGAACGCCGTCGAGCGCGCTGTGGTGCTGGGCTCCACCGATCTGCTCATCCCCGATGACCTCCCGGAAGTCGTGCTGGAAAATGGGCCCGCCCCGGCGGAGCCCGTTGGCGGATACTACCAGACCGTGCGGGAGCAGAAGAAACGCGCCATTCTGGCCGCCCTGGAACAGTCCGGCGGCCGATACACCGACGCCGCCAAACTACTTGGGGTCCACCCCAACTACCTGCACCGGCTTGTCCGCAACCTCAACCTCAAAGAAGCGGTCAAAAAGGTGAGCGGCGCGTAGCGTGTGGGGCGGAGAGCCGGCGAGGCCGTCGGCCGGGTCCCGGGGACCGTCCCAGGGCTGCCATCAGCGGATCTTCAGAGCCAGGGCCGCTTGCGCCGCGCCATCGGTCGTCCGCGCCGTCAATTGGTAGGCGCCGGGCGGCAGCGGCTCATTCGCCGCCGAGTAGAGTGGCGTCTGGACGAACGCTACGCTCTCGCGCGGAGAGGAATCCAGCGCCAGAGTCCGCTCGTACGCAGGCCGCCCGTCGGGCGCCACCAACTGCAGCCGCACGGTCCGGCTCAGGCCGGCGGGCCAGTTCACCAGCGCCACCCGCGCGCGGGCGCACGGCTTGAACGTTCCGGGCGGATCGGCGCCGGGTACGAGGCCGCACGCCACGAAGTAGCACGGCACGGCGCAGTTGGTCACCCCTCTGCCGCTCACATCCAGGTCGAGGCTCTCCAGGGCCAATTGCACGGATGGAGCGGCGGCCTCGAAACGGATTCCGCCCACGTTGGCTTCGACCAGCGTGCGCCCCTGCGTGAACCCGCCGGAAGAACCCGTCATCATGGTCGCGGCGCTCGCAACCAATCCCACCCCGCGCGCCAGCGTGCCGGTTTCCAGGATGAGTCCCATGCGGTTGGCGTAGTTCAGCGTGTCGGGGAAGTTGCCCAAGGCCGTTGCCGCCGCGCCTCCTTTGCCCGTGACCTGCAGTTCGGCCTCGGCCGCCGGCTGGCCGGAGGGGTCGAGAAACAGTCGCTCACCGTCGCCCGTGAGGATGTAGATGCGCCCGCTCCCATCGGCGCGGAACCAGGATTCCGCGAAAGCGGAACCCGGCCCTTCGATGGCCATTACCGCATAGGACGCACCCTTGATCTCCTCGACGCGATCGATGCGCCAGGTCTGGTAAGACGCTGTCGACTGCCGGTCGTCGATGCGATAGACCCAGCGGTCTCCCATATCCAGGGGAAAGTAGCTGCCGCTTGACAACACCGCCAGGACGGCTTGCGATTGGGCCGCCGACAACGAGGCGGTCAGCAGGAGCAGGCTCGCGACACGCATCCCCTTCCGGCGTGCACGTCTGAGCCCACAAAGCCAACCGGCGGCAAAGAACCGAGAACCGGCGGTACTGTTGTGGAAAACGGCCACACTCGCGTTTCGCCGCAACACGAGACGAGGCCTACTTCAGATATCCCCGCGCGTTCAGCCACTCCCGAAAGCGCTCGATCCACCCTGCCACCGCGGGCGGATTGCTGGCGCGAATGCCGAATCCGTGCCCCACGCCCGCATAAATGTGAAGCTCGGCCGGTACGCCGGCGCTCTTCAGGGCCTTGTAAAGATCCGGCGTGCCCTCGGCAATCCGGTCGTCTCCACCGCACGCCAGAAAAGCCTCGGGCGTCTCCTTGGAGTAAGGGCCGGCGCCGGAGCCTGGAAAATAGATCAACGCCTGGAAAGCCGGCCTGGCGCTCTGGCGGTCGATTCCGTCCACGGCCTTCCTGACCGGGTCGCCGAAGTGCGTGGCAGCCAATCCCGCCAGGCTCGCGCCAGCAGAAAATCCCAAGACCCCCACGCGCTCCGGGTTGACCCGCCATTCCGCCGCCCTCGCCCGCACCGTGCGGATCGCGCGCTGGATGTCGGCCAGCGAATCGCCCTCCAGCGTATAGGTCGAGCCCTGTTCGCGCGGCAGCCTGTATTTGAGCACGAACCCGGCGATGCCGCGCTGGCTGAGCCATTCGGCGACGCGGTATCCCTCGTGCGTGACCCAGAGTTCCCGGTATGACCCGCCGGGGGCCACGATCACCGCCGCCCCGGTCGCTTTCCCGGCTGGTGGGAGGTAGACAGTCAGCGACGGACGGTGTACGTTGGAAACGACCTGGTCCTGCCCTTCGAACCGTGATTTTTCCTCGCCCGTTTTCCCTTCCGAACCCGGAGCGCCGCCGGGCCACAGCACGATGACGGGATGCGAGGCGTCAGTGGGTACGGGCTGCGCCCACGTGGACGTGAGGACGAACGGAAGAATCGGCAGGAACGAAAGTTCGCGCCACATAGTTTGACCTTTCGTGACGCTATTGTAGTTTACGGCGATCCGGCCCGCGTCAGCTCAGCCCGTTGGGCGCCAGGGGCAGGCTGCGGATCCGCTGGCCCGTGGCGTCGAAGATCGCGTTGGCGAGGGCCGGCGCAATCCCGATGATCGGCGTTTCACCCGCTCCCGCCGGCGGCAGGTCTTTCCGGTCCAGCAGCACGACTTCGATCGCCGGGACGTCCGCGAAACGCGGCACGCGGTAGCGCGAAAGACGGTTGTTGAGGATCTTGCCGTCCGTGAAATCGATGTGCTCGAAGAGCGCTCCGCCCAACCCCATGATGACGGCGCCCTCGATCTGGTTGCGCAGATGCTCTGGGTTGACGACCGCGCCGCATTCGAACGCCTCCACCACCCGCACCGGTTTGACGGCGCCGCCCGGGCGCTCCACGGCGATCTCGACGCATGTCGCCACGCGACCCCCCTTCTCAAAGCCCGCGGACATGCCGAACCCCCGGCCGGCAGCCCTCTTCCGGTCCTTCCAGCCGAATCGCCCGGCCGCCGCCTCAATCACGTTCCGCAAGCGCTCATCCTGGGATGCGTTTTTTAGGCGGAACTCCAGCGGGTCCACGCCGGCGGAATGCGCCAACTCGTCCATGAAGGATTCGCGCGCGAAGTTGTTGGCCGTGGCCGCCAGCGCGCGGTAGGAGCCCTGGCGCAAAGGCGATTTCGAAGGATGGAACTGCTCGCGCGCGCCGGCGGCGTGATACGGCGTCTGGAGCGCCGCCGGGCCGGAGTTGTAGTTGTGGAACTCCCAGTAAGCCAGCGTTCCATCGGGGTTCGCCTGGCCCGCCGCTTCGATCACGCCGCCGGGGCGGAAATAAGCCCAGGTCATCTCCTCTTCGCGGGTCCAGTTGCGCTTCACCGGTTTGCCCGCCGCTTTGGCGATGCGGGCCGCCTCCAGCGCGGGGTCCGCGGTGTGCTTGCCGCCGTAGCCGGAACCCGTATCGGGCATAATGACGCGAACCTGCTCCGGCGGCAGGCCGAAGAAACTCATGAGCTCATCGCGGACGCCGAAGGGCCGCTGCGTACCGGTCCAGACGGTGAGCTTTCCGTCCTCCCATTCCGCGAGCGCCGCGCGCGGTTCCAGGGGCACGTGGGCTATGTAGGCCACGTTGTACACAGCGTCCGGCTTGAAGCCGGCGGGAGCGTCCGCCGCGGTCTGCTTGAAATGCGCGGTGACGTTGCCGCTGTTGGGCTGCGGCGGCGCGGGATTCCATTGGGGGCGGAGCGCCGCAAGAGCCTTGGCGGCGATTTCGGGGTCGGGCGCCGCCACAGCCACGAAATCGCCCTCGTACAGTTCCGGGCCGCCGCGGGGGGAGCCCACCTCCGTCGGCCGGCTCTCGCGAACTACCCGCACTCCGGGGATCGCTTCCGCCTCCTTGCTGTCGAGCGACGCCAGCGTGCAGCCGAAGGCCGGCGGGTACAGGACCTTGGCGTACAAGGCGCCGGGACGCTTTACGTCGTACGGATACTTGTGCGCGCCCGTGACGATGTCGCGCCCGCCGGCCTTGGGGACCGGCGTTCCGGCCACTTTCCATTCGCGGGTAGGAGTCGCCCCCGCCCCGGAGATGGTCCGCGCCAGTTGCCGCCCTTTCACCAGTTCGCCGAAACCGGCGCCGCGTGCGCCGGAAACCGCTCTCCCGTTGGCAATGGCTACCGACGCGCGGTCTACGCCCCACTGCTGCGCGGCCAGGTCGATCAGCATCTCGCGCGCCGTTGCCGCGGCGTTGCGGATCTGCGGCCACATGGTGGGGGTAGTGCGGCTGCCGAAAGTTCCCATGTCGTACGGCGTCACGTCCGTGTCGCCCATGACCAGTCGGATCGAAGGGACCGGTGCGCGCAACTCTTCGGCCACCGCCTGCGTCAACGACGTCCGGGCGTTCTGGCCGACCTCTACCTTTCCCGTGTACGCTGTGATCGAGCCATCCTCCCCGATGTGCAGCCACGCGCCCAGGTTCTGCGGCAGCGGCTGGTTCATCCCACGGCGACCAGATTCCTGCGCGCCAATGGCATCGTCCACGAGGAACACCAGGATGCCGCCTCCGAGCGTTTCGAAGAAGTCGCGCCGGGTCATGCGGTCCCTCCTTTCCGCGCAGCCAGGTGAACGGCGCGGATGATCCTGGGGTACGTTCCGCAACGGCAGATATGGCCGTTCAGGCCCGCCGAAATGTCGGCGTCGCTCGGGTTCGGGTTGCGCTTGAGCAGGGCCACGGCGCCCAGGATCATGCCCGGCGTGCACCACCCGCATTGCAGCGCATCGGTCCGGAGGAACGCTTCCTGTACGGGATGAAGATTTTCACCGGACGCCAGCCCCTCGATGGTCACGACGCGCTTGCCCTCCGCCGCTGAAAGCCTCGTGATGCAGGACTTCACCGGCTGCCCGTCGAGTAACACGGTGCAGGCGGCGCACTGCCCCGTTTCGGTATTCTCTAAAGGAAGGTCCGGGACTGACGGATCTCAGCGCCCGTTTCGGCGCGTACTGCATGAGCGAATGCAAGCCTTTGGAGGCGCTGTTCCCCGGCTCGGCGGGCGGTCTCGTCCGCGCCATTTTCGGGGAGACGGACCGGTGGTGGTCGCTTCCCGAACTGGCCATCCGGGCGGGAGCGGTGGCAGGGCAGTTGCGGCGGCCGCTCACCCGGTTGCGCCATGGCGGCCTCCTCCGTACCCGGCGCGACGCCGGCCGGACCTGGTTCCAGGCCGATCCCGCATGTCCGGCCTTCGCCGAACTGCAGTCGATTGTTACCAAGCTCACGGCGAAGCACGGCAGCAGCGAGACGATCCTCGTGGTGGAGGACCAGCCGGCCACGGCGCAGATCACGCGCATTCTGCTGGAGAGTTGGGGCTACGCGGTCCGGGAGGCGCACAGCGGCGCGGAGGCGATCCACATTTTCGAGCGCCATGAAAGCAAGATCGATCTCCTCCTGACCGACGTCATCATGCCGGGGATCACCGGGCCGCAGCTCGCGGGCGAGCTGTTGCGGCGAAACCCGGCTTTGCCGGTCGTGTACATGTCCGGATATCCGAATGAGGAAGTGTCGGGCCGGGATGCGGCATTTTTGCCCAAGCCGTTCAACCCCGCTCGGCTTTCGCGCGTTATCCGCCAGGAACTGGACCGGGCGGCCCGGCGTTCGGACCCGCCCCATCATTAATTTGGTTTCAGACGGCGCCATGCGGCGCAACTAGCGGGAGGCCGCCCGCGTTCTTAACAGCAGGAGGTGCTGATTATGCGAGGCGCGATGCTGGCCTCCGCCGCCGTGCTGTTTGGAACCGTACTGACGGGCTGCGGCGGCTATGGACACTACTATGTGGGCGCCCCCCCGCCCCCGCCGCGGTACCACGTCATCGGGGTCGCGCCGGGCCCGGGCTGGGTCTGGACCGACGGATACTGGGACCGGCGCGGTGGCCGTTGGTTTTGGGTCGAAGGCCGCTGGATGCGTACGCCGCACCAGCGGACCCAATGGGTTCCCGGCCGCTGGGAGGAGACCCGCCGCGGCCGCTGGGCGTTCCGCCGCGGCCACTGGAGATAGCGCTGTGGCTGCCGGGCCGCCGGTTCCGCCGGGCGGCATCACGGGCAGGTCGGGGATCCACCCCACATGAAGCAGGTCCCGATCTGCCCGTCAGCTCAATTTCCCTACCCTACTGACCCAGGATTTCCAGGTACCGCGCCACCGATTCGATCCCCCGGAACATGTTCGGGAGGTGAAACTTCTCATTGGGCGCGTGCAGGTTATCGTCCGGCAGCCCGAAGCCCATCAACACGCTGGGGACTCCGAGGTAACGGTCGAATACGCCGACAATCGGGATGGACCCGCCCGAGCGGATGTAGACCGTTTCCTTTCCGAAGACCTGCTTCATGGCTTCCGCCGCCGCGTGGATGAAAGGATTGTCGGGGTTGGTCAGGGATGGCGCCCCCGAGTGCAGCATCTTCACCTGGGCGGTGACGCCCTTGGGCGTGACGGCCTTCACCGCCGCTTTGAACTGTTCGACCGATTCGTCCACGCGCTGATCGGCCACCAGCCGCGTGCTGATTTTGACCACCGCGCGGGCGGGGATCACGGTCTTGGCGCCTTCGCCCACGAAGCCGCCGCGAATGCCGTGCGCCTCCAGGGTCGGCCGCGCCCAAACGCGCTCGAACAGCGGGACATTGGGCTCGCCCACCAGTTCGCGGGCGCCCATCTCCTTCTCCACGTACTCTTTTTCGTCGAACGGCAGCCGCGCCCAGGCGTTGCGCTCCTTCTGGCTCGGAGGGACCACGCGATCGTAAAAACCCGGGATGTGGATGTGGCCATCCCGGTCCTTGAGCGCGCACAGGATCTCGGCGATGGCCATGATCGGGTTCGGCGCCGCGCCGCCGTAGACTCCGGAATGTAGGTCGTGGTTCGCCCCCTCGACGAAAAGCTCGTAGTAGACCATGCCCCGCAACCCGACGCAAATGGTGGGCAGGTCCGGCGCGAACATCTCGGTATCGCACACCACCGCAGCATCCGCCTTCAGCCGCGGAGGCTTCGTCTTGACATAGGCCTCGATGTGCTCGCCGCCGGTTTCCTCTTCGCCCTCCAGCAGAAACTTGACGTTGACCGGGAGCTTGCCGGTGGTCTTGAGCAGGCCCTCCACCGCTTTGATTTGGATATATACCTGGCCCTTGTCGTCGCAGGCGCCGCGGGCGAAGATGTCGTCGCCGCGGATTTCGGGCTCGAACGGCGGCGATTTCCACTCGTCCAGCGGATCCGGAGGCTGCACATCGTAATGCCCGTAAAAGAGGACCGTCGGTTTCCCCGGCGCGCCCAGCCATTCCGCATAGACCAGCGGATTGCCTTGTCCTTCGATCAGCTCGGCGGCGGTCATACCCGCCGCGCGCAGTTCCTTCAAAGCGAAATCGGCTGCACGCCGGATGTCCGGCTTGTTCTCCGAGAGAGTGCTGATGCTCGGAATACGGAGGAAGGCCTTGAGACCTTCGACGAAATCAGACTGGTGCTGTTGAAAATAGCTCATGAGGGCTCCTCGATTAGTATCGCGCAAGGCGGAGCTCCGCTGGTGGGGCGGGGGTTCCGAATCCATTGCGCTTCATCCATGGGGTGATCGGCGGGAGCCGCCGAGCACTTCAGCAGATACGGATAAACGCGCGGAAAAAAAACTGGCCACGGATGAACACGGATGCACGCGGATAAGAAGCAAGAAGATCTGTTTTGCCTTATCCGTGTTTATCCGTGTTGTTCCGAAAAATGAGTCAGCCAGTGGCCCGTGCGTTAAGCTTTGGTCCGTGTTCTCAAGCGACTACGCAGAGTCTTCAACCTCCGGGTATGGTGCCGAATCAGCTTGGCGG
>JAIQFU010000181.1 GCA_020073115.1 Terriglobia bacterium
TTCATCAACGGGGCTTGCGCCACCATTACACAGAACGTTCCTTGCGCCCGGACGATGCCATTATCCCCCAGGCGCGAATCACCCCGCTTTTCATGTTCTACGGGTGGCCGGCACGGCCATGTGCGGTTCATCCGTGGCCGAATTGGTTTTTCCCGAAGTTACACCTGCGACTCTGGATCCAGCAGCTTCTGCAGGCGATCTTCGGGGATTCCCGATTTGTCCCGCGCCACTTCCCGGATCGTGCGGCCTTGGGTGTACGCTTCCTTCACCAGGGCGGCGGCTTTCTCGTACCCGATCTCCGGGGCGAGCGCCGTTCCCATGGCGAGCGACTGCTCCACGAAACCTTCGGCGCGCGCCCGGTCGGCTTCCAGCCCGTCAACCAGTTTCCCGGCGAAATTACGGCTGCCGGCGGCCAGCAGCTCGATCCCATCCAGGAGGTCGTACGCCATCAGCGGCATCATCACGTTCAGTTCCAGGTTGCCGGCGGCGGCGCACCAGGCAATCGCGGCGTCGTAGCCGATCACCTGGGCGCAGACCATCAGCAGGCTTTCCGCGATCACCGGGTTGACCTTGCCGGGCATGATGCTCGAACCCGGTTGAACCGCTGGCAATTTCAACTCGCCCAGCCCGCAGCGCGGTCCCGACCCCAGCCAGCGGATGTCGTTGGCGATCTTGGTCAGCGCGACGGCGTAACCCCGCAACGCTCCGCTCAGGAAGCACACGGCGTCGCGCGCGCCCTGGGCCTCGAAGTGGTTGCGCGCCTCCGCGAACGGTAGGCCCGTTCGCCGCGCGATGGCCGCAATCGTTTCCGCCGCGAATCCAGGCGGGGCGTTGAGGCCGGTCCCCACGGCGGTCCCGCCCAGCGGCAGCTCGTAGATGCCCGGCAGCGCGGCCTCAATCCGTTCGCCGGCCGCTTCCACCTGGCGCGCCCACGCGCTGAATTCCTGGCCCATCCGAATCGGTACCGCGTCCTGCAGATGGGTTCGCCCGATCTTGACGATGTCGTGGAACTCGGCCGCCTTGCGCGCCAGCGAGCCGCCGAGTTGGCGCATGGCCGGCAGCAGCCGCGCCGTCATTGTTTCCGCGGCGGCGATGTGCATGGCCGTGGGGATCACGTCGTTGCTGGACTGCCCCCGGTTGACGTGGTCGTTGGGATGCGCGCCCGCCAGCCTGCCGATCACTTCGTTGGCGTTCATGTTGGTCGAGGTGCCGCTTCCGGTCTGGTAAATGTCGATGGGGAACTGGCTATCGTGGCGGCCTTCCACTACCTGCTCCGCCGCCGCCCGGATGGCCGCCGCTCGCTCCGCCGGTAGATATCCCATCCGGCCATTCACCTCCGCCGCGGCGCTTTTGATCAGCCCCAGGGCGCGGATAAACGCGCGCGGGAATCGTTTCCCGCTGATGGGGAAATTCTCGATGGCCCGCGCGGTCTGCGCCCCATAAAGCGCCTCCGCCGGAACCCGCATCTCCCCCATGGTGTCGTGCTCCACGCGGTAAGAATCAGCCATACATCCATTCTGGCCGCCGATGCACGCCGATAGTACTTTTATTAGTACTTCCGGCCTTCGATTGGCTTTCATCTGCACTCATCCACAGGGATTTCCCGGACGCGGCCGGCGGTAACATGGAAACGTGGAAAAGCGCCTCCAGGGCATTGTTCCCGCCCTCGTAACCCCGTTTCGCGGAGATGAGCGGATCGACTTCAACGCGTGGCAGATCATCATCGACACGCTCATCGATTCCGGCGTGGACGGACTGGCGGCGGCTGGCGGCCAGGGCGAGTTTTTCTCGTTGAGCGGCGAGGAACGTACGGTGGCGCTGCGGTTCTGCGTGCAAGCGTCCGCCGGACGCGCGCCGGTCTACGGAAACGTGGGTTGCGTCACCACGCGCGAAACGGTGAAACTGGCGCAAGCGGCGGAAGCCGTGGGGGTGGACTACATTGTGGTGGTCACGCCCTACTACCTGAAGCCGTCCGCGGCGGAACTCGTGGAACACTACATCGAGGTCTGCCGCGCCGTCCACCACCCCGTGCTGGCCAACAACAATCCGGAGCGCACGGGCGTGGACCTGACGCCGGAAATGGCGGCCCGGATCGCCGCCAACTGCGAGAATTTCGCCGGCCTGAAGGACTCCAGCGGGCGGGTGGACCGCATACGGGCGTACAGAAACGCAGTCCCCGACCGGAAACTGGCGGTCTTTACCGGCTGCGATAACCTCATCCTCGCGGCCCTGGAGCAGGGAGCCAGCGGGGCCTTCGCCGCCTGTGCCAACATCGCGCCGCGGCTGTTCGCGGCGCTCTACCGGGCCTGGCAAGCCCGAGATCCCGGGGAATCCGCGCGGCTGCAACGGCTCGTCGATGAACTCTTCGCCGTGATGGCCCTGCACACGTTTCCAGGGGTGGTAAAAGAAGCAATGCAGATGGCCGGCCTGGCCGCCGGCCCCTGCCGCAAACCGGTGGGCCTCATGCCGGCGGAGGCGCGCGAAAAGCTCGCCGCCGTGCTGGCGGGGTTCGCCAAAGAGGGATATTTGCGGAGAGCGAAAAGGGGCGCTACCGCGTAGCAGGATCGCAAAAACCCGGAGAAAAGACCTGCCCACCGGGAAACCCGGACGCAGCACGAATTTGCTATCCGTGTTCCTCTGTGGCTAAAGGCTCAAGAAGGTACTTCCGCGAAGAGAGGGGAGCCGGAACTGGGGATCGTTCGGATTTTGACTTGCGCCCGCGGATGACCGCTCCCTTCGCTCGCGGCTCTGAAAAACCATGCCGCACAGCAACCGCCTTGCCAATGAAAAGAGCCCTTACCTGCTTCAGCACGCCCACAATCCAGTGGACTGGCGCCCGTGGGGCGCGGACGCCTTCGAAACCGCCCGCCGTGAGAACAAACCCATTTTCCTCTCGGTGGGATACTCCACCTGCCACTGGTGCCACGTCATGGAGCGCGAATCGTTCGAGAACCAGGGAATCGCGGAGATCCTGAACCGCGAGTTCGTGCCCGTCAAGGTCGATCGGGAAGAACGTCCGGACGTGGACCGGATCTACATGACGTTCGTCCAGGCCACCACGGGCGGCGGCGGGTGGCCTATGTCGGTTTGGCTCACGCCCGACCTCAAGCCCTTTTTCGGCGGGACGTATTTCCCGCCGGAGCCGCGCTTCGGGCAGCCGGGCTTCGCTTCGGTCCTCACCCAGATCGCCGCCGCCTGGAAGTCCGACCGCGAGCAGATCCTGGACTCGGCTGGCGAAGTGGTGGAACAACTCAAAGCCCACCTGGAGGTGGCGCCACTCGCCGGCCCGCTGGGGTCCGCCATCGACGCCGGCATCCTCGACAGCGGTTTCTACGCCTTCCGGCGGAGCTTCGATTCCAGCCGCGGCGGCTTCAGCGCGGCACCCAAATTTCCACGGCCTTCGGTCCACAACTTCCTCCTGCGCCACTACGTCCGGACGAAGAACGAGGAGGCGCTGGAGATGGTGCTCGCCACGCTGCGGGCGATGGCCAGGGGCGGGATCGACGACCAGCTTGGCGGCGGGTTTCACCGCTACTCGGTGGACGACCACTGGTTCGTGCCGCACTTCGAGAAGATGCTCTACGACCAGGCGCAGCTTGCCGCATCCTACATCGAAGCCTTCCAGATCACGGGGGACCCGCAGTTCGCCGGTACGGCGCGGCGCACGCTCGACTACCTTCTGCGCGACATGGCGTCGGGAGGGTTCTATTCGGCCGAGGACGCGGACTCGGCCCCCGATCCCGCGCATCCGGAAAGCAAGCGTGAGGGTGCGTTCTACGTCTGGGAGGCGGGCGAGATTCGCGCCGTGGTACTAGACCCCGCGGCCGACTGGTTCTGCTACCGCGACGGCGTGGAAGACCAGGGCAATGTCGCCAGCGACCCCCATGGCGAGTTCGCCGGCAGGAACATCCTTCACCAGGCGCACAGCATCGAAGAAACGGCGCGGCAATTCGGCCGCCGGGAGGATGAGGTCCGGGCCGCGCTGCTCCAGGCCGGGCGGCTTCTGCTGGAGGCGCGCTCGCACCGCCCGCGGCCCCATCTCGATGACAAGATCCTGACGGCGTGGAACGGCCTCGCCATCTCGGCCTTCGCACGGGCCGGCGCCGCCCTGAACGAGCCGGTTTACCTTGAGGCGGCGCGCACGGCGGCGGATTTTCTGCTGGCCCGCATGTACGACGCGGGAAGCGGGGCCCTGTTGCGCCGCTGGCGCCAGGGCGAGGCCGCGATCCCCGGTTTTCTGGAGGATTACGCTTTCCTCGCCCAGGGCCTGCTCGACCTCTACGAGACCGAATTCGACCTCCAGCGCCTCGAAACCGCCACCCGGCTGACCGAAAAGCAGATCGAACTGTTTGAGGACGGCGCACTCGGCGGATTTTTCGGAAGCTCGGATCCCGCGCTGCTGATGCGCATCAAGGAGGATTACGACGGGGCCGAGCCCTCCGGCAATTCGGTGGCCGCCATGAACCTGCTGCGCCTGGCGCGGATGTGGAACCGCGAGGACTTTCAGAAGTCGGCGGAACGGACGCTGGCGGCGTTCGCCCCGCGCCTGGCGGCGGCGCCGGCGGCCCTGCCGCAGATGCTCGCCGCCTGCGAGTTCCTGCTCGGCGAACCGCGCGAGGTGGTCCTGGTAGGAGAACGCGGCGGCGCGGATACCGCGGCCCTGGTCGGGACCCTGCATGCGCGGTTTTCACCGAATCGCGTGGCCCTGCTGGTGGATTCTCCGGAGACCCGGCGCAAGCTGGCCGCCACCGCTCCGGGGATCGAGTCCATGCGCCAGATCGATGGCCGCGCCAGCGCCTACGTGTGCCGCCGCTATGCCTGCCAGGCCCCCGTCTTCGAGGCTGAAAAGTTAGCCGAATTGATACAATGAAAGTCCCCGTGCGGGACCGGCCTCCGGCCGCCCTGCGGAGCGTTCTTCGAGCATAATCGAATCAGGAGGAGCAATGGAGAGACCAGGAGCAACAACCCTGAAGGGCAACCCCCTCACCCTAATCGGCCCCGAGTTGAAGCCCGGCGACGCCGCCCCCGATTTCCATGTGGTGGACCAGGGTCTGAAGCCCGTGACCCTGAAGGACACCGGCAACCGCGTACGCATTTTCAGCGTGGTTCCATCGCTCGACACCCCGGTCTGCGACGCGCAGACCAAGAAATTCAACGAGGCCGCGGCGAAGCTTCCCGAAGTCGATATTTTCACAGTCAGCGTGGACCTGCCGTTCGCCCAGATGCGCTGGTGCGGCGCTTTCGGCGTGGACAGGGTGAAAATGCTGTCGGACCACAAGGACGCCTCGTTCGGCTCCCAGTACGGCACCCTGATCAAGGAGCTGCGGATCGAGAGCCGGGCCATTTTCGTCCTCGATCGGCAGGGCTTCATCCGGCACGTCGAGTACGTCAGGGAGATGGCCGATTTCCCGAATTACGAGAGCGCTCTGGCTGCCGCCCGGAATGCGTTGGCGGCGACCGCCTGATCTCGAGGTTCCCCTGGGTCTCACGGAGTCATCTTCGGCGGCGGCGGCCGAGCGTGTGCTGACGCGCGCCGTGGGCAATCCGCTGGTTCGCGGCGGGCTGACCCTGGTGGCGGGAGTCCTGACGGGCAACGTCCTGGGCTTCGCGCGTGTGGCGCTGACGGCCTATCTGCTCGGCACCCACAGCCGCGCGGACTCCCTGGCCGTGGCCATCGGGCCCACCGATACGCTGAACTCGGTGCTCATCAACACCATCGTTTTCGCGTTCGTTCCCATGCTCACCGCCTGCCCCGCGGAGGAGCGCGCCGCGTTGTTCCGCAAGCTGAGCCGCTGCTTCGCCTGGGCGCTGGCGGGGATCTCGGCGGCGGTGATTGTATCCGCGCCATGGCTCATGCGGATCCTGGCGCCGGGCCTGGCCCCCGACTATTTCGCCGCCGCCGTAACGAACCTGCGGATCCTCTCCATCTCCACGACGGCCGCCGGGGTGGCCGCGGTGCACTACGCTCTGCTTTATACCGAGCGGCGCTTCGGCCCCACGGCGTTCTACCAGGCCACCCTCAACGTCTTCACCATCGGCGGCGCGCTGGCGCTGTGGAAGGCCCTGGGGGTCTACGGCTTCACCATCGGGTATTCGGCGGGCGCGTGGGTTCAGGTGGCCGTCGTGCGGCTGGCGGCCCGGTCCAGCCTCAAGGCCGGCGGGTCCGCCCGCACGGAAGTCCACTGGCGCGAAATCCTGACAAAACCGGCTTTTTTCCTGGTCTACGCCGCGGGGCTCGCGTTGAACGTCACTTTCACGCGCGCCTGGGCCACGCACACCGGCCCGGGGATGGCGGCCGCCCTCGACTATTGCATGCGCGGCGTCAGCGTCCCCCTCGCGTTGCTGGTCAATCCCATCTCCAATTCGCTGCTCCCGGAGATCGCGCGTTTGAAGAGTCTCTTCCGGATTCGGGAGGCGCTCCGGCTTATCGACCGGACCGTTGGGGTGGCGGCGTTGGCGGCGGTGGGCGGGTGCGGCTTCGCCCTGCTTTTCCGCTACCCGGCCATCGCTCTGTTCTTCCAACACGGCAGCTTTACGGCGGAATCCACCCGGTTGGTGGCGGCCGTTTTTCTGGGCCTCGGTCCGGCCATGATCGGCTGGATCCTGATCGAGATCGTTTCGCGTTCCTTATTCGCGCTCGACCGCCCCTGGCTACCCGTCGCTGCCTCCATGATTCCCGTCGCGATCAACGTGGCTTTGACTTTGAAGTTCCAGTTCTCGCGGCCCGAGTTCCTGGGGTTGGGCGCCACCTGCGGTCTGCTGGCCGGGTTCGTATTTCTGTTCGTGGTGGCGCACCTGGGTCGCAGGCGTTGGATGAGAGAGTAGCGCTGTGGGGCAGTCCTCCGGCCTGCCGGCCCGAGCAGGTCGGACCACAAGCCTACCGTTTTTGCGCTGTAAACCGTTTACTCTGCCCGTCGAAGCTGAAAGTGTAAAGCACCTGGGTCGAGTTCAGGATCATGACCCGCTTCCAGGCTGCTTCGATCTCGTGCGTGGCCGACGCGTCCAACTCGACGAACCGGCCCGCGACCTGATCCGGCATATCCCGGATCGCCTCCGGGAGGGGGTTATCTGCCTCGATTTCCACAGGCACGCTAGTGGGTTTCAGGGCGTTGTTGAGAAAGATCGAGACGTTCTGAGGCGCGAGCATGGCGGCCTCCTTCGCAAGCAAGTCTAGCGGCTATCGTACGGCGTGGCAAGGGGAAAATGCGACTTTTCAGTCCGAGACGTAATGGGGCTCCCGGTATGGTACTTTGGATCGCTTGGACGTCTCCGCTCCCCGCCGCCAATTAGGCCTGTTCGACGCCACCATGATCGTCATGGGCGGGATCGTCGGGTCGGGCATTTTCATGAACCCCTCGGTGGTGGCGCGGGATGTCCATACGCCCTTCCTGATTCTCGGGACGTGGGCTCTGGGCGGCCTTCTCGCCGTATTGGGAGCGTTCATCTGGGCGGAGTTGGCCACCCGCCTGCCGGGGGCGGGCGGCCAGTACCTGTATCTGCGGGAAGCCTACCACCCGGCGGTAGCGTTCCTCTACGGGTGGGTGCTGCTACTGGTTACCCAGACGGGCGGGATGGCCGCCGTGGCCATCACCTTCGCCCGCTACTGGCGGGAAGTGACCGGCGCCCGATGGAGCGACAGCGCCATTGCCGCGGCGGTCCTGCTGGGGCTGACGGCGGTCAACTGCTTCGGCGCGCGCGCCGGCAGCAACCTGCAAAGCGCTCTCATGCTCACCAAGATGGGCGCAATTGCCGCCCTGGTAACCATCGGTTGGCGCGTGGGTGGGGGCGGTATTCATCCCTTGCCGTTGCTCGACCGGCCGGTCTCCCTGGGGCTGGTGGGCGCCATCGGCGCGGCCGCCGTCCCCATCGCCTTCGCTTACGGCGGCTGGCAGACCGCAACCTTCGTCGCGGCGGAGATGCGCGATTCCCGCCGCGACCTCTCGCGCGGGCTGCTCCTGGGCGTCATGGGCGTGGTGGCGCTGTATCTCTCGGTCAACCTCGTCTGCCGGCGCGCGCTCGGCCCGGCCGGATTGGGTTCCACGAGCGCGCCGGCTTCCGCCGGGATGCGCGCGGCCGTGGGCGAACGCGGGGGATCCCGCGTGTATAATGCCATGGCGCGCGACGGCCTGTTCTTCCGTTGGGTAGGGACGCTCTCGCGGCGCACGGGCGCGCCGGTTGTCGCCATTGCCCTCCAGGGCGCCCTGGCCACCGCGATCGCCTGCTCCGGCACGTACGAACAGATCCTGAATTTCGAGGTTTCGGCGGATTTCATCATGTTCGGCCTGGCGGCCGCCTCGGTCTTCGTCCTCCGGCGGCGCAAAGTCGGCGACAGCCTCCCGGGGATCTATCGCACCCCCGGCCATCCCTACACGACCGCGCTGTTCGTGCTCGCCTGCGTGGGGATCGTGGGCAGCGACGTGGCCGCGCACCCCGCCCACACCGCCGTCGCCCTGCTGATCCTGGCCGCGGGTGTTCCCGTATATTTGTATTGGAGCCGCCCGAAACCCATCCCTTCATGAGACTCAGACACTCGGATTACATGCATTGGGCCAAGACGCGGAGCCGGGCGCGGTTCAACCTGGCCACCAGCGGCGTCGGTCCCTATTCCCTGCGGGACCTGCCCGTGAGCATCGAGCAGATCGAGATCAACGGTGATAACGGCTATGGCTACGAGCCGCTCAAACGCGCCATCGCCGGGAAAGCGGGCGTGGACCCGGACTGCGTGGTAACGGCCGCCGGAACCTCCATGGCCAACTACCTTGCCATGGCCGCGCTGCTCGACCCCGGCGACGAAATCCTCATCGAGCGCCCGGCTTACGAGTTGCTGATTTCCGCGGCGCGGTACGTGGGCGCGGAGGTGAAGTTCTTCGACCGTACGGAAGAGAGCGGTTACGCCCTCGATCCCGTGCAGGTTCGCCGCGCGCTCACCCCCAAAACCAGGCTCATCGTCGTCACCAACCTGCACAACCCTTCCAGCGCCCTGGCCGCGGAGCCCGAACTGCAAGGCGTCGTGGACCTGGCGCGCAGTATCGGGGCCCGCGTCCTGGTGGACGAAGTTTACCTGGATGCCGTTTACGGGAACACCCCGCGCACCTCGTTTCACCTGGGGCCCGGGGTGGTGGTGACCAGCAGCCTGACGAAGATCTACGGCCTGAGTGGCCTGCGCTGCGGGTGGATCCTGGCGGATCCGGACCTGGCGCGCGCCATGTGGCGCTTGAACGACCTCTTCGCGGCGACGCCCGTTCACCCGGGCGAGTTGCTCAGCGTGGCGGCTTTCGAGCGTCTGGACCGCATCCGCGAGAAGGCGCGCCGGGTGGTGGAAGCCGATCGCGCGGTTCTCAGCGGCTTTCTGGACCGGCATCCGGAGATTGCGGCCGCGCGCACGGCGTGGGGAACCACCGCCTTTCTCGGGTTGCGCAACGAGGACGCGGAGCCGTTCCTGGACCGCCTGCGCGCGGAATACGAAACATCCGCCGTGCCCGGACGCTTCTTCGGCATGCCCGGCCATTTCCGCATCGGCATGGGAGTGAACAGCGAGATATTCGCCGAAGGCTTACGCAGGATCGGGTCAGCGATGTAGCGTGGGCTTCAGCCCGCCGTGTCGACACTCGTGGCGACATCCGGCCCCTTCGAACACGCCCGATAAGCGGCGCCTGGGAATTCACCGCCGAGTCACAGAGACGCAGAGAAGCAGGGAACAGATCGGAGAGAGCCTCGGGAGCAGTCCGACCCCACGGTTCGCGCGCAAAGGAGCCGAGCAACGTGTCCACCCCGGAGCGCACGTTTCCGGGAAGAAGCCGTTTCTCTGCCGCCTTTGCGCTCTCAGCTTTTGACTTTGACTTCTCTGCGCCTCTGCGCCTCGGCGGTGAATTCCTCTTCCCGGCGCCGGAAACTGACCGCCGGCGAAGCAACTTTACCCATCCAGGTCCAGCACGTCGAAGTGGAACCGCTCCGGCGGCAACAGAGAGGCCTGATCCGCGCTTAACCGCGACCACGCCCGATAAGCGGCCCCGGCGACGCTCGGATTCAGAAAGAAAAGAAACTGGTTGGAAAAGCAGTCGATGGGCGGCGGCTGCCGGAAGGTCAGGCGCAGGCCCACGGCATGGTCCAGCGCCACCCCGCGGGTCGGCGCCTCTTTGTCGATCAGCAGCGTCACGAAACTCGCCCTGCTGGCGTGCGGCCAGACATCGGGATGCAGCAGGCTCCTGAGGACGGCTTCGTGTTCGAACGTGATCTCGCATTGGCGGATCCAGTCGAGTACGGAATCGCCCCAGTGCCAGTGCCGCAGAACGTTCCTGTACTGCTCTTTCAACTGGAGCGCCAACTCGAATTTCCGCCCTTCGAGCGCCTCGGGCGCGGCGTCGTTCACGCCCAGCATGTCCTCGGCTTCTCCCATCACGGCGAACAGTTCGGTCTCTTCCATCCCGGGCTCGAACTCGGCCCCGGCATGCACCAGCAGCGGCGGAAGCTCGTGCGTCTCATTCCCCGGTATCTCGATATACCTGCTATCCCTCATGGCCCTTGACCCTGGCCCCGTTTCTATGGACGTCGTAGACGGGCGCCTTGGTTCAATTAGTAGCACAGCCGGCGCCGTTGTGAAGTTCATCAGTCTGAATCCGCCCCGCACATTTGTTATGATTCCGCTTCATGGCTGAATACTCGATTGGACTGGATCTCGGCGGGACGAACCTGCGCGCCGCCGCCTTCGACCGCTCCGGCAGGAAACTCGGCGATATCTCCAAGGACACCAACTTCCGCGGGGGCCGCGAGGCGGTGCTGGGCGACATCGTAGCCGCCATTGAATGTTTACGCCAGCAGTACGGCGCAACCGGCCTGGCCGGCATCGGGGTGGGGATCCCGGGTTTCATCCGTATGAAAGAAGGGGTCATCGCCAGTTCCCCGAACCTGCCCTACATGGAGAACTTCCCGGTACGGGACGAAATCAGCCGGCGCCTGAACACTCCAGTCATTCTGGAAAACGATGCCAACGCCGCCGCCCTGGGCGAGAAATGGATGGGAGCCGGGCGCGACGTGAACGACCTGGTTCTCCTGACGCTCGGGACGGGAATCGGCGGCGGCATCATCTACGGCGGCCGGGTGATCCGCGGTTTTGTGGGGATGGCGGGCGAGTTGGGGCACATCACCGTGAACCCCACCGGCAACCCGTGCGGCTGCGGCAACCAGGGCTGCCTGGAGAAGCACGCTTCGGCCACCGCGGTGACCGCCATGGCGAACCTGTTGCACCTGGGCGAGAATTTGTCTTCCAAAGACGTCTACAACCTGGCGCTCCAGCCGGGTGAAGCCGGAGAGAAGGCGCGGACGGTCTGGCGTATCATGGGCGAATCGCTGGGCACGGCGCTGGCGGTGCTGGTGAACGCATTCAATTTCCCGCTTTACCTGCTCAGCGGCGGCATGCTGCCGGCCTGGGACCTCTTCGCTCCGCACATGTTCCGGGTGGTGGAGCAGCGTTCCGCCACCTATCGCGCCACCAAGGCCGAAACGCGGATTACCCAGGCCACGCTGGGCAATGAAGCGGGGCTCTACGGCGCGGCGTACCTGCCCTGGGTGGAGTAGGGACCGTCAGGGGCTGAACTTACGAATCACCTGCGGCGGGGCGGCCTCGAGCAACTCACGGACCGTCCTATGCGCAACCGGATGCCGCAGGTCCGGCGCAAGGTCGGCCAGCGGCGCCAGCACGAAACGGCGCTCCGCCATCCGTGGGTGCGGGATCTCCAAACGCTCGCTGTGCACCTTGGCGTGGCCGTACAGCAGAATGTCGATATCGATGATGCGCGGCCCTTTCGGGACCGTGCGCACGCGGCCCATGGCGCGCTCGATGCGGTTCACCCGCGCCAGAAGTTGCAGGGGAAAGAGATCCGTGTCCGCTTCCGCCACAAGGTTCAGGAACCAGCGCTGGTCCGTGTAGTCCACCGGCTCGGTCTCGTACACGGGGGAAACGCGCAGCACGCGCAGGCCGGGAGCAGCCAGCCTCTCCAGCGCGGCGTGCAGGTTGGCTTCGCGGTCGCCGATGTTAGAGCCTAGGCTGAGGTAGAGAGTTCTCACTCAAAACAGCGCCGGCTGGTCGTCGCTGCGCAGCTTGCGCTTGACGTTGAAGTAGTCGTACGCCAGTTCCGTAGCCGTGCGGCCGCGCGGCGTGCGGTTCAGAAACCCAAGCTGGATCAGGTACGGCTCGTACACCTCTTCGATGGTGTCCGGCTCCTCCGAGATCGACGCGGCAATGGTGTTCACGCCCACTGGGCCCCCGCGGTATTTCTCCAGAATGGTCAGCATGATCTTCTGGTCGATCTCGTCCAGCCCGTAGCGGTCCACGTCCAGAAGGTTGAGCGCCGTCTGCGCGACGGGCTGCGTGATGCGGCCGTCCGCGCGCACCTGGGCATAATCGCGGACGCGCCGCAGCAGGCGGTTCGCAATGCGCGGCGTGCCGCGGCACCGGCGCGCGATTTCCTCGGCGGCGCCGGGCTCGATTTCCACCGCCAGCAGCCGCGCCGAGCGGTTCACGATGGCCTGCAATTCGTCCACATTGTACGGGTCGAGCCGCAGCACCAGGCCGAACCGGCCGCGCAGCGGAGCGCTCACCAGCCCCTGCCGCGTGGTGGCGCCGATCGCCGTGAACTTCGGCATGGGCAGCGAATGCGTCCGCGCCCCCGGGCCGACCCCCACCAGGATGTCCACCCGGAAATCCTCCAGCGCCGAGTAGAGCATCTCCTCCACGTCCGGCATCAGGCGGTGGATTTCGTCGATGAAAAAGACCTGCTGCGCGCGGATGTTGCTGAGGATGCCGGTCAGGTCGAGCTTCTTCTGCAGCACCGGGCCCGAAGTCGACGTGAGTTGGACTCCCAACTCCTCCGCGATAATAACCGCCAGCGTGGTTTTGCCCAACCCGGGAGGACCGTAGAGCAGCACGTGATCCATGGCTTCCCCGCGCATCCGGGCCGCTTCGATGGCGATCGAGAGGTTCTCTTTCAGCTTGCTCTGTCCCGTGAAGTCGGCCAGGCGGCGCGGCCGGAGCCCCGCTTCGAACTGCAAATCCTCGGCCTGGACGGTCCCGGAAATGAGTTGCCGGTCGGGCATGTGCTTACCAGCTTACCGTACCGCAAGATCGCCGCTCCAACCGGCGGGAGTCCGCGCGATTTCATCGTGCTGTGTCGTGCGTTAGCATAAACGAGGATCCCCATGTCGGAAACCCTGGGCCACTACCGCATCGTGCGCAAGATCGGCGAAGGCGGAATGGGAGAGGTTTACGAGGCCCGGGACGAGCGGCTGGCGCGGCCGGTCGCGATCAAGATCATTCGCCGGGCATGCGAGAGCGTGGAGGCGCGCAAGCGGCTCTGGCGCGAGGCCCGGTCGCTGGCCCGCGTGAGTCACCCGCACATCTGCCAGATCTTCGATGTGGACGAGGACGGCGAAACGCTGTTCCTCGTTCTGGAGTTGCTCGAAGGCGAATCCCTGGCCCAGCGCCTGGCGCGCGGGCCGCTTTCTCCCGCGGAGACCGTGCGCATTGGCGGTGAGGTCCTGGCCGCTCTCGACGCGCTGCACGGTCCCGGGATCGTGCACCGCGATTTGAAGCCCTCCAACGTATTCCTGACGCGGCACGGCGTGAAGCTGCTCGATTTCGGTCTGGCGCGCGCATATCACGCCACCTGCGCGGCGGGCGCGGAGGCTGCGCGCACGGCGACCGATATCACTCGTCCCGGCTCGCTGTCCGGCACGCCGCACTACATGTCGCCCGAGCAGGTTACCGGGATGGCGGCAGGGCCGGAGGCCGACCTCTTCGCCGCCGGAGCCATCCTCTATGAAATGCTCGCGGGCCGGCGCGCGTTTGAAGGCGATTCCTGTGTGGACGTGCTCTACAACGTGGCGCACCGGCATCCTCCTTCCCTGGGCGGATCGCCGGAGATCGAAGCGCTCGACCCGGTGATCCGCCGATCTCTCGCCAAGCGCCCGCAGGACCGGTATGCTTCGGCGGCGGAGATGTCTGCGGCGCTCGACTCGGCGCTCCGGGCCGCAGCGGCGCCTCCTCACGCCGGTCCGCGCGCCGCCATGCGTCTGATCGCCCTCCCCTTCCGCGTCCTCCGGAGGGATGAAGACACCGACTTCCTGGCGTACAGCCTGCCGGACGCGATCAGCACTTCGCTCTCCGGCATCGACAGCCTCATCGTGCGCTCCAGCCTGGCTGCGGCGCGCTTCGAGGGGCAGGCGCCCGATCCCAGAAGAATCGCGGCCGAGGCCGGCGTGGACGCCATTCTCACGGGGGCCTTGTTGCGCGTGGGAGCCCAACTGCGCGTGGCGTGCCAGCTGGTGGAGGCGCCCAGCGGCACGATGTTGTGGTCGGAAACCGCGCAGGTCTCGATGGCCGATCTTTTTCAGCTCCAGGACGGCCTGGTCCACCGGATCGTCCAGTCGCTGGCTCCCCAGTTGTCCGAGCGGGAACGCCACGCCCTTCGGCGCGACGTTCCCGCCAGCGCCACCGCGTACGAGTATTACCTGCGCGCCAATCAGCTCACCCTGATTCGGACCATCGGGAACATGAAGCTCGCGCGCGATCTTTACCGTCAGTGCGTGGAGGAAGATGCGGGCTATGCGCCGGCCTGGGCGCGGCTGGGCCGGGTTCACCGCTTCATCGAAAAATTCGATGAAGAGCCTACGCAGAATTTCCGGCTTTCCGACGCGGCGTTCCAGCGCGCCTTTGAGCTGAACCCGGATCTCAGCCTGGCGCACAACCTGTACACGCCGATCGAGTGCGACCGGGGCAACGCCCCGCAGGCCATGGTGCGCCTGCTCGAACGCGCCCGCTTCCGGAGCAACGATCCGGACCTGTTCGCCGGCCTGGTTCAGGCCTGCCGCTACGCCGGCGAACTGGAGGCATCCCTGGCAGCGGACGAACGCGCGCGCCGGCTTGATCCGCAGGTGACCACCAGCGTCGCCCATACCTATTTCCTGCTCGGCGACTATCAGAGGACGCTCGATTACTACGGGTCGAGGGGCGGATACTACCTGGACTGTGCGGCCCTCGCCGCGCTGGGCCGTAACGAAGAGGCGCTGGAGCGGCTCCGGCGGCGCGAGGCGACCGGTACCGTGCATGCCGTCATACAGTCGCTGCGAGCCTACCTGGAAGGAGACTTCGGCGAAGCGGCGCGAGCCATCGAACAGAGCCAGGACCTCACCCGCAAGGACCCGGAAACCCAGTTCTACACCTCGCGCCACATGGCGCGCATCGGCGAGTGCGGGCCTGCCCTGGAGAAGATTTCCAGCGTCATCGAGGCGGGCTTCCTGTGCGCCTTCTCGCTGCGGCACGATCCCTGGCTGGAGGCGCTGCATGCCGCGCCGGGGTTCGCGGAAGTGGCGCGGGAGGCCGAACGGCGGGAGACCGAGGCGCACGCCGCTTTCGTCGCCGCCGGCGGCGAGCGGATTCTCCGCGGTCCGCTGCCATAGACCGTGCGATGAAGCTCACCGTGGCAAGCCGACGGCGCGATTCGCGAGATCCATTCCGTCACGGCGTGTCGTTGTTCGAGGGAGGGGAGCCATGAAGGGCGTGCTCCGTGGTGACAGGTCAGGGGTCTATGCTGCTTGCGGAGCGACGGGGATGAAACTCACACTGGCTATCGGCAGACGCGATTTGCTCCTACCATTCCATAACGTCCGGCGTATATTTGTTCGAGGAGGGGAACCATGAACGAACAAGATAATGTTGCGCTCATCCGCAAGGTATACGCGGCCTTCGCGGCCGGCGAGGTGAAGACCATTCTCGATAACGTCAGCGATGATGCCGGCTGGATCAACTACGGCCCCGAGACCATCCCATACGCCGGGTCGCGTTCGGGGAAGGCGCAAATCCGTGAGTTCTTTCAAGCCATCGGAGATTCGACCACTAGCGGGACCGTGATCCCGGAGAAGTTCATCACCCAGGGCGACAACGTCGTCGCGATCGGCCGCTATAGGGCCACCGTGCGCACCACCGGCGCAAACATCGATACCCCGGTGGTCCACGTCTTTACTGTCCGTGACGGAAAGATCGCGCGGTGGGAGGGTTTCTCCGATTCCGCCCTGGTGGCGGAGGCTCATACGGGCAGGGCCGCCGCCGGACGTTAAGACTACCGCACCAGTTCCAGCGCCCGCCGGAAGAGGGGCTCGAAATCGGCGGCCGCGCCGCCGGCTTTCGCTTTGCGCACAGCCGCCTCGGCTTGCGGCCGCCCGCAGCCCAGATTCAACAGCGCCGAAAGCACGTCCTGATCGATGGCCGAAAGCGCGGCGGCGGGCGCGAGCGTTTCTTCCCCCGTCCCGGCCGGCAGCTTGTCGCGAAGCTCCAGCACCATCCGTTCCGCGGTTTTCTTGCCGATGCCGGGGATGCGCACCAGGCGGTCCACTTCGCCGCGGCGGATGGCGTTGATCAGGTCGGGCGCGGCCAGTCCGGAGAGGATGGTCACCGCCAGCTTCGGCCCGATGCCACTCACCCCGATCAGTTTTTCGAACAGTCCCTTCTCGTCCTGTGTGAGGAAGCCGTAGAGCGCCAGGGCATCCTCCCGCACGTGGGTGTGGATGCGGAGCCGCACCTCCTGGCCCGCGTCGGGCAGGTGAGTGTAGGTCGAAACGGGAATGGTGACGTCATAACCGACGCCGCCGGTTTCCACGATGGCCTGGTTGGGGTGTTTTTCGAGCAGCAGCCCGCGCAGTAGAGCGATCATAAAGCTGTATTGTAATGCGACGTAGGACCGGGCTCCGCCCGGGCGGCTCCACGGCGGCAGGTTCAAAGCCCGCATCGTGCGCCGTCCGCTACAATCGCTATTAGTGCGAGTCGCCCCCGTTCTCGTCGCCATCGTCTCGTTCGCGCGGGCTGCGGACGCGCCGGCTACCGTCGTTTCCGAAGACGAAGCCGACCCGATCCACAGCGCCATCCTGCGCGGAGAGGCGTGGACCCAGGATTCTGTTCGCCGCCTGCGGGCGGAGGCCGACCGGCGCATGAAAGAAGGGCCCTGGAGCGTGACCTTCGACCGGCCCAAGGCCGCGGGGCTCGATGCCCACGAGTATTACAGCGAGTCTCCGTTCTGGTGGCCGGACCCCATCAACCCCGGCGGCCCCTATATCCGCCGCGAAGCGGCGCCCAACCCGGATCGGTTCATGGCCAATCGCACGGCCTTGAACTCCCTGTGCGACGCCATCTTCACCCTCGGGTCAGCCGCGTTCCTGCTCGACGAACCCCGCTATGCGCAGCGCGCCTCGCGCCTCGTCCAAACCTGGTTCCTGAACCCCAAAACCCGCATGAGCCCCAGCCTGGACCACGCCCAATCCATTCCGGGTCCACCTCCCGCGCCCGGCGCGACGGCGGCCTCCTGGGGATGGCCGGCGCTGGACGGCCGCCCTCTCATCCGCGCCGTTCAGGGAATGGAGTTCCTGGCGCAGGCGGGCGGCTGGGACGCGCGGGACC
>JAIQFU010000182.1 GCA_020073115.1 Terriglobia bacterium
AGCACCAGCAGCGGCTTGCCCGCGCGCGCGATCAGCTCCAGAACAGGCAGCAGGTCCTTCATGTTGGCGATCTTCTTTTCGTGGATTAGGATGTAGGGTTCCTCGAAGACGCATTCCATGCGTTCGGCGTCGCTTACGAAGTAGGGCGAAAGGTACCCTCGATCGAATTGCATGCCGTCTACCGTCTGTAGTTCGGTGGTCATGGTCTTAGATTCTTCGACCGTGATGACGCCATCCTTGCCGACCTTCTGCATTGCTTCCGCAATAAGGTTGCCGATGGTGGAGTCGCTGTTGGCCGAAATGCTGCCCACCTGGGCAATCATGTCGCCGGAGACAGGCTTGGAGAGCTTCTTGATTTCCTCCACGGCAGCCTCCACAGCCCGGTCGATACCGCGCTTGATGGCCATCGGATTCGCTCCCGCGGTCACTGCTTTCACGCCTTCGCGGTAGATCGCCTGCGCCAGAATCGTGGCCGTGGTGGTGCCGTCTCCGGCAACGTCGGAGGTCTTGGATGCCACTTCGCGGACCATCTGGGCGCCCATGTTTTCGAGCGGGTCCTTCAGGTCGATCTCTTTGGCCACCGTGACGCCGTCTTTGGTGATCGTCGGTCCGCCGAATTTCTTCTCGAGGACGACATTCCGCCCTCGCGGCCCGAGCGTTACCTTCACCGCATCGGCGAGTTGATTGACGCCGTGCAGGATCGCCTGACGGGAGTGATCGCTATAAGTAATCTGCTTTGCCATGGAATGTTCTCCTCTTGATTGCGGTGTGAATTAACCGGCGGACGAAAGCGCCTTGGGGGTTGCGTCCAGGACGCCGAGAACGTCGTCCTCGCGCATAATGATGTACTCGGCGCCGTCCAATTGGATTTCGTTGCCGGAATACTTGCCGAACAGGATGCGGTCGCCGGCTTTGACATCGAGATCGACGATCTGGCCGTTTTCCAGGCGCTTGCCCCTTCCTGCGGCGATTACTTCACCCTGCTGGGGTTTTTCCTTAGCCGAATCGGGGATGACAATGCCGTTGCGCGTGGATTCCTGTTCTTCGATCCGCTTCACCACGATGCGGTCGTATAAGGGTCGAATGTTCATGTTAGCCTCCGTAAGATTGTGTGCGTGAAAAGGGCGCCGGATCGGAGCCGGCCCCGTCAGCCGGAAGAAAGACCGTGCCCTTCTGGAGACGTCGCGGGTGAGCGGAAACCCGCACGTAGGGTAGGCCCAGAAAGGAATTTAGAACGATCCGCGAGATTTCGATGCTGTTGCAGTGTTGGGATTTGACGTTCGCGATCAGGCGCTGCACCGCAGAGCGCAACGCCTTCTGCCTGTCAAATCCGAACGCTGTCGCCGTGAGTTCCCCAGCCATGAAGAAGAAGGTCCATCCCTGTGCGCCAATGGTCTTCTCGAACGCGGAACCCGCCTCCCTGACCGCTGTCCATCCATTCGATCCGGACTCGCCTTCGAGCAGGAGGGAGTTCGGCAGATGCGCGCGCTCCTCCACCAGAATGGTCCCCGCTTTGATGGTTTGTGTCATGGGGACGTCACTTCCCCAAAACCGGAATCGCGCGGGCCAAATGCGCCAGCCACATCACAGGATGGCTGCGGACTTCGCCGTTGGGCTCGGTAATGTCTGCCCAGTTGGGGTCTTCTTTCAGCCGGAGAAAAACGCCTCTCGTACCCTGATACGTGCCATGGGCCAGTGCGACTTCTTCACCTTCGCGGAATCCGGCGCCGGCCGTTAGGGTGCAGAGCATATGGCTTGCTTACCTCTTTCGTGAACCTAAGGGGATGAGGATCAAATCGCCTGACTTAGATCAGACGATCTGCGAGTGGGCGGAAGCGCTCAGACATTAACTAGTATGGGTTAATTTTCATTGCTTGTCAAGTACTACTGTGAGACCATAAAACAGTCGGCTTGACTGATATCAGTTAAGCAGCCAAAGCGCTGAAGCCAGTGGACGTCTCCTTATTAATCCGCCGTCGTTTGAAGGAACTCGGTCTCGATCAGAAAGATCTTGCTGCCGCTGCCGAGGTTACGGAATCGTACATCTCACAACTCCTCACCCGTAAGAAGGCTCCCCCTGCGCCTGGCCGCACGGACATTTACGAGAAGATCGGCAAAGTCCTGAAACTTCCCCAGGGCGAGCTTTCGAATCTCGCCGACCTGCAGCGCAAAGAGGAATTACGAAAGAAGTCGGCGGAGCCCCCGCGGCCCCTCTTCAAAGAGTGTCGCGCCTTGATTTTAGGCAAATGCCACTCTGCCCGGCGGAAGGAAGTGCGCCGGATTTTTGAGAAGGAACCGTTCGGCGAACTCGAACGACTGGTCACTCAGAAATTATTGGATGTGGCCCAGGGCGTTGCCAAGGAGGAACTGCAAAATGAAGCGTGGCTCCGCCGAATGGCCCAACTGAGCGGTCGCACCTACGAGGAAATGCGGGTCGTCATACTCGAATTCCTGGACACGGACGTCTTCAACATCTCCGTGGACAACTGCACCTCCTTTCTCGATCCGATGATCGACGCCTGGGATATCGACCTCGTCACCTTCGGAATGGAAGTTGTGCTGAACCGGCAACTGGCGGCCTGCGGCCGGAAGCGATTTGAGTTCGCCGAACAGGCGCCCCCACAACCGGTGACCATTGAACCTGGACTCCAACAATTCTTAAGGGATGCCTCTTTGAGCGGAGACGCCACCGAGGAGGAAATTGCTTTTCTCAAGGCTCTGAAGCTGAGAGGCAAGCGACCTTCCCCTATTTACTATTACCGGGAGTTGCAAAATCTGAGAGATCCACTCCATTTCCCGTCTGCGGCGCAGCCCGGAGAATCGGACTAGACGCGGCCCCCGCCGCAGGCAGCAAAGGAATGCCTTCATGAACACCAGCTCTAAAGTCCGGAAGATCGCTTTCGTAGGCGACCACTTACCGCGCAAGTGCGGCATCGCTACTTTCACGTCGGATCTGCTTGCCGCGGTTGCAGCAGCCCACCCGCAGAGCGAGTGCCTGGCGGTGTCGGTCAACGACCTTCCGGCAGGCTACGAGTACCCGGACGTGGTGCGCTTCGAAATCGAGGAGCAGGACCTGTCGTCCTATCTGCGCGCGGCGGACTTCCTCAACATCAGCAACGTGGACATTGTTTGCCTGCAACACGAGTTCGGCATCTACGGCGGCCCGGTCGGCGGGCACATTCTGGCGCTTTTGCGCGAATTGAGAATGCCCGTCGTCACCACTCTTCACACTGTCCTCCGGGAGCCGAGAGCCGACCAGCGGCGAGTCATGGAGGGCATAATCTCGCTCTCTACCCGGCTCGTGGTGATGGTAGAGCGTGGGCGGCAGATGCTCGAGGAGATCTACCATGCGCCGCCGGCTAAGATCGATCTTATTCCGCACGGCATTCCCGATGTAGGCTTCGTAGATCCGACTTACTTCAAGGATCAGTTCGGCGTGGAAGGGAGAGTGGTGCTGCTTACCTTCGGCCTGCTGTCGCCGAATAAGGGTATCGAGAACGTGCTCAAAGCCCTGCCGGAGATTCTGGCGGAATTCCCCGAGGTAGTCTATATCGTCCTGGGCGCCACGCACCCAAACGAGGTGCGGGAGCACGGGGAGGCTTACCGGTTAAGCCTTGAAATTCTCGCCAAGAGGCTCAAAGTCGACAAGAACGTCATTTTCTACAATCAGTTTGTGGATCTGGAAAGTCTAAAGGAATTCATCGGCGCGGCGGACCTTTACATCACGCCCTACCTGAATGAGGCGCAGATCACGTCTGGCACGCTGGCCTACGCGTTCGGCGCCGGGAAAGCGGTGGTGTCTACGCCATACTGGCACGCCGCGGAGTTGCTGGCGGACGACCGCGGCGCGTTGGCGCCATTCGGCGACGCGCCGGCCATTGCGCGCGAAGTAACCGGGTTGCTCCGGGACGACAATCGCAGGCACGCCATGCGCAAGAACGCCTACAAGATCGGCCGCGAGATGGTTTGGAGCAGCGTGGCGCAAATGTACATGCGCTCCTTCGAGTGTTCCCGGATGGAAGGCGCGGTCCGGACGCGAAGGTTCCTGGCCACCAAGACGCTCGACCGAAAGCCGCGGGAACTGCCTCCGATGAACCTGAGCCATCTCTCGCGTATGACTGATTCCACCGGGGTCTTTCAACACGCGGTATTCAGCATCCCTAACTTTTCGGAAGGCTATTGCACCGACGATAACGCGCGCGCCTTCGTCCTCGCTGTGCTGCTCAGTGAATTGCGGGAGGACCCGGAGCCGGTGCGCGCGCTGGCGACCACCTCCGGAGCATTCCTCCATCACGCTTTCGATCTCCGGGCGAAGCGCTTCCACAACCTGTTGAGTTTCGACCGGCGCTGGCTGGATGAAGTAGGGTCGGAGGATTGTCAGGGGAGGGCGCTCTGGGCGCTGGGCATAGGAGTGGGACGGTCGCCTTTTCGGAGCTTCCAGATGATGGCGGGACAACTCTTCGCGCTGGCATTGCCCGCGCTGACGGGGTTCACGTCGCCTCGGGCGTGGGCCTTCGGTTTGATCGGCATCCACGAATATCTGCGCCGGCTGAGCGGCGACAGCCTGGTGAATCAAACGCGAGAGACACTGACTTGCCGGCTGATGGAGCTGTTCGAGGCGAGTGCGCATCCGGACTGGCAGTGGTTTGAAGAAGAACTGTCGTACGACAACGCGAAGCTCGCGCACGCATTGATTGTGAGCGGCCATGCGACTGGACGGCCGGAGGTGCTTCAGAGGGGTCTGGAGGCCCTGCGCTGGCTGACGGAATTGCAGATATCCGAGAAGGGGCACTTTCGCCCCGTTGGCAGCAACGGGTTCTACCGCCGCGGCGGCGAGCGCGCCAATTTCGATCAGCAGCCCATTGAGGCGCAAGCAACGGTCTCCGCCTGTCTGGAGGCCTATCGCGCCACATCCGACGTCTGGTGGTACGAACAGGCGCAACGCGCCTTCGACTGGTTCATCGGCTGGAACGATCTCGGACTCGAACTTTACTCCTCCGAGACGGGCGGCTGCCGCGATGGCTTGCACGTAGACCGGGTGAATGGGAACCAGGGCGCGGAATCCACCCTGGCCTTCTTGCTTTCCCTGGCGGAGATGCAGTTAGCGCAGAATATCGTGACGAGTTTTAGAGAACCGATCGCTATCGCGGATTAACGCCATTACCAATGCATCTTAAACGTATATCCACCATCCTATATCCCGACCAATCGCGCGTCCTTCTCAGATCTTTCAGTCCGGGCGGTCCCGAGCGGATCGCCGGGATCGTCGCCCGCATCATGGCGTTCCCGGAAGACCAGGCCGGACGGCTGCTGGACGACATATGCGCCGAGTTTTCCACGCGCCACCGGCGACTCCGCAGTCTCTTTCTGGAGCGCTTCGATCAGGTGCGCGAGTCATTGCCGGCCGCCGAGAAAATCTCCGAGGACAAACGCCTCCTGATCGGCTCCTATTTCCTGGCCGAGTACTCTTCGGAATCCGCCGCCCTGTTCAATCCTTCCATCGTGCCTCATCCTGACCAGACAGGGCTGCCATGCGGCGCGTTGCGGTTCGTGCTCAGCTTGCGGGCCACCGGCGAAGGACACATTTCGTCCATCACTTTCCGCACCGGCATCATCCATCCCGATCGGCGGATCGAGGTGTTGCCGGCTAGCGGCTTTATCACCGTGCCGCGCCAGATTCCCAATCCTCTCTACGAGAAGGCGCTGTTCGCCCGGAAGCTCTCCGAACTGGGCTTGAACGGCGAGTTCACGCGCCGCGTTATGAATAGGCTCCAGGAATCGTTTGCGCTGGAGGATCTGCGAGCGGCGCTCCAGGCGGAGCAGTTCCGCCTCCCGGATGGAATGACCCAGGAGGATCAAAGCGACTCGCAGGGGATCTGGATTCTGGCGCGGTCCAACTACGAGGTCCAGTTCCAGCCCGAGCAGCAGTTGTCCGAGCGCATCTTGTTCCCGGCTACGCCTTCGCAACGCAACGGCATCGAGGACGCCCGCTTCGTTCGCTTCCGGAACGACGACGGCTCTCACCGCTACTACGCCACATTTACCGCTTACGATGGCAGGGTCGTGGTGCCGGAGCTCGTGGAAACTTCCGATTTCCTCAACTTCCGGTTCATCACGTTGAATGGCCCGGCGGCGGAAAACAAAGGCATGGCCCTATTCCCCCGGAAGATCGCCGGGCTCTATGCTATGCTCTCCCGCCAGGACAATGAGAACATCTACCTGATGTTCTCCGACAACGTCCACTTCTGGAATGAGCGCCAGGCGCTCCTCAGACCCGCTTTTCCGTGGGAGCTCGTGCAACTCGGGAACTGTGGGTCGCCGATCGAGACCCAGGCGGGGTGGCTGGTTCTCAGCCATGGGGTCGGGGCCATGCGGCAGTACGCGATCGGCGCGTTTCTCCTCGACCGCGACGATCCGTCCAAGGTGATTGGACGGCTCCGCGAGCCCTTGCTCAAGCCGAATGAGAACGAGCGTGAAGGCTACGTGCCCAATGTGGTTTATACTTGCGGCGCCTTGGTGCATGACGGCGAACTGATCGTTCCTTATGGCCTGGCCGATCACGCCACCGGCTTCGCCACAGTGCCGCTCGCCGAGGTGCTGGCGGAGATGGAGTGACCATCCCCAACAAACGAGTGGCGGTTCTTTCGCCAGTGGCCTGGCGAACCCCTCCCCGGCAATACGGCGCGTGGGAGACGGTCGCCGGCAACATTACTGAAGGGCTGGTCTCCCGCGGCTGGGACGTGACGTTGTTTGCTACCGGGGATTCCGTAACGCGCGCTCACCTGCATGCGGTAGTAGACCGCGGTTATGAAGAGGATCGCGATATCGATCCCAAAATCGCCGAGTACCTTCACATCTCCGAAGCGTTCGAGCACGCCGCCGAGTTCGACCTGATCCACAGCCATTACGACTTCATGGCCCTGTCCTATACGCGGCTGGTGAAAACGCCCGTCCTCACGACCATCCACGGGTTCTCATCTCCCAAAATCATGCCGGTGTACGAGAAGTATCGCGACGGATACTTCGTCTCTATCAGCGACTCCGACCGCGCGCCCGGGCTGAATTACGTGGCGACGGTCTATAACGGAATCGACCTCTCGCTGTATCCCCTAAGGGACGCTGGCGGCGATTCCCTGATCTTCCTCGGCCGGATCCATCCGGACAAGGGCGTCCATCTGGCGATCGAAGTCGCCCGCCGGAGCGGCCTGCCGTTGCTCATTGCGGGCATTATTCAGGATCGATCCTACTTCCGCGAGCAGGTGGAGCCCCACCTCGATCAAACGATCCGCTACCTCGGGCCGGTGGACGTCGCGGGCAAGAACGCGTTATTCGCGCGCGCCAGAGCGCTGCTGCACCTGAACACGATACCGGAGCGGTTCGGACTGGTCCTTGCGGAAGCCAATGCGGCCGGCGTGCCCGTGATCGCCATGGATCTCGGCTCGTGCCGGGAAGTGATCCAGGATGGGCGGACAGGTTTCCTGGCCGGCAACGTCGAGGAAGCGGTAGACGCCCTGAAACACCTCGGCGAAATCGACAGCCATGCGTGCCGGCAACGAGTACGTGAACGCTTCTCTATCGAAACGATGGTGGAGGGGTACGAGCGGGTTTACCGGACGATTTTCGAACGGGAAGGCAAGAGATGATCAGGCGATACGCTCACAATCCGATCCTCACCAAGACCGATATTCCCTACCCGGTGGAGACGGTTCACAACGCGGCGGTGGTGAAGCATGGGAACGAGTACATCATGCTGTTCCGCTCCCATCTGCGCACGGGACGGTCCATCATCGGTTTGGCGCGGAGCCCCGATGGATTTCACTTCATCGCCGATCCGGCGCCCTTTCTAATACCTGCCAGGGAAAGCCCTTTTGCGGCGTACGAAGAGTTCGGCGTCGAGGACCCGCGAGTAACTTGCATCGACGGTGAGTACCTGATCACTTACAGCGCCTACTCCCGGAACGGCGTGCGAATTGCGCTGGCGAAGACCCAGGATTTCCGTGCGGTGGAGAGAATCTCTCTCATCACCGAGGCGGACTACCGAAATGTGGTAATTTTTCCCGAGAAGTTTGAGGGACTCTATGCGCGGCTTGACCGGCCCCATTCGGAAATCGCTCCCTGGTCGATCTGGGTTTCCTATTCTCCAGACCTGCGTTATTGGGGAGAATCGCAACTCATCATGCGGCCCGAACCCTATCACTGGGACGAAATGAAGATCGGCCCGGGCGCGCCGCCGATCAAAACGGACCAGGGTTGGCTTTCGATCTACCACGGCGTTTTCCAGACGATGGCCGGTTCGGTCTATCGATTGGGCGTCGCTCTTCATGACCTGAAGAACCCGGCAATAATCGTCGGCGTCGGCGACTCGTGGATCCTGCAACCCGAGGATCCGTGGGAAATAACAGGATACGTCCACAACGTCGTGTTCACGTGCGGCGCCGTTGCGGAGTCCGATGGAACGGTGAAGATCTATTGGGGCGGCGCGGACACGGTGATGTGTGTGGGGGAAGCCGATATTTCCGATCTGGTCGCGTTATGCCTGGACCACGGAAGACCGGCAAAATGAGCGCGCGCAGCATTGGGTGCGGACCAAGCCCTGGCTTGTCAATCAGGCGATACGCCAAACTGGCCAGGCGACGACGATGCCCCTGCGAGTCGAAGAACTAATTCCTAGTGCTTACGGTTGTGGGGCCGAGGCGCCAACGGCCAATGGTGTGATTCCCTTCCAGCCGCATCCATCGCGTGGTAATGGCCTGCGTGGGGCACACTACTACACAGGCGGCCTCGCTCGTACAGCTTTCGGGTTTCACCATCGCGCCGAAGCCGTCCACCACGCCCAGACAATCGAGCGGGCACACGGCCTCACATAGGCCACATGCTCGACAGCGGTCTCTCTGCACGCGAGGAACCCACTTGTACCAGACCTGCATCTACCCCACCACCCGGCCACCAGCACGGCAAGAACCGGAGAGCCGTGCGATCTGGTATAGCGCATTGCAGATTCCGGCGCAACGCGCCCCCGCCGGCGGCGATAAAGTCGTCCTGGCGCCCCCCTCCGCCCGGACGCGATAATAATGGCAGAAAATGCGGTCCACCACCGGAGAAATCTCGTGAGCCGGCCCCGCGCCGGCGTGGCGCTCCTGGCGCATGGCGGCGGCCCTACGCCTGTGCTCAACGCCAGCCTGGCAGGCGTTGTGGAGGAGGCGCGCAAGCATGATGAGATCTCGGGCCTCTACGGCGCCGTCCATGGCTTGCAGGGCGTGCTCGAAGAACATTTCGTCGATCTTTTTGCGCAGAGCGAAGAAATGCTGAACCGGATCGCGGCGACATCGTCGCCGCGCTGTCGGGCTAGATTCCGCCGCGATCCCCGTATG
>JAIQFU010000183.1 GCA_020073115.1 Terriglobia bacterium
GTCCCTATTCAGTTGCGCAGATCGAGGCGGTCTCGAAGGCCGAAACCGTCGAGGTGCAATCGGCCGATGAGCGACTCGGATGCCCGACCATCCCGCTGCCTTTTGACCTCAGTCAAACAGACCGAGAAGCGTACTTCCGAGCAGTCCTCAATCCCCCGCAGCCTTCAGAAAGGCTCAGACAGGCTCTCGCAGAATACCGGCAACGCTTCCGAAAATAACCTTTTGGCAGAGAAGCCGAGATTCTCGATTGAACCGCTGAGTTCAGCATTTGATCGGACCAATTTCTCGTGCGGGACGGAAGCGCTTGACCGCTACTGTCGTGAGCAGATGGGCCAGGACGCGCGGAGGAATCTCGCAATACCCTATGTTCTTCTCGCGGAAGGATCAACGGTTGTTTCTGGCTACTACACGCTGTCATGTACTGGAATCCCAACCACCGACTTACCAGAGGACGTTCGCAAGCGTATTCCGTACGAATTGGCTCCAGCTCTTCTTCTGGGGAGATTTGCGGTCGCAGGGGAGGCGCAGGGCCAAGAGCTCGGAAAACTGACGCTCATTGATGCGCTCAGGCGCAGCCTGGAGATCTCAAAATCTGCTGCCGCAACCGGTGTTGTCGTTGACGCGAAAGACGAGCGGGCGGCGGGTTTTTACGAGCATATGGGGTTCATCCGGTTCCCTGAGAACCCGCTACGGCTCTACCTGCCGATGAAAACAATCGAGCGGCTGTTTGGCGAATGGGCGATATAATGAAATCGTGGACACCCCCAAGGTCCCGAAAGCCGAATTCGATGCCGTCCTGGCCGCGCTCCTGAAGGCCCCACCGCTACCGATGGCCGCGATAAGCCCGAAGAAGACGAAGGCAAAGCGGCAGTCGAAGAAGCGCGGCTAGGGAGATTCCGTATCAATCCAGCGCTTCGCGGCCGCAATGCCTGCCTCGTCTGCTTCTTCTCGTGTGCAATAATTGGTTCCGAAAACCAGGGGGGCCACGAGGCCGCTACCTGCGCACCCCGCGCGTCAATGAGCGTTACCATCGCTCCCCACCCCAACTCGCCCCGAGGCGTCGGTTTAGAGGCGATCACATAGCCTTTGTAGTTGACCACAACCTATTGTGTGTCGGGAATCCCTACTTTGTCAAGTAGATAATCACGGATTTTTCTGGTACATGAAGGTTCCTCGCGACATCTCCGGCGTGCGCCATCCGCTTCGACTTGGCACGCTCAGTTCAATCCTCCGCGACGCAACTCAGCATGAGGGCGCCGGCGTGATGCCATCTTCGCGGGGCTGCAGATTTAAGCGGACAGCGCGGCCGGTAATCCGCGCCTGCAATCGGTCCAGGGTTCCGGATGGCCGGTTTCGAGACAGCGATCCCAGTTTGCTGGTGCGAAGGGCTGTTCTCGCCAGTCTTGGAGCCGGCGTGCCCCTCTCTCCGAGTGGCCCGTAATCCGGCCGAAGCACCCGGACCGCAAATGGCAGATCAGCGAAATGGCGACGACACGCCCACGTGGACACTATCGGGGTTATGCCTTCGCTCAGAGCGGACCCACTAGCGAGCCTGCGGGGTATCTCGCATAGTGGAAGGCACCACACCAGCCACGTTCTGCCGACAGAAATCGCAGAGCCGGGTGCGGGCGATGAGGTGATCATGACCATTGCCGGGCACGTCTCGCGCGCCATGCTCTCGTGCTACTCCCACGTGCGGATGGAGGCAAAGCGGCGCGCCCTCGACGAGATCGCTGCGCGGGCAGTGCGCAGCGGATGATAAACGCAACGAGGAAGCCGAACGCCGGGAACAGGCGGCGACCGCCTCTCAAGCAGAAATGGTTCAATAGTCGCGTCTCAGGACAGGACGCAATGGGCTACCCGAGGCAGTCCTTCACCTTCTCCGCAATCGCCTTCGAGGTATAGGGCTTTTGAACAAACCCGGAGACCCGCTGGCCTTCGAACAGCGGCATGGCTTCGGACTCACTGTAGCCGCTGGACACCACGACCTTGACCTCGGGTCGGATCTTCCTTAGCTCAGGCAGCACCTCTTCGCCGCTCATGTTCGGCATGCTCAGATCGAGGACTACCAGAGAGATCTCACCGGGGTGCCTCTTGAACACGTCAATAGCCGATGCGCCGCCGTCCGCCATCAGAACCGTGTAGCCGTGACGTTCGAGAGCCCTTCTTGCCAGCTCACGCACGACCTGTTCGTCATCCACAACAAGGACTGTTCCGGTACCCTGGAGCGAAGCTTCGCGGCCAACAACCTGGCCCTTCCCCGTCGCGCGCGTGATTGCCGGGAACAGTACGGTGAAACAACTGCCCTTACCTGGCGCGCTGCTTACAGTGATCCCGCTTTTGTGTCCGCGCAGAATGCCGGAAACCGCCGCAAGTCCGAGTCCTCGCCCCGTGAACTTCGTGGAGAAAAACGGATCGAAGATTTTGGCTTTGGTCGCTTCGTCCATGCCGCACCCGGTATCGCGCACATCGAGACAAACGTATCTTCCCGACGCTAGCGCCGCCAGTTCCGGGTGGAGTCGAAGGTAAGGTTCATCCACGTCCTGGACGCCGGTCCCTACCGTGATCAGTCCCTCACTGCCGATAGCTTCCGCCGCGTTGATCGCCAGGTTCATGAACACCTGCTGGAGCTGGCCGCGATCCGCCTCGACGCCTGGCAGATCCTCTTCCAGATCAAGCCGTAACTCGATCTTTTTCGAGATGGACGGCCGAACAAGACCGCACATATCGGGGATAAGCGCCGAGAGATTCAGCGGTTCCACCAGAAACTTCCCTTTGCCTGAATAAGCGAGCATTTGCCGGGTCAGATGCGCGGCCTGTTCGCCGGTCTTAAGGACTGCGGCCAGCAAATCAGCGACAGGGTGGTCGGGCGGCAGCATCTCCTGGGCGAGGCTGGCGTTACCAATTACCCCGACCAGCAAGTTATTGAAATCGTGCGCGACGCCGCCCGCCAGCAATCCGAGGCTTTCCAGTTTCTGGCCTTCCCGTAGGCGCCTCTCGGTCTCCTTGCGCTCAGTAGTGTCGCGCGACACAGCGAGTACAGACATGACCGTTCCGTCCTGCGCTCGCTCGGCGACGCAACGGGTTTCGTAGTATCGAAGACCTCTTGCGGTAGGGAACGAATCTTCGACTTCGAGGGGCTGTCCGGTCTCGAAGACTTTGCGCACTCGTTCTTCCCACATGCCGACGAATGGCTCGGGTACGCCCATCTCCCGGTTCGTTCTGCCGATAATTGCTTCCGGGAGCAATCCGATCATTGTTGCGGCGGCCCTGTTGATGTATAGGTGACGGTATTCCTTATCGATCCTGTCGATATTGTCGGGAGAATTGTCGGCCAGGGCGCGGTACGCTTCCTCGCTTTCGCGCAAAGCCATCTCGGCTTTGCGTTGCGCGGTGATCTCACGAATGGTGATGAAGCCGAAGTTCAGCTTACCGTCGGCGCCAATGATCGGGCAGCCGTTGTAGCTGGCGTAAAACTCCTGACCTGTCCCGACTCGCATGGCGCGCAGGGCCTGGTCGTGAAAACGTTCGCCCCGCACGACGCGAGAGAGGGGCCATTCCTCGAACGACAGCGGACGATCTGTATCGTCAAAGCCTTGCCACGTCACCGGCAGATTCTCGTCTTCAACACTCCCAGCTTCCGGACTCCCAAAGCCATGGATCCGCAGGGACGCGGGGTTCTGGTAAGTCACGGCACCTCGGCCGTCGAAAACCAGCAGGCCATCCGACATGTTCTCTACGACCGCCCGGTAGCGGCCTTCGCTCTCGCGCAAAGCCTCCTCGGCCCTTTTGCGTTCCGTCACGTTCTGCACAAGGACGGCCACGTCGCCGCCAGCGGTGGGAACCGCCGCGACCCGGAAACACCGTTGCTGCCTAAAAGTGTCCCGGTCGTAGGAGGCATCTTCAACAATACGAACCTCACCTGTTTCTGCCACCTCTTTGTAGGCTTTGTGGAAAGGCGATTCGTCATGATGCGGCAAAATTTCTGACAGCCTCTTCCCACAAATTTCCTTTGGATTGGTATCGTTCATACGAGCGGCAGCATCGTTTTCGTAAATCCATAGGAAGTCGGTGACGGCACCCGTATCGTCGCGCAGTGGACGGAATATCAGGAAACCATCGGGCGAAAGCTCTTGGGCGACACGGAATCTTTCCTCGCTTTCGCGCAGGGCCTTTTCGGCCGCCCTGAGCTCAGTGATTGAGTCCGTGAGTTGCTGCCGTTGCCGTACCGCTCCGGTTACGTCGTGGGCGAGTGTAAGGACGCGATCCGGCTTGCCATCGGGGCCGGGAAGCGGAATCCAGGAGTAGGTTACATGGACGACTTCCGGTGGAGCGTCAGGCCCGCGTTGGATCGTATAGGGGGCGTCTTCGAGTTTGAATGGCTGTCCTGTCTCAATAACGTTCCGTAGAATCTCGACGAGCGCCTCAGAGACCTCCGCCCATACGTCCGCAAATCGGCGCCCAATGAACTGCTTTCCGGAAGCCAAGCTCTGGAAGGCAGGATTCACCAGCTCATAGGTAAAGTCCGGCGCCCGCACGATGGAGATCATCACGGGCGATTTCTCAATAATCTCGCTCGGGATCTGCCGCTCACGCTCAAGCTCGGCGATTCGAGAATAGAGGCGCCTATTCTCCTCTATAAGAGCGATTTCTGCCGAAGTGGCTGTGCTCATGGGACCCGCCGCGGAGAATACGAACGTCAATTGTACAGCAGTGCGCGGAGAGTATTGTTGGACAAGGAGACCGCGGCGGGAAGACGGCACGATGTCAGCAACTTGGTGCGAATTGGCGGAGGTGCTCTGCATGATCCCCCCCGAGTCCCCCCACTTTCCGCGACAATCCGATTCTAACGCGCGTAAGTCTTGTGTTTTGCGATACGAAGCGGCTACAAGCGGTTCGGCTGGTAATCGAAAGATCGTAGCGTTCATCTGGATCACCGCCGCTGCTAATGCTCACCGACTCTGCCAAGTTGACGAGAAACGCCCTAGTCGCGGAAGTGCTCTTCTGGCCACTCCGAGCGTATGATCGCCGACTCGTAAAAAGGGTCGGCCTTTGGCGAACCCTGACGCGGCATTCTCCGAGTGGCGCGTCGTCCGACCACAGTTCGATTCAGCCGCTTTTTTCCCTTGGACATGATCGATGTCTCTGCCGTGCTAAATCCGCTCGACGCCGGAGCCTGCAACCTCCGGCCTGGGTTGTATCCGTGATTCGGCGGCAGTACATTGGGACCTGATGCGCCGGTGAATCCGCGATGACGGGACAGACGATCTCGCACTACCAGATTTTGGAAAAGCTCGGCGAGGGCGGCATGGGAGCCGTTTACAGAGCCAAAGACATGCGTCTGGGGCGCTCCGTCGCCCTCAAGATCATCAAGGCTGAGTTTACCGACCGGTTTGAGCGCGAAGCGCGGGCGATAGCGGCAATGAACCACCCCAACCTCCTGGCGATTCACGATGTCGGGGAACACGAGGGCAGGCCGTACCTCGTGACCGAGCTGATCGATGGAGAGTCTCTACGGACAACGCTGCGGCACGGGCCTCTGCCCCTCAAAAGAATCCTCAAGCTCGGCGCCCAGATCGCGGATGGGCTGGCGGCGGCCCATCAGGCCGGATTCATCCACCGCGACGTGAAGCCCGAGAACATCATGTTGGACCGGGAGGACCGGGCCATCATCCTGGATTTCGGACTGGTCCGGCGCTCGGGTCCGGTTTCGCAGGGCGACGCGACCGAAACCATCAGCCAGGCGGGGATGATTGCCGGGACCGCCCCATACATGAGTCCGGAACAGGCGGGCGGCCGGGCGGTCGACTTCCGATCGGACCAGTTCTCGTTAGGACTGGTGCTTTATGAAATGGCCACCGCGCGTAAGCCCTTCTACCGCGACACATCGGCCGAGACCCTCACAGCGATCCTGCGCGAGGAAGCCGAACCGCTGCCGGAATCCATACCGGCGCCGTTTCGATGGCTGATCGACCGCTGCCTATCGAAAGAGCCGGCGCAGCGTTATGAATCGACGCGGGAACTCGCGCAGCAGCTTCAGCAGTTTCGAGAACATTTCTCCGAGTTGTCCTCGGTCCCGAAAGGCGCCGTTCTTCCCCGGCGGCGGCGCAGGGTCCCGCTCGCGGCGATCGCGGCGACCGGCGCGCTAATTGGGGGTTACGTGACCGCCCGCTTGACGGCGCCGGACACCATAGATCAAAGCCGGCTTAGCTTCATCCGCCTTACGCACGAACCCGGTATCCAGATGACGCCACGCTGGTCTCCTAAGGGCGATTCGATCGCCTACTCCGCCGACGTGGATGGCGTGTTTCAGGTCTTCATCCGGAAACTGGCCTCACCCTCTCCGACCCAGTTGACCCGCATGAGAGAGGATTGCCTGCTCCCCATGTGGTCGCCCGACGCCGCGAGCGTGTATTTCACGATGACGAATGCTCTCGGCCAAGACTCGATCTGGGTGGCCGCCGTCGCGGGCGGAGATCCGGCCCTCGTCCTGGATGATGCGTTTGGGGCCGCGTTGTCGCCCGACGGCCGGACTCTCGCTGTGCTGAAACAGGCCTCGCCAGACAGCCTCCTTTCGTTCACCGTGTGGCTCTCGTCTCCGCCCGGCCGGGCGCCACAAAGGTACAATCAGCCGCCGTTCGATAAACTGGAGGGCACGCCTTACAGCTTCGCGCTGGATTTCTCCCCGGATGGATCGACGCTTGGCATCTTCGCTGCCAGTCTCGGCGAGGGGCGCTTCTTCGCCGCACCGCGCGACGGTGGAACGCCACGGCTGTGCTTCAGTCGCAGTCCGATGCCGACGAGGGTTCCACGGTTTTCCTGGCTGGCGGATGGCCGGCGCATCGTCGCCGGGCAGCCCAGTCTGGAGATCGTGGATCTCAAGTCCGGCGCCGCGTTGCAGCTCAGAACAGGTGAGGCGACCGCATCGCAACCGACGACTTCTCCCGATGGCGGACGCATCGCCTACAAGCTGTCGCTGGCCGAACGGGATTACGACGTTATCGAAGTTCCACTCGACGGTTCCGGTATTCGCGCCAGGCTGGACACGCTGCAGGATGAGCGGAACCCATCGTGGTCGCCAAACGGGCGTCAATTCGCCTATAGCACGTGGGGACCGCCCAGTAGCGAGATCAGGCTCTATGACCCGCTGGAGCGGACCCATCGAACCATTACATCGCCGGCGGACTTCCCCGGGATAGCCGTTTCGATGTTCCAGGACGTAGCTGTCTCGCCTGACGGGCGGCGCATCACGTTCCGCCGAATGGACTCCAAAGGCGAGTCGATTTGGATCATGACCATGACGGGCGATACTCCAGTCCCGTTGTGGGTTGACCCGCAACGTTCTCCACAGCGGGGACCGGCCTGGTCTCCGGACGGCAGGTGGATCGCTTACTACGGAATGCGCGACGGAAACCCTGCCCTCTTGAAGGTGCGCATCGGTAGCGCCGAGGGACCGGAGTTTGTGACCGCTGCCACCCAGAACCGCCCGCCTCGCTGGTCACCCCGGGGCGACTGGATCGCGAGCGGCGTGATCTCCGGCATCGTGCTTACCAGCCCCGACGGGCAACACAGCCGGAGAATCAGCGACGTGCCGTGGCTGATTTTCGGTTTTTCTAATGATGGAAAACGAATCTACGGTCTTCGCGTCGCCGACCCACACCGGCTGATTGTGAGCTATATCGACGTGGAATCGGGCCGAGAGCAGCAGGTCGCAGACCTTGGCCCCGAGCCGGCAACGGTGCGCGCGGCGTTATTCCGGGCGGAGTTTCCCTTCCGCGGCTTCAGCATGGCGCCGGATGGCAAAAGCCTTCTGACGTCGATTAACCGCGAGTCTTCCAACATATGGATGCTGGAAGGGTTCGGCGCCGGGCGAAGCGTGTCGCAGAAATTGCTTTCCTGGAAATAACGGGCCGGCACGGAATAACTGCGCCCGGGGGCCGGCGCCTCAGTCGGCCTATTCGTGAGCATTCCCGGGTGGATCGTCCCCGAACCGGACAATCCTGACCTTAGTTATCAGCATTGTCCGGGTGGCGAGTATTCCGGCCAGAGCTATCGGCATCAAATCAACGACATGGGGATTGCTCGCTCCCGTGGATTCCTTTCGAGTGAGCCCGTCCCTGTCTGGCAACGCCGACCGCCTCCCAAGTTTGCAGCATTTCTAGAGTGAAGGCCATCAATCTTGAAAAACGCGGCGGCGGAGAACCGGCGCCTGCAACAGGCAGGGCCCCTCTTGGGCAGAATGCGGCTGTGAAAGTTGAAGACATTCTGATCGGTTTTGCCGCTGGCTCCGTCAAATATGTGAAGGCAAGGGACGCTGCATGCCTGGAAGGTGCGTCTTGAGGTCGATTGCATTGCTTTGTGTTCTCGGCTATCCCGCAGGGGCGCAGCAGGCGGGTGCGCCTCCCCGCTTCGAAGTGGCTTCGGTGAAGGTGGCGGCGCAGGACATTCGGACGCCGGGAACCGGGGAACTGCAGCGCGGCTGCAACAGACCGCCGCCCGGCATGGTGCGCTGCGTCAACGCCACGCTCAAGCAGATGCTCATGCTGGCCTATGGCGTGAAGGAGTATCAGATCGAGGGACCGGCATGGATCGACTCCAACGGGTACAACGTGATGGCGAAAGTGCCCGCGGGCGCGCCTGCGGCGCAGGTTTCCGCCATGCTGCAAGCGCTGCTGGAGGAGCGTTTCGCCGTCACGCTGCACAAGGAAAGAAGAATCCTGCCGGCATACGAGCTGACCGTGGCGAAGGACGGGCCGAAGCTGAAGGAAGTCGACACGGCCAAGCTGCCGGCCCTGTTCGAGCCCGGCCGGCCGCCGTCGCTTCCGCCACCGGGAGCGAAGCGCGGTGGACCGCAGCCGCTGAGCAGGATGCCGGCCGGCACGCTCACGATGAGGTCGAACCCCCAGACCGGCTCCAGAATGGTACGCGGCAACCTTACGATAGCCGAGCTTATCGATGTCCTGGACATGGCGTTGGATCGACCCGTCTTAGATCACACCGGCCTCACAGGAACGTACGAGGTCGAATTATCATACGCGGTCGATGAAACCGACCCCATGATCGCCAGGATGGAGAGGCTGGTCGGGCCCATGCCGAGTCTTCGAACGCCACCGAAGCAGGAGGCCAGCACGCCGGTCGTCAACCTCTTCCAGGCCCTTCAACAAACTCTCGGGCTGAAACTCGATAGCAAGAAGGGGCCTATCGAGACGATCGTCATCGACCACGCCAACAAAGTTCCAACCGCGAACTGATTGGGGTGAACCCAAACGTGAGACACGGAATTAAGGGGGTAATCGCCTTCGGGTGGCCCCTCG
>JAIQFU010000184.1 GCA_020073115.1 Terriglobia bacterium
CGCATACCCGTACGTGTACTCGACTTTCCGGCTGGTGGAGTCCTGATGTACGCGGGAGCGTTGGAAAACGAGTTCGCCCGCGAGGTGCGGGCGGGCCTGACGCGCTCGGGGCAGAAGACGCTTCCCTGCCGGTACCTGTATGACGACGTCGGGTCGGCGCTCTTCGAAGCCATCACGTTCCTCCCGGAGTACGGCCTCACCCGCGCCGATGCGCGGATTATTCAGAAGAACGCGCGGGCTATCGTCGGTTGTCTGCCGCCGAACGTGCTGGTGGCCGAGTTGGGCAGCGGAAGCGGGACGAAGACGCGGGCGCTGCTGGAGGCCCTCCGGCGGCGCCAGGTGGTGGTCTACTATCCGATCGACGTCTCGGGCGCGGCGCTGGCGAAGTGCGCGCGGGAACTGGGGCCGGTCGGCGCCGTTCTTCCGATTGAGTCCACCTACGTGCGGGGGCTGACCGACGTAGCCGAACGGCGCGCCCCGGGCCAGACCCTGCTGGTTCTCTTCCTCGGCAGCACCATCGGCAACTTCGAATCCGAGGCGGCGGTGGATTTTCTGTACGCGCTGCGCCTCTGCCTCCGGCCGGGCGACGCGTTGCTGCTGGGAACGGACCTGGTGAAGCCCGCGGAACAGCTCGCGGCGGCGTACGACGATCCGGCGGGCGTGACCGCCGCCTTCAATTTGAACCTGCTGGCCCGCATCAACCGCGAGTTGGACGCCGATTTCGACCTCCGCCAATTCGAGCACGTGGCGCGCTGGGACAAGCAGGCCCAGCGCGTCGAGATGCACCTGCGCTCGCGCATCTACCAGATCGCCAACGTGCGGAGCGCGGACCTGCTGGTGGATTTCGTCCCCAACGAAACCATCTGCACGGAGACGTGCCAGAAGTTCCGTCCGGAGCAGCCGCGCGAAATGGCGCGCCAGGCCGGGTTCCGCCTCGCCGCCCAGTGGCTCGACGCCGAGTGGCCGTTCGCGGAGAATCTGCTGGTGGCGGTATAGAACCCGCCCGCTGACGGTCGCGGTTTTCTCCACGTTTTTCCGGACCATCGGGTACCATATTATTTCGGACAAATACATATGGCCCGTTTTTCTAGATTGAAGGTCCTGAATACTATGGTGGAAACCGGTATGGTTCCGGTATTTTACCATCCCAGCTTCGAGGTGGCGCGCGATGTCGCGGCTGCCTGCTACGCCGGCGGGTGCAAACTGCTGGAGTTCACCAACCGCGGCGACCACGCGTGGGAAGTCTTCACCCAGCTGGAGCGGCACTGCGCGAAAGAGATGCCCGAAATGATCCTCGGGGTGGGGTCGGTGGTGGACCCCGGAACGGCATCGCTGTACATCAACTGCGGCGCCAACTTCGTGGTCGGCCCCCTTCTGAACCCGGACGTGGCGCGCGCCTGCAATCGCCGCAAGATCCCATATTCGCCGGGCTGCGGCAGCGCGTCGGAGATCTCGCAGGCCGAGGAACTGGGATGCGAAATCGTCAAGGGCTTCCCCGGCAAAGAAGTCGGCGGGCCAGGTTTCGTGAAAGCCGTCAAGGGCCCGTGCCCGTGGGTCTCCATTATGCCCACCGGCGGAGTGGAACCGACCGAGGCATCCCTCAAGGCGTGGTTCGACGCCGGCGTAACCTGCGTCGGGATGGGTTCGAACCTGATCACGAAAGAACTGCTGAAGGCCGGAGACCATGCCGGCATCGCCAGCCAGGTCCGCGCCGCGCTGGAGCTGATCAAGAAGATCCGGGGTTGAAAACCAGTCGTTAGCCGCTAGCCGCTAGCCGTTAGCCTCTGGTCGCTCGCCCTTCGACTAACGACTACCGACTACCGACTACCGACTTCTTATGATCATTCTCGTCGCCAACATCGGCTCCACCTCCTTCAAGTACCGCCTGTTCGCCATGCCCGATACGGTGCTCGGGGAGGGGCGTATCGAGCGCATCGGCGGGGGCGAATGCCCGGATTACGCCACCGCGATCGCGCGCTGCACGGGCGAGATCGCCGGGCCAGGCCGGGCTTTGGAGAGCCTGGGGGAGCTTTCCGCCGTGGCGTTCAAGGCGGTGCATGCCGGCCCGCTCGGCGGGGCGCGCCGGATCGATGACGAAGTACTGGCCGCCATGGAGGAGTTCGCGTTTTTTGCGCCGGCCCACAATCCGCCCTACATCGCCGCGATGCGGGCGTTCCGCCGGGCGCTTCCCGGAGTTCCGCTCGTCGCGCTCTTCGAAACCGCCTTTTTCGACGGCTTGGACGAAGCGGCGGTCACGTATGCCGTGCCCTACTCGTGGAAGACGGAGATGGGGGTGCGCCGCTACGGTTTCCACGGCGCCAGCCACCGCGCGGCGGCGGAACGGGCGCAGCAACTTCTGGGGGGCAGGGGTCTCCGCCACATCTCCTGTCATCTCGGCGGGAGTTCCAGTATGGCGGCGATCCGCGGCGGCGCAGCCATCGACACAAGTTTCGGCATCTCGCCGCAATCGGGTCTCCCGCACCACAACCGCACCGGCGACCTGGACGTGTTCGCGGCGCTGTACGTGATGCGCAAACGCGGGCTGAGCGCGGACCAGATGGCCGCCGCGCTCGCCTCCGAATCCGGACTGGCGGGCATCAGCGGAACCAGTGGGGACATCCGCGACGTCAGCCGGGCGGCGGCCGCGGGCGAGGCCCGCGCGCGACTGGCGCTCGACGTTTTCGTGCGCGCCATCAGGCATTACCTCGGGGCTTTCCTGGTGGAGCTCGGCGGCCTCGACATCCTCACCTTCTCCGGCGGGATCGGCGAGAACAGCGGGGAAATCCGCGCCGCCGCGTGCCGCAGTCTGGAAAGCTTCGGAATCGTCCTGGACTCCGGACGAAACGCCTCCGCGCGCGGTGAATCGCGGATTTCCGCCGACGGCTCTCCCGCGGCGGTCTGGATCGTTCCCGCGGACGAGGAACGCGTGGTCGCGCAAGCCGCCGCTAGGGTACTTACCTCAGACAACTCCTCACAGCAATAGCTGGTCACCTGAGTTTCAGGTTTTTACCTGATTAGATATACCTCACTTATCCGAAAGATTCAGAGATTCAGGTCTATGACCCTTGACTTTGCCCGTGCATGGTTATATCCAACAATACAAGCCGGTGTTGTCTCCGGCAGGAACGGGGTACGGAGGATTAGTCAATTGCCCTCGCCCGGATGGGCGTGCGGGCAACCGTGAGGCCCGATGTTCGGCCCATGGAAGCAACGGGAACTCCCGGCGCCAACGCGCGGGGAGATTGTCATGAAAGGGGTGTTCGCAATGCGAATTTCGATTTTGCTGGCGCTGCTTATGGCGCTGGCGCTGCCGTTGTGCGCGCAAATAGACAACGGCAACATCACGGGCCGCGTTACCGATCCGTCGGGGGCCGTGATACCCGGCGTGCAGGTCACCGTCGTCCAGACCGAAATGAACTTCGAGACCGTGACCCAGACCAATGAAGAGGGCATCTACCGCGCGCTGCAGTTGCGGCCGGGGCCCTATCGGATCACGTTTGTGGCGCAAGGCTTCAAGAAGCTAGTCCGCGAGAGTCTCGATCTGCGCATGACCCAGACGCTGGCGGTGAACGCCAGCCTCGAGGTGGGCTCGCTGGCCGACTCGGTCGAGGTCAAGGCCAACGCGCAGTTGTTGGAGACGGAAACGTCCTCCTCCGGTACGGTGGTGGCGGGCGACTATTTCTACAGCATGCCCATCTACCAGCGCAACATCAAGAACATTCTGTACTACACGCCCGGCCTGACTTACTCCGGCTTGAACTGGGCCGGCAGCCTGGGCAGCATGCACATTAACGGGCTGCGCAGCGGGTACATCGGCTACTTCGAGGACGGCGCGATCGGCACCACGGGCGACGGGATCACCACCGACACCATCCTGAACACCATCGAGGACGTGAAGGTGCTGACTACCACGCTGCCCGCGGAATACGGCCACTCGGCCGGCGGGGCCATCGCGGTGGTGAAGAAGAGCGGCACCAACCAGCTTCACGGCATCGCCTCCATGTACGGGCGGACGCGCAGCTTGCAGCACCGCAAGTACTTCGATAAGTACCGCAACTCGCAAGTCACGCCGCCCTACGAGAAAGCTCCAGGCATGCTGTTCTACCAGCCCGACGCCAACCTCAACGGGCCGGTCTACATCCCGCACATCTACGACGGGCGGAACAAGACGTTCTTCATGGTCGCCTACCAGTGGATGATCGAGAAGCAGAGCAAGCAGGCGCAATACTCGGTGCCCAACGCCTCCATGTTGAACGGGGATTTCAACAACCCGGCCGGCCAGGTGGCGATGAACCCGATCTACGATCCGGGCACCACGCGGGTGGACTCCGCCGGCAACTGGTATCGCGATCCCTATGCGGGCAACATCATTCCCAAGAACACCTGGAGCAAAGTCGCAACCAAGATGTTGAGCATGAACCCCTACATGCCGCCCAACGCTCCCGGTTCGTACACCACCAGCGGGCCCAGAGACAACATGTTGACCGGGCCGATCAAGGTCGTCCGGTGGGACAATATGTCGGCGCGCATCGACCAGCAGTTCAGCTCCAACCTGAAAGCCTATGCGACCTGGACGGGGAACAGCCGGTGGGAGCGGCAGCCGCCATGGACCATCGTGGGGGGCTCGTTCTTCGATAACAGCGTGAACATCGGCCACACCTGGATGAATACGTGGGGGACGGGGGCCACATGGATCCCCGCGCCGACCGTGGTGAACGACTTCCGCTCCAGCCTCTACCGCTACAGCCAGATCACCGATCCAAGCGTCTTCGGCAAGGATGTCGCTTCCCAATTGGGCATCACCGGGCTACCGAAAGACTGTATGCCGGGCGTCTTTCCGGGGAGCGGGTTGGGCGGCAGCACCGAGAGCCTTTCGCTCAGTTGCGGCAACACCAACATCCAGGAAATCATCACCGTCAAAGACGACTTGAGTAAAGCCAGGGGCGCTCACGCTTTCAAAATGGGGTACGAGTTGGTGCGGTTCCGGCAGAACAGCTACGGCCCGGGCAACCCGGACGGCAGCTTCAGTTACACGGGAACCAGCGGTCTTCGCACCAATGGAACCGGCCTGCCGAACAGCGGCCTGACTTTTGCCAACTTCCTGACCGGCGCCATCAGCTCGGTGAGCTTCAGCCGGACGCTCAACAGCAACCTGCCGCGCGTCTGGCAGCACAGCTTCTACCTGCAGGACGATTGGAAGTTTTCGCCGACCCTGACCCTGAACCTTGGCGTCCGGTACTCGTTCGAAACGCCGCCCACCCAGAAATACGGGTTCATCAGCGTCTGGGATCCGAATGCGGTGGACGACTCGCTCTACACCAACTACACTTGTCCCGCAGGCGGCTGCAAGGGGGCGTGGACGCATCCCAAGGGGGGCAAGCCCTACAACTGGGATATGAACCGCCTCGACCCGCGCCTCGGACTGGCGTGGCACCCGCTGCAAAGGGTGGTAGTCCGCACCGGGTTCGCGCTCACCCATATCGATATGCGGACCGGGTTCCTGTATACCGATGAGCTGATGAGCGACGCGGCCAACATCCAACAGGCGACGGGCAATGCCAAACCGCTGTTCTACATCGACCAGCCCGTCCCGAATTTCAGCTACCCGGCGCACCGCGCGGACGGTTCCGTGCCGTACTCGGGTAACCCGACCAGCCATTCGGCGAACATCATCGACCGCAACATGCAGGCGGCGTATACCATGAGCTGGAACTTCGGCATCCAGACGGAGTTGAGCAAAGACTACATGTTCGAAGTCCAGTACAAGGGCAGCGCGCAGGTCCGCAACAGCGGTTCCTACGACCTGAACACGCGGCCATGGGCGATGATTCCCAATCCCAACGGCAGCGGGTGGATGAACCTGGACGACCCGGCCAACGCCACGTACCGCAACACCTGGCTGAATAACACCTCTGTTTCGCGGCCGTGGACCAACTGGAGCGGCGTGAACATGCAGGGCAACAACGGCCACCTGACGCACCATGAAGGAACGGCCCGCATCGAGAAGCGCTTCTCCAAAGGCCTGAACTTCATGGCCTTTTATACCTATTCGAAGAGCCTGGAAGGCAACTCGGGCAACCCGTACCTCGACTGGCACTTGAACAAGGGCCGGTCAGGCTACAACCAGACTCACGTGTTCACCGGCACCATGAACTACGAAATACCAGTGGGGAAGGGCCGCAGATTCCTCAACCGCGGCGGTTGGGTGAACTACGTTCTCGGCGACTTCGATTTCGTCTGGAGCTACAACATTTCCAGCGGCAGTCCGCTGGGCATGAGCATCTCCGGCCAGAGCACCCAAGGCTATCCGGGCTATATGCCCGGCTACGGCGGCGTGATCCTGATGCAGCGTCCCAAGCTGCGGGACAACTGGACGGACCTCGGTACGGACCGGTTCACGCAGAACAACCAGAACTCGATGATCGACTGCGGGGCGGTGCAGGTCGGTTGGGGTAACGACTGCTTCACCTACATCCCCTCGTTCAGCCGGGGCAATAACGGCAGCAACTTGTGGGATGCGCAACGCATCATCGTGGCCAACATGTCGGCGTCCAAGGAGATACCGATCAAGGAGAAGTTACGGTTCCAGTTCCGGTTCGACTTCCAGAACCCGTTCAAGTGGTACAACTGGGCGCAGCCGAATACCGGGCTGAACATGCAGACGCTGGCCAACGCCAAGAGCTTCGGCACCACCGGCGTCGGCAGCGAGGCCACCGCGGCGACTACCGGCGGCGTCCCGCTGATGGATCTCACCCTGGCATTCAAGTGGTGATCCAGGGCTGATCTTAGGGCCCACGGCGCTCCCGCAACCCGGCGCGCCGTGGGCCTTCTTCCCCAGTAATCCCCCCTTTTGCCGAAAATCGCGCGCAATGGTTTTGACCAAAGATGAAGGCTAGCGTGGGGCTGGCCTCGTGTCCAAGCCCTCAAGAACCGGCGGCGAAACCCGGCCGCCGGCGGTACGCACTGCGTTACAATCAGGCCCAGGATGCTTGCGGGGTTCAGGGTGCTGATCGCGGGTTTGGCCGCGGCGCTGGCGGCAGCCGCGCAGGGTATTACCATCGACTATCCACTCGACGGATCTGTTTTTCCGCCCGAAATCACTGCTCCGGCGTTCCTATGGCATGGTCCCTCGCCTGCATCGTGGACCATCGGCATCGAGTTCGCCGATGGCGCTCCCGAAATCCACCTGACTTGCGCCGGCGGCGCGCCGCCTCCCGGTGAAATCGACAAGCGCGCCATCTCCGACACGAATCAGCCTCCGCCGGCTCCCACCGGGCATTCCTGGACTCCCGACGCCGTTACCTGGGCCGCGATCAAGAAGCGCTCCACCGGGCGTTCGGCCACCGTGACCATCTCCGGCGGCGGCGCCCGCGCGCAGATTCGGATTCAAACCTCGCGGGACCCCGTGGGCTCCCCTATCTTCTACCGCGATGTGCCGCTCATGCCTTCCGAAGTGCAGAAGGGCGTGATCAAGCCGCTGGCCACCGCGGGAATCCCGCTGATCGCCTGGCGGCTGCGCGATATCGGCGAGCCCCGGAGCCGCGTGGTTCTGGAAGGACTGCACACCTGCACCAACTGCCACTCCTTCTCCCGCGACGGGAAGACGCTGGGGATGGACGTGGATGGCCCGGAGAACGACAAGGGGACGTACGCCATCGCGCCCGTCGCTCCCCGGATGACCATCGGCAACCAAGACGTCATCACCTGGAATTCCTTCAAGGGAAAGCCGGCCGGCCAGAGCACCATCGGTTTCCTTTCGCAGGTGTCGCCCGACGGCCGCTACGCCGTGACCACCTTGAACGAAGAAGTGTACGTGGCCAACTTCAAGAATTACCGCTTTCTTCAGGTCTTCTACCCCACGCGCGGCATCCTGGCGTGGTACAACCGCGAGACGGGGCGCATGGAAGCCCTCCCCGGCGCCGACGACCCGCGCTACGTCCACACCGACGGCGTCTGGAGTCCCGATGGCAAGTACCTGGTGTTCGCCCGCGCCGAAGCCCGCGAATCCTACCCCGCCGGCCGGAAACTCGCGGAGTACGCCGGCGACGGGAACGAGATCCCCATCCAGTACGACCTTTACCGGATCCCCTTCAACGAGGGCAAGGGCGGGAAAGCGGAGCCGATTCGCGGCGCCTCGCGCGACGGCATGAGCAACACGTTTCCCAAGGTTTCGCCCGACGGCCGGTGGATCGTGTTCGTCAAGTGCCGCAACGGGCAGTTGATGCGCCCCGACAGCGAGTTGTGGATCGTTCCGGCGGAAGGCGGGGAAGCCCGCCGCATGCGCGCCAACACGGCGCTCATGAATTCATGGCACAGCTTCTCGCCCAACGGCCGCTGGCTGGTGTTCTCGTCCAAGAGCCGCTCGCCCTACACGCAGATGTTCCTCACGCACCTGGACGAGGAAGGCCGCGACACCCCGCCGATTCTGATCGAGAACTCCACGGCGGCCAATCGCGCCGTGAATCTCCCCGAGTTCGTGAACATCCCCCCGGGCGGCCTGCTCAGCATCGCCGTCCCGGCGGCCGAGTTCTACGCCCTGTTCGACCATGCTCTGGAATTGGAACGCGAGGGACGGCACGAGGCGGCCGTGGCCGAGTGGAAAAAAGCGCTGGCGCTTGATCCGGGGAACGCCAAGGCCCATACCAACCTCGGGATCGCGCTGGCGCAGGCCGGCGCGGAGGAAGCGGCCATGACGCACTTCCGCCAGGCGGTGCAGTTGAACCCGTTCTACGCCGAGGCGCACAACAACCTGGGTGTGGCGCTGGTTCAGGCCGGGAAGTACGGCGAAGCGATCGGCCACTTCGAGACGGTCCTGCGGGTCAACCCCGATTTCGCCCAGGCGGAGAGCAACCTGGGGGTGGCGCTGGCGCAGGCGGGCAGGTACGCCGAAGCCCTGGCGCACTGGCGGAAAGTGCTGGCTGCCAACCCGGATAACGTTGCGGTCCTGGTTCAGACGGCCTGGATGCTCGCCACCTGTCCCGAACCCGCCGTCCGGAACGGCGCTGAGGCGGTGAAACTGGCGGAACAGGCGGCGCGGCTTTCGGGCGGCGACCCGGGGGTTCAGGATCTCCTGGCGGCGGCGAAAAAAGCGGAAGCAGCCGGGAAGCGGCGATAAGGACCACCGCCGCCCGGTTCTTTGGCGCCGTTGTCTGGCCGTCAGCTTTCAAACAAACGGTGCTAACAACCGAGCGCCGGCGGTACTCATGCCGCCTGGCGTTTGACCCAGTGGGTTTGCAGCCAGCGCTCGAAGCCCATCAGGTTGGGGTACT